>JBKPHP010000150.1:0-4446 GCA_046729895.1 Actinomycetota bacterium
CCGCTCGAGTCTGGGCTCGAGGAGGGCCAGGACCTGGCGGCTCTGAGGGCCGACCAGCTCAGATACCGCACGGGCCCGTTCAAGCCGCTCCGGGGCATGGATCAGCTCCAGAGGAAGTCGCCCAACTTCTTCAGGTCCGGCTACGTCCAGGTCGCCGCTTTGGACGGTGCCCACGCCCTGGATCGCGATGCTTCGACCTTCCTGGTCGACGTCGACAAGGGCGGCGGAGAGGTCGGGCGCATCTCGATCCTGCCCAACGTGCCCACGAACGATCCGCGTACGACGAAGCTCGTCGACAGCGTCGAGAAGGAGACTCGGAGGTTCGAGAAGGACAGCGGGCTCGACGCCGCCGTGGGAGGCGCCGCCGGGAAGATGGTCGACTACGACCGCGTCACCTCCGGGCGTCTTCCGCTGCTCGTGGCGATGATCGCCCTGGTCACCTACCTGATGCTGGTGCTCATCCTGCGCTCGCTGTTCCTGCCGGCGATCGCGGTGATCCTCAACCTGATCACGGTGGCCGCTGCCTTCGGGGTGCTCTCGGTGCTATTCGTCGGGGACGACCCGCCGCTCGGCGGAGCGGGGGCGCTGGACGTGATGTCGGTCGCCAGCATCTTCACGATCACCTTCGCGCTGTCGATCGACTACCAGGTCTTCCTCCTGACCCGGATGCGGGAGGAGTTCGTGCGCACGCAATCGAACAACTCGGCGATCGAGTTCGGAATCGCGAAGACCGCCAGGGTCGTGACGGGCGCCGCGGCCATCATGATCGCGGTCTTCACGGCCTTCGCCCTCTCCGACTTCGTCATCCTCAAGCAGTTCGGCGTGGGGCTGGCCACGGCCGTTCTGATCGACGCCACGATCGTGCGCCTCGTGCTGCTCCCGGCGACCATGCGGATGTTCGGGCTCACCACGTGGTGGCTGCCTGAGTGGCTCGACGACCGGCTCCCGGTGCTCGACGTCGAGGGGTCCCAGTACGCGCACGAGAGCGAGTCGCTGCAGCCGGCTCGCCCCTAGCGTCCCTTCCACTCCGGCCTGCGTTTCTCCGCGAACGCCCGTACCCCCTCGCGGAAGTCCTCCGAGCGGAAGCAGGACTCGCGCAGCTCCACCAGCTCGCGCTCGACCTCCTCCGGCAGCGCGGAGGGCAGCTCGCGCAGCGTGCGGATGATGCGCTTGTTGCCGGCGAGGGCGAGCGGGGCATTCCCGGCAATCTCGCCGGCCAGGTCCAGGACGCGCTGCTCGAGCTCATCGGGCTCGACCACCGCGTTGACCAGGCCCATGCGCTCGGCTCGGTCGGCGTCCACGCTTCTGCCGACGTGGAAGAGCTCGGCGGTGTTGGCCGTTCCGCACGCGTCCAGGAACTTCCTCAGCCCGGTGTGCGAGTAGATCAGTCCCAGCTTTGCGGGCGGCATCCCCAGCTGGACGCCGCGTGCGGCCAGCCGCATGTCACAGGTGAGGGCGAGCTCCAGACCGCCTCCGATGGCGTGCCCGTTGATCTGGCCCAGCACGGGGTAGGGGTACGCCTCAAGCGCTTCGATCGCCGCATGGAAGGGATGTGCCACCAGCCTCTCGGCGGCCTCCTCGAACTCCCGCCCCTCGAGGTTGCCGATGTCGTAACCGGCGGAGAAGACCGCGCCGGATCCCGCTATCACCAGGCAGCGCGCCTCGAGCCGCCCGGCTGCCTCCGCCATCGCGTCGAGCAGTTCGTGGTCGAGCGCGCCGCGGCGTTCGGGATTCGAGATCGTCAACCGCGCGACCCCGTCCGCGGGTTCGTCGAACAGGAGCTTGCCTGAGGCGAGCTCGGTCACTCGAGGACGACCAGGGTGTCGCCCTCCGAGACCGACTGGCCCTCCTCGCAGTTGATCTCCCTCACCACGCCATCGTCCTCCGCCTCGACGGGCATCTCCATCTTCATCGACTCCAGGATCACGAGAGTGTCGCCCTCCTCCACCTCCTGGCCGACCTCGCATTCGATCTTCCAGACGGTGCCGGTGATGTGAGCTTCGACCTCTGGCAACACTTCCTCCTGGTCCCGGATCGGGGTCGCGGCACGATACCTTCCGCGCCCACGTGATCCTCGCGATCGATCAGGGCACGACGGGCACCCACTGCATCGTGTTCGACGACCGCGGCCGGCCGGCGGGAAGCGCTTATCGGGAGTTTCGCCAGCACTTTCCGCGGCCCGGCTGGGTGGAGCACGACGCGAATGAGATCTGGGACGTCACCCGCGCCGTCGCGCACGAGGCTCTGGACGTCGCCAGGACGGACGGCCGCGGCCTCACAGGCATCGGCATCACCAACCAGCGTGAGACGGTCGTCGCCTGGGAGCCGATGTCCGGCGAGCCGCTCCACCGAGCGCTGGTCTGGCAGGACCGCCGCACGGCGGCCCGCTGCGACGAGCTGCGCGAACACGGCAAGGAGCCGCTGTTCCGCGAGCGGACGGGGCTCGTGCTCGACCCCTACTTCTCGGGCACCAAGATGGAGTGGCTCATCAGGGAGGCGGGCGTGGACCCGAGCGCCGCCTTCGGGACGATCGACTCGTGGCTCGTGTTCAAGCTGACTGGCCGGCACGTGACGGACTACTCCAACGCGTCCCGAACGCTCCTGTTCGATATCCGCAAGCTCTCCTGGGACAGGGAGCTTTGCGAGCTACTTTCGGTCGAGGCGGACTCGCTGCCCGATCCGCTGCCGAGCGCCCACGTCTACGGCGAGACCTCGGAGTTCGGCGGCCAGGTGCCGGTGGCCGGAATCGCCGGCGACCAGCAGGCCGCCCTCTACGGGCAGGCCTGCCATGAGCGCGGGCTGGGCAAGAACACCTACGGGACGGGAAGCTTCGTGCTAGAGAACGCGGGAGCAGAGGCACCTCCCGCACCCGCGGGCCTGCTGACCACTGTGGCCTGGGGAGTACAAGAGCGTGTGGACTACGCGCTGGAGGCGGCGATCTTCATAACCGGAGCTGCCGTGCAGTGGCTCCGCGACGCCCTGGGGATCATCGAGGCACCCGAGGAGACCGAGGAGCTCGCGCGCTCCCTGGACTCCAACGACGGCGTCTACCTCGTCCCCGCCTTCACGGGCCTCGGCTCTCCCCACTGGGACCCCTACGCGCGCGGAACGGTCGTCGGGCTCACCCGGGGCGCCGGCAGGGCGCACCTGGCGCGGGCGGCTCTCGAGTCGATCGCCTACCAGACCGTCGACGCCGTCCGAGCGATGGAAGCCGCAAGCGGGGCACGCCTCGAGGAGCTGAAGGCCGACGGCGGGGCCGTGAACAACTCTTGGCTCATGCGCTTCCAGGCGGACATGCTCGGTGTGCCGGTGGTGGTGCCGGAGGTCTCCCAGACGACGGCGCTGGGTGCGGCCTACCTCGCGGGAGTGGCCACCGAGCTGTGGACCGAGGACGACGTGCGGGCCATGTGGCGACAGGCGGCCCGCTACGAGCCGTCCATGTCCAAAGACCTTCGCGAGGAGCTTTTGGCCGGCTGGCGCCGCGCCCTGGAGCACGCCCGCGACTGGGCACGCAAGTAACCCTCGCCGCGGCTCCGGGTAGCAACAACCACGTGAAGGAGCAGGTCTACAAGGACCCCCGCCCGGCCGAGTACTTCACCCGCTTCCACGAGCGCGCGCGCCGCCGCGGGCCGGACTGGGTGTACCACCTCGCCCGGCTGGTGCTCACCCCGTACGTCGTCCTGTTCTTCAGGGCCCGCTGCATCGACTCGCAGAACGTCCCGGCGGAGGGGGCGGTGATCGTCGCGCCCAACCATTTCTCCTTCCTGGATCACTTCTTCGTGGCGGTCTATCTGCGTCGCAAGGTCCGGTTCATGGCCAAGTCGCAGCTCTTCAAGCGACCGATGCAGTTCATCTACAGGCACGGCGGGGTGTTCCCGGTCCGGCGCGGGCATCACGACGAGGAGGCCTTCAAGACGGCGCATGCGGTCCTCGGCCAGGGGGACCTGGTCGTCATGTACGCGGAGGCAGGGCGGTCACGGAGCCGAAGGCTGGGCAAGCCCCGCCACGGGCTGGGACGACTGGCTCTGGAGTCGGGCGTGCCTGTTATCCCAACGGCGATCGCCGGCTCCGAGAGCGCCCGCGACTGGAAGCGCCTCCGCTTCCCAAAGGTCACGATCCACTACGGCAAGCCGCTCCGCTTCGAGCGTGTGGAGCACCCCACCAAGGAGCAGGCTCAGGCGGCCTCCGAGGTGGTCTTCGAGGAGGTCCGGGGACTCCACACGGCGCTCCGCCGCGACGGCCGCCGGGGTGCCGTCAGGGCAGCCCGAGCCGCCCGCCGCGCGGCCGAGGCGGCGGGCCGCCGCCCCGCGGTTCGCTGAGCTCGGCCCACCTGATCTGGGCGCTTTGACGACGTCTCTCGCGGCAAACGCGTCCACGGTCGCTGCAGCGGCTCACACCGGGGACCCGACCCGGTTCGACAGCACACCGATCCCCTCGATCTCGAGC
>JBKPHP010000151.1:0-10734 GCA_046729895.1 Actinomycetota bacterium
CGCGCGCTGCGGGTCGGCGATCAGATCAGGGGAGATCCCGGCGGGCGGCTCATCATGATCGGCAACTACAACACGATGGTGCAAGGGCGCAAGAGCTGGCGAGGGTGGCTTGAGTGGTGGCCGGCGACCGCGATCGTCTGGCTTTGGGGCACGCTCTCGCCCCGCCGGCGGGTGATGGGCTACAGGGTCCAGAAGCTGCGCAGCCCCCACCAGGACTGGTTCCGGGAGGACTTCCAGGTCCTGCTCGAGCTGCTCCGTGAGGGCAAGATCCACCCGGTCGTGGCCGAGCGCCTGCCGCTGTCCGACGCTCGTCGCGCTCACGAGCTGCTCGAGCGCTCGGCGGCGAAGGGAAAGCTCGTGCTTGTGCCATAAGCCGACGAGGACGCTCGCTGATGGGGCGCGACGTCCGCCCCCTTCGATGGGGCCCGCTCGATGCGTTGGACTGCCATCCCTTCGATCGGGAGGCATACGAGCAGTGGACGACCGATCTCGCCTGCGCGCAGCTACTCAATCAAGCTGCTGGTAGGACAGTTCCCGGAGCATGATCGCGACGCCGTGGGCGGTGTGGAGCCAGCCCCATCCCGCGTAGCCCGCTGGCCTTGGCAAGCCCGACGGCGAGGCCAGGGGAGCCACGGGCGCTGCGCACTCGGTACGCGCCACCTGCACGCCAATTCTCGCCGGAGGCCACGGCCGTTCTGGGCGCTAGACGAGCATCAGCAGGCCGCCGGGAGCCCCGCGAGGGCGAAGTTGCTTTCGACTCGGACCGGTGATCAAGTCGATCACGTTCGCCGCAAGGGCCGCAGCGCGACCCCGGCGGCGTCCTCGGCGCGCCGGGGCTGCGCGAAGCGGGCAGCGCGGCGAGACCGACCGGTTACTCGTCGTGCCGGTCGAGGGCGCCGCCATCCGCTACACCGAGGCACGACCGTTGCGGTGAAGCGCTGATACAGCCGCCTGTCGGGCGTCTCACTCCCGGGCGTACTCCTCTGCCGACCGTGACTCGAACTCGAAGGCCACGAACGGCTCGTCGCCGACGACCCAGGCATCGTGACCCGGCTCGATCAGATACGCCGCGCCGGGACCCACCTCGACTTCAGAGCCATCCTCGTGCTTGGCGACCAACCGTCCGGACTGTACGACACCGACATGCCGAACCTGGCAGCTGTCAGTCCCGGCCACCGGCTTCACACACTCCGACCACCTCCACCCGGGCTCGAACGCGAACCTGGCGGCAGTGGTATCGCCCATCCGCACTACGTCCACCCGCGTTTTCTCCGGCATGCGAGTCTCGTCAGGCGAATCGAAATCCAGCAACTGAACGCCAGCCATCTCAACCTCCTTTTTCGTACTCCTACGAGCCAACCGTATCCCTCTCCCCCTCTCACTGGCATTGGACGGACATAGAGGCTTCGGCACGTTCGGTCGCCGAGGCGCCAGACGGCCTGCAGCTGATATGTCGGATTGCTTACGTACAGCGACGTGATCTCCGCGGCGTGCGCCCGCGGGTAATCCGCAGCTTCACTCCCTTGGCACCTTGGCAGGACGCCAGCCGCAGGACCCTCGCGCGGGGACGCGACACTACGCGCGCGCCGCTGACGAGCGCGCGATACCTGCCGCCCACGTACTGAACCCGGGGCAGGACGACGCGGCTGATCGACCCATCCTTGAACCGCTTGCGCCGGCCGGCCCGCCGGGTCGAGTAACGAAGCGTGAAGGTCCGGCTCCCGCTCCTGAACCTGAACGAGCGAGGCGTGCCCGAGACGATCGCGGGGTAGGGCCGAGCGGTGAGCTGCAGTCTCGTCCTCTTCACGTTCGCGCCGGCCGGCGGCTTGTGGATGTCCACGAGCAGACCTTCGATCGGCCTGGGGCAGCAGACGTCCTGATTCCAGTAGGCCCAGTGGGTCCAGCCGACCGTGTGACGGTCGGCGGCCGCGATGTAGTCGACCCAGTCCTTGGACGTGTCCGTCGCCCCATACTCGGTTGCGAGCAGCGCGTCACCGGTGCGACGGCTGACGGCGTCGGCGTTGTCGAAGCTGAGTTCGGCGGTGTAGCTGCAGGGCTTGCCCCGGGCGAAGGGCAGCACCGCAGCCGTCAGCGGATCCGCCTGCCCGCAGTAGGCGTTGAACGCAAAGCCCGCATTCCGGTCGCGGGTGTCGCCGTGCGAGGTGCGCAACCCGAAATCGAAGGTGAGGAAGGGCGCGTACCAGGCCACCGTGCGCCTGTCGACCCGACGGATCGCCCTGATCACGCGCGTGTGGAAGCCCGTGAGCTTCTCCCGTTCGAACGCGCTGGCCGCGGGGCAGTTGCCCGCCGGAGAGGTGGCCGCGCCTGCGAGGGCGCAGTCCCGCACGATTGTTCCCCCCCAGGGTTCGTTGAAGAGGTTGTAGCCGACAATCCCGGGCGTCGTCCGGAAGCGCCGGGCCACGTGGCGCCAGGCGTCGGCATAGAACTCCTGCACCCCGCGTCCAGTGCCCGGCACCTGCGTGTTAGCCCAGAACGCGTCATAGGCGTGGTTGAGCGGATCGTTGACGATGTAGTTGGTCGGGAAGCCGGCCTGGGCGCCGGGGCCCTCACTCGCCGCCTCGCCGACGATCGCCCAATCCGGCGCCCCCTCCCCCTGGTAGCGCTCGTTGTACATGTCCTGATGGAAGTCGAGCAGCACATAGATCCCGTGCCGCCGCAGGACCCGCGCCGTGCGGGCGATCCGACCCAGGTAGGCGTCGTCGTAGACGCCGGGCGAAGGCTCGAGCGCCTTCCAGATGATCCCAAGCCGGACGGAGTTGAAGCCGTTGCGGGCCAGGAACGCGGCGTCGTCGTCGCCAAAGCCGAGCGCGCTTGGAGCGTACGGCGGCAGCTTGTTGACCATGTTCCAGCCGTGCAGGACGACCACGCGCCCCTTGTTGTCAGTGACCCAGCGGCCCTTGTGGCCGAGCCGCGAGAGCGACGCTGCATCGGCGGGCGAGGCGGCGCCCGCGAGTAGACCCGCGGCGACCAGGACGATCAGGCCAGCGGTGCGCTTCATCGGCAGCTCAGTCTCTTGAGCCGTGACAGCTTGACCGATCGCGCCATGTTCGCGGTCTGCGCCTCTCGACGTCCATGGTCGTCGCCTTCGAGGCCAGCGGCCCACGACACGCGGAGGGCCTGAGGGGTGAGCGACGGGAGTCGAACCCGCGACCGCCTGGACCACGACGAGGGAATCCCACAGCAGCTGGGGTCCGGTGAGGCTCTGCAGAGCCGAATGCGTTCGCCGATCCCAAGCGGCGCTTCGAGCTGCTCCTCGCGCTCTTCGTCGAGGGTCTCGCGCGCCGGGCGGAGAGCTGGGACGGGCGGGCGTGACGGCTCAGGCGCCCGGCCATGGCTCGCAGCAGATCAGCGCCGCCCGCTCCAGCCCGGCGAGCCGGTGCTCGCGCGCGGCCAGGATCTCGGCGTCCGTGGGAAGGACCCCGCCCAGCTACGGAACGTCGCCCTCCACCCGGCCTACGGGGCGGTCAAGGCCAGGCTCGCAAGGAAGCTGGCCAAGCTCGACCGCTGCAGGGGCCGCGGCTGCAACGTACGGCCCTAGCCCGCCGCCGGGACACGACCGGCTGGGTGACCACGCCACCCGGCGGCTTGGCCGGAACTCACTGCGTCAGCACGATCTTCCCGCTGCGATCCCCTGCAAGGCTCCGCTCGAAGGCCTCCCTCGCCTCCGTGAGCGAGAACGTCTTGTCGATCGTCGGCCGTAGGCGACCTACCTCGACGAGCCGCGCGAGCTCGCCCAGCTGGTGCCGGTTCGGCTCGACCACGAAGTAGACGGCCTCGATCTCGCCGCCGGTCGCCGCCGGCGGCTCTTCGGCTATCGACACCAGCCTGCCGCCAGTCCGGAGGACGGCCGGCGAGCGCTCGAGCCGCTCGCCGCCGGCTGTATCGAAGACGAGGTCGACCGGCTCGACCAGATCCTCGAAGTGCTCGCTCGTGTGGTCGATCACCTGGTTCGTGCCGAGCTCGGCGGCCACTTGGACGTTCGCCGTCGACGCCGTGGCTATGACCTCCGCCCCCCGCGCGCGGGCGAGCTGCACGGCGAAGCCGCCCACGCCGCCCGCGGCGCCGTGGATCAGCACGCGCTGGCCGCTCGAGAGCCGGCCGTTGTCGAACAGGCCCTGCCAAGCGCTCAGTGCCGCGAGCGGGACGGCCGCGCTTTCGACGTGGTCGAGGCTGCGCGGCTTGGGCGCGAGAACCTCGTCGGGGGTGACGACGAAGTCGGCCGCGGCCCCGTCCCGGTCGAAGGGGCTGAGGGCGAACACAGCGTCGCCCACCTCGACACCGCCGACACCCGGGCCGACTGCGGCGACCGTCCCCGAGAGCTCATACGAGGGCGTGGCGGGCAGCCGACCCTCCGGCCACTCGAGCTCGTCCCGCGTGATCGCCGCCGCGTGGACGCGGACGAGCACCTCCCCCTCGCCCGACGTGGGTGTAGGGATCGTCTCGTGCCTGAGGCTCGCGGGATCGCCTAGCGAGTGGAGTCGAACGGCACGCATCCGGTCCTTGGTCATCGTCGTCCGTCCGTGCGCGTCGCCGTGCCGGCCAGCGCCGAGAGCGCGTCCAGAAACGCCCCTCGCCGGTCCTCCAGCGCGGCGAAGTAGTCGGCGTCCGCCGCCTCGACGTCGGCCAGCGCCCGCGCGACGAGCGCCCGGCCTTGCTCGCTGAGGTGAAGCCGCCGAGCCCGGGCGTCGTCCGGATGGGCGCTTCGCTCGAGTAGGCCGCGCGCCTCCAGCTTGCGGATCACCTGGCTCGTCATCATCCGGTCGGTTCCGGCCTGGTCAGCGAGTCGGGCCTGGCTCGGTGGCTCGGACTCGTGGTCCTCGAGCCACCAGAGCGACGCCAGCAGGACGAACTGCACGTGGGTGAGGCCGTGCGGCTCGAGCGCTGAGCGGATCCGCCGCTGCCACGAGAGCGTCGTCCGCCAGAGGAGGAAGCCCGGACTGCGCTCGGGCGTCCCGAACCGCGTCCTCGGCCGTGGCCCGGCTATGACGACCGCTCCTTGGCGAGGGCGATCAGCGACGCCATCGTGTCCGGGAAGTCGGCCGTGATCATCGGCCCCACCTCGCGTGCCTGCTCCTCGGGACCGTCGATCTCGGCCGCGTACGTGATCCGAACCCGCTCTCCCGCCAGCGGCTCGAGCAGGTGCGAGACCCGCACGACGAGCTCCCCGACGGGCGTCTCGTCGACGAACTCGCGCTTCGGGACGACCTTCGTCAGCCGGTAGTCGAGCGGCTCCTGGCCCACGAACTTCATGGTGCCGGTGGTGCCCACCGCGAACGGCCCGTCGCGCGTGATCCGCTCCGCCTGGGCGTCCCAGCGCGGCCAGGTGGAAACATCCTCGTACAGCTCCCAGATCGCCTCGGGCGAGACGTCCGCCTCGATGGACTGCGTGTATGTGTAGGAAGATGACATGCGCGCATATTATAAGCGCGCATGCCGAATGTCAAGTGCGGATATTGCTCGACCAGGTCTGCGTCCAATGACGGGTTTGCTCGCGAAGCAGCACTCATGGCCGAGTGTCGCCGACCTGCCGCCTCGCATGGAAGCGGCAGTGAACAGTGCCGACGTTCGACGGCGTCCGCGGCATCACGCCCCTGATTAACGCTGTCGAGAGGCGATGAAGCCATTGCGGACGTCATCCTCGTGGGTGAGGTCGCGCAACCATGCTCGGGCCGGCTTGCCTTGACAGAGGATCGGCTCACGTGGCGCCGGCGATTCGGCGAAGCTGTCGCCATGACCCTTCCGACGGCCCCGACCGCCGTACGGCCGGCCCCCGTCCGCTCCCGCCCGCGCCTGCGGAGGCTCTCGAGCGCCGCGCCGGGAGCGCGTTGCCGACGGCGTCTGGCTGCTGCGCGGCGGCCTGCTTCGGACGATGAACGTCTATCTCGTCAAGGAGCCCGACGCCTCGGGAGTCACCGTCTACGACGCTGGCGAGAAAGGAATGGCCGGGGCGATCGTCGCCGGCGCCCGTCGGTTCGGCGGCATCACCCGAGTCGTCCTTGGCCACGGCGATACCGACCACCGCGGCGCCGCACCGGCGCTGCGCGCCTACGCCGACGTCCTCTGCCACCCCGACGCGGTCGCGCAAGCCCAGGGCTCCGGCGGCCGCGACTACTGGCGGACGGACGAGCTGCCGCTCGACGTGCGCCTGCTGCACGGTTTCAGCCACCGCTTCGTGTGGGATGGCGGACCTGTCCACATCGACGGCACGGTCGAGGAGGGCGATGTCATCGCGGGGTTCGAGGTGATCGACCTGCCCGGCCACGCCCCGGGGCTCATCGGCCTATGGCGCGCACGCGACCGCGTCGCGCTGGTCTCCGACTGCTTCTACCTGACCGACATGCACGGCAAGCCCCAGCCGCCCGCCGTGCCGCTCGACGCCTACAACCTCGACACCGCGCAGGCCAGGCGGTCGATCGCCAAGCTCGCCGCCATCCAGCCTGCCATCGTGCTGCCCGGCCACCTCGGCCCGCTCACCGGGCCGGATGTCGTCGCGCAGCTCGAAGCCGCCGCGGCCTGACGCATCGAGTCATGCACCGCTCGGAGACGATCCCGCCGCCGTGAAGCGTGGGATGAAGGACGCCTCCGCGGCCTCCTGACGCGCGACTTCGATCACCTCCTCTTCGCGCACGGCGATCCGATAGTCGGCGGCGGAAGGACCGCGCTGGAGGACTTCGTCAAGAGCCCTGTGGGCGAGGAGTACTTCGGGCAGGCGCTGTAGCTCCCGCGCCGGGAACGAAGCCGGACCCCGCGCGGCGGGTGCCGCTGCCTCAGTCGGCCCGCTCGTAGATCATCACGGCGACACCGTCCCCCACGACCGTCGACTCCTTGAGCCGAAGGTTGCGGCGATCGGGCGTCTCCTCGAAGGCCTTCTTGCCCGTCCCGAGGATCACCGGGAAGACCATCAGGTTGATCTGGTCGACGAGGTCGCTCTCGATCAGCTCCTGGACCAGCCGGTGGCTGCCCGGCACTTGCAGCTCGCCGTCGAACTCCTCCTTCAGCTTGCGCACCTGGGCCGTCGCGTCGCCGCTGTCGAGGACGGTCGTGTTGTTCCACTCCGGGTCCTTGAGCGTCGTCGAGACGACGAACTTCGGCATCGCGTTGAACTTGTCGGCGAACTCGCCCTCACGCTTGGGCCAGGCGCCCGCGAAGCTCTCATAGGTGCGCAGCCCGATCAGCAGGGCGTCGGCCTCTCGCGTCTCGTCCAGCTTGAACTGGTTGCCGTCGTCGCCGCGGTCGAACTCGAAGGTCCAACCCGGGTACTTGAAGTCCGGCTCGCCTCCCGGCGCCTCCATCACGCCGTCGAGCGATACGAACTCCGTCACAACGATTCGTGCTGACATCTGTCGGTCTCCTCCCCGGGGGCTGACCCGGCGGTCTATCAACTTGTCGCTCAACAAGACCAGGCGCGACCTGCGAACTCATCGCACCAGCGAAGGCGACCGGCGGTCCGAGCTGCCGCTCGGGCCGCCGGTCTTACGCCCGCGGGGTCACGCGATCACGGGCAGTTCTGACCGTCCGCCCGAGCGAACGGGGAGACGACGCCGGACCCGTAGTTCGGTTCAGCGGCACGCGCCTCCTGGCTGTTGTCCGACCCAAACTGGCCCGGGTACTGAGGTACGAGCGTGCTGGCGAACTGCCCAACGCACGAAGGTGCGGCTTCTGCGGGCGCAGCCCACGAGGCGACGCGACTGCAGAAATGACGGCTCGTCTGAGGTTCATGGGACTCCTTGCTTCGTTGACTGTGACCAGTGCTTCCGTCAGCTGGCCGGGTGGGCTTGGCGACGGCGGCCGGACAGCGTCGAAGCTCCGGCCGCGCTGAGGAGCAGCAACGCCGTAGCGCCGCCCGCGCCGATCGCGGCGGATCCCACGTCGAACCCGTCGTCGATACTCCGGGTGACGGTCGGGGCGAGCGTGTCGGGGCTCGACTCCCCTGTCTCCGTCTCCCCGACCCCTGAACCTGCTCGGCCGGCAGCGCGCCGGCGGGCGAGGCCGCGAGCCCCGCGATCGCCAGTCCGCCGGCCAGAGCCCGGGGCAGGGGCTGAGGCTCTATAGAGCCGAATGCGTTCGCTCAGGTCGGCTCAGCTCTTCTCAGATTGGTAAGCGATGTTGGTTGCCAAGGCAGGAATCGCGCCCTTGCCGGTACTGGCCCAACGGGCAGGGGGGCATAGGTGCGGCGCGACGCCCAGCAGAAACAGGACGCCGAGCGTCGCCCCGAGCAGGCCGTAGCCCCCCGCGGCCAGGGCCGCGCCGCCGGAGGCGGCCCCGAGTAGGTAGCCGAACTGGATCGCCGCCGCGCGCAAGCTCATCACGGCAACGCGCTGATCCGGTGCCGCGTCGAGCCCGAAGCTGCTGCCGGCAATCGTGCGGCCGCCGATCGCCGCCATGCAAGCCGCGAAGAGGATGAGGCTGGCCGCCGGCGAGGGCCGCACGAGCCCGAGCAGGGCCGTGCCAGCAGCGGCCGTCAGCCCGAGGACGACGAGCAGCGTGCGCGCGTGGTGCTCCATGTGTCTACGCGCGAGCAGCGTGCCTGGGAAGTAACCCACGGCAGCGGCGCCGAGGAGCACCCCAGCCTCCGCCGTCGACAGTCCGTAGGACTCGATGAAGAGCGCACCGGCATAGACGAGCGTCGCGCCCCAGCCGGAGTAGGCCATCAACTCGCCGATGACCCAACGCGCCACCGCCGGTCGGCGCCAGACTGGCTCTGTTCCGGCCGGAGTCGCTTCGCCCGCGCCCCAGAGGCGCGCGGCACGGCCCGGCGGGAGGCCCACCGCTGGGAGAGCGACAAGGCTCGCGCCGAGCGGAACCGCCAGCCAGGCGTAGCGCCAATGGAGTTGAGAGATGACCCCGATCAGCGGCATCCCTGCCACCCATGCAGCCGGCTGGCCAAGGAGGGCCCAGGAGAGCACCCGCGCGCGCTCGCCCGCAGGGGCCCACTCGCCGGCGGCCGCCACGCCCGCGGACAGCAGGATGGCCGCCGCCGCTCCGATCGCCGCCTGTGCGCAGGCGAACGCGGCCAGGTTGGGGGCGAGCGCGCTCGCCAGGGAGCCGACCGCTACGAGGCTGAGGCCGAGCAGGAGCAGCTCGTGCACGCCGAGCTTGCGCCCGAGCCGGCCCAGTGCAAGCGCGGTGACGCCGCCCGTTACCGCGGCGAGCGTGCGCGCCTGGCCGGCAGTTGCCGTCGAGACGCCGAAGTCGCGGGCGAGCTCCGGGAGGATCGCGGTCAGTACTAGGAAGCTCGCCTGGGAGGTGAACATCGTGGCGAACAGCACCGGGGCGGGACGGAGGAAGGTCATCGCCGCGACCATATGTCCGGCCGCGCCGCCCGCCATCGGCGCCACCACCCAACTTGAGGCCCGCCCGGTGGCGGGATTCACGTACGGGCTCAGCCGAGCTGCGAGAAGCGCGCCGCCGCCGCGGCCCGGGCGGCCTTCCCCGAGATCCGCAACTTCGCGTACACGTTCGAGAGGTGGCGCTCGACCGTGCGCACGCTCAGGTAGAGCCGCCCCGCGATCTCCTCGTTTGACAGCCCGGCCGCCACGAGCTCGAGTACCTCGCGCTCACGGGCGCTCAGGTCGGCGAGCGCCTCGGCCGGGATCCGCTCGGGCTCCGGGGCGCCGAGGAAGTCGTTCAGCTCGTCGGTGAAGAGGCGCCAGGCAACCTCGTGCTCGAGCAGGATGTGGTTGCGGCTCTCGAGCGGCACGAAGCGGGCGCCGGGGATGAGCGCCGCCAGCAGCCGTCCCTCCGCGAACGGCACCGCCTGATCGTGGCGGGCGTGGAGCACCACGGTCGGGACCCGCACCTGCTCGGCCATGCCGGTCACGTCCAGCTCCTCGCGCGCCCGTCGCAGCGTGGCAGCGATCTCGCCGCTTGTAGACGCCCGTTGCAGCTCGTCGAACCACTCGAGCTGCTTCGGCGTGCCGTCGGGCAGGAACATGGCGGTAAACACCTGGCGGAAGAGGGGGGTTGGGTCGTCCCAGGCGAGCCTGATGATCTGGAGGACGAGGTCCCCACGCTCGACCGCATCGGGGTCGCCGCGCCGGCGGCGACCGCGTGCGCTGGCCCCGTATAGGAGCAGGTGACTAACGCGCTCCGGATGCCGCACGGCGTAGGCCACCGAGGTGGACCCGCCACCCGATACCCCGAGCAGGGCGAAGCGCTCGACCCCGGCGGCATCCACCACCGACTCGAGGTCACCCACCCATTGGTCGAGCGACAGCTCGCCTAGCTCGCGGTCGGAGAGGCCGCACCCGCGCTCGTCGTAGCGGACCACAGTGTGACGCTGCCCGAGCCCCTCGAGCCAGTGGCGCCACACCGGACTCTGCCAGTCGTACTCCAGGTGCGTCAGCCAGGTGGCCGCGCGCACCAGCGGTGGCCCCCGCCCGTGGGTCGCGTAAGCAAGCGTCGCGCCGTCTGGAGCGCGGCAGAAGCGGATCTCCTGGTCCACCTGGCCGGCAAGCGTATCCGCCCGAAGGGCGCCTCCCGCCTCCACGCTGGGAGCTGGTGCATCCCCGCCGAGACGGGCACGTGCTCGCAATGAATGAGAGGGCGTATCGCCTGGGGGCTGACACGGCGACTGCTCTTCCGCGTGAGCAGTCACGCCCGCAACGACGCTGCTCGTCACCGCTTTGGCCAGTGACTGTTGCATAAACGTCGCCGCGGACACGCGCGCCGCGGTTCCGCGGAACCGTGGACGCGCCTCGGGCCCCTCCCAGT
>JBKPHP010000152.1:0-5390 GCA_046729895.1 Actinomycetota bacterium
GGGCCGGGGGGGGGGGGCGCGGGCCGCGCCCGCGCCCGCCCCCCCCCCCCCCGCCGGGGGGGGGGGCGCCCCCCCCCGCCGGGTCGGGGGGTGCGGGCGCGCGCTAGCGCGCTGCGCCCGCGGTCTGCCGGGCCTGCTCGCTGTGGCGGCCCTCGCAGATTTCCTCGACGAGCTTGTCGCAGAAGGCGGGAAGGTCGTCGGGCTTGCGGCTCGTCACCAGCCCGTTCTCCACCACCACCTCCTCGTCGACCCACTCGCCGCCGGCATTGCGGATATCCGTCTTCAGGCTGGGCCACGAGGTGACCCGGCGCCCGCGCAGGACGTCCGCCTCCACGAGCATCCACGGCCCGTGGCAGATCTCCGCGACCGGCTTGCCGGCCTCGAAGAACGCGCGCGTAAAGCGCACCGCGGCCTCGTCCCTGCGCAGGAAGTCCGGGTTCGCGACGCCACCCGGCTGCACGAGCCCGTCGTAGTCGTCGGGGTTGGCGTCGGCGATCGTCTTGTCCACCTGGAAGGTGTCGGCCTTGTCCATGTGCTGGAAGCCCTGGATTTCGCCCTCCTCGAGCGAGATCAGCTCCGGGGTGCCGCCTTCGCTCTCGACGGCCTTCCACGGCTCTGTGAGCTCCACCTGCTCGACTCCGTCTGTCGCCAGGAACGCGACACGCTTACCTTCGAGACGGTTCGCCATCGCTGACCTCCTTCAAATCGAGTCCTCTTGCCTTGCTACCGGAGGTTCGGCGAGCCTAAACCGCAGCTAGCGCCCCTCCACGGCGGGCTCGCGCGGGTTTCGGGCCGCGCGAGAGAAACCCGCGGCCTGCCGGCCCGCACCCTTCACGGCGAGCTCTCGCCCGAGGTGCCGAGACGGGGCACAATCCTCGCGCAAGCCTCGCTATGTTCTGGCCCAATGTCCTCGCCCCCGCGCAGTCGCGAGCGCGAGGAGGAGCGCCGCCTGTCCATCAGGACGCTGGCGATCGCGAGTTTCGCGTCGGCCACGGCGGCGGTTGTCACCTCGCAGTTCTGGACCGGCGGCACGCCGATTGCCGCGGCCGTCACCCCTGTGATCGTCGCGCTGGTCAGCGAGCTGCTGCACCGTCCCACGGAGGCGATCGCCAGGCGCGTCACCTACGAGCGCCCGGCGATCCTGCCGGAGGCCGGCGCGGCTGCGCCCCCCGCCGAGCCCGATGCGGACCGCCTGCCGCAGCGGGCACCCTCCGAGCCCGGCAGCGAGCCGGAGCGCGAGGCCCCGGTGCGCATATACAGGGGGCAGCCGGCCCGGCGGCGGCGAAAGATCGCGGTGGGAGTTGTGGTCACTACGGCCGTGCTCGCCTTCGCGATCGCGGCCGCCGTGCTGACGATCCCGGAGCTGATCACCGGCGGCTCGATCGGCAAGAGCAGCCGGCACACCACTCTCTTCGGCGGCAAGAAGAACCAGGCGCAACCCGACACCCAGCAACCCACCACGCCCACCGCTCCCGGTCAGCAGCAGGGCACGCAGACCACGCCGCAGGAGGAGCAGCCCAAGTCGACCACGCCGAAGCCGAAGTCGAAGCCGACCAGGACGGAGACGGCCCCCGCCAAGACCGAGAGCCAGACCACGCCGAAGAAGCCGTGATAGGTCGAGCTCGCCGACGTCAGCGATGTGGTGCCCGCCTTCTCCGACCCGGACGCCGCGCTGGATGCGGCTTCGCGACGGCGCTGACCGTTTCTCCGGGGTTTCGGTCGGGTACCCGCGAACGCGAGACACGAAGGAGGGTGCAGATGGCGACGTGCGAGGTCTGCGGCAACGACTACGACAAGGCCATGGAGATCACGGTGGGCGGCTCGACCCACGTATTCGACAGCTTCGAGTGCGCGATTCACGCAATCGCGCCGACCTGCGCGCACTGCGGCTGCAAGGTCATCGGTCACGGCGTCGAGGGCGACAGCTCGATCTTCTGCTGCGCGCACTGCGCTCAGGAGTCCGGCGTCAGCGGGGCGCGCGACCGCGTATAGGAGGCGACCCGCAGGCAGTTTCGGCGAAAGGCGCTCGGGTAGCCCGTCCGGAAGCGACGAAGGAGGCGAGCGATGCCACCTCGTGGAGTGAAGAAGGGCAGCAAGCGTGCCCGCCAGTACGAGCACATCAAGAAGAGCGAGCGACAGCAGGGTCGGTCCGAGCGCAGGGCTGCGGAGATCGCGGCCCGAACCGTGCAGAAGGAGCGCGCCCGCAGCGGCGAGTCGCGCCAGCGCTCGAGAACCTCGACGCGGGACATCTCCTCGGGACGGCGTGGCGGCAAGAGGTCGGGCGGGGGACCCAAGGGCCGCACGCGCGACCAGCTCTACAACGACGCGAAGAGGCTCGGCATCAAGGGCCGCTCCCGCATGAACAAGGCGCAGCTTCAGCGGGCCGTCGCCGGGAAGAGCTGAAACCTAAGGCCGCCTGCTCGAGGGTCAGTCGAGCGGGCGGCCGCCCTGGCCCGCGCGTGCGCGGCCCTGCCAATCGAGCCACCAGCCGACAGGGGAGAGCGCGGAGGCGGCGAGCGCGGTCGTCGTCATCACCCCGCGCACGAGAACTCCGACGGCTGAACGGTCCATGGCTCGCTTCGCGTACGCGCTGATGCGCCGCCGAAACAGGTGCCACCATTGGCGTGATGCCACACGCTCATCCGCGGGTGTACCCGGGCACCGACCTGGCTCGGCTCCGAGTGGCGCTAGGACTCGTGCTCGCCCTGATGGTCGGCGAGGTGGCCGCGGGTGTGCTGGCGGACTCTTTGGCGCTGTTGTCGGACGCGGCGCACATGCTCACGGACGCCGCGGCGATCGCGTTCGCGTTGGTTGCGGCCGCCCTGGCGGGGCGCCCTGCCCGCGGACGCTTCACGTTTGGATTGCGGCGCGCCGAGATCCTCTCGGCTCAGCTCAACGGAGCAACGCTCGTGGCCCTGGCGGCGCTGATCGTCTACGAGGGGGTCCGGCGGCTCGTCTCGCCCCCGGACGTGGAGGGCGGGGTCGTCGTAGCGGTCGCACTTGCCGGCGTGGTGGTCAACCTGGCGGCCGCACGCGTCCTGGCCGGCTCGGAGCGGCGCAGCCTCAACGTGGAGGGCGCTTTCCAGCACATCGTGACGGACCTCTTCGCCTTCGTCGGAACCGCCGTCGCCGGGGCTGTGGTGCTCATCACGGGCTTCGACCGGGCGGACGGCATCGCGGCGCTGGCGGTCGCCGCGCTCATGCTCCGCTCCGGCTTCGGGCTGCTCCGCGACTCCGGACGCGTGCTGCTCGAGGCCGCCCCCCGCGAGCTCGATCCACGCGAGATCGGCCGGACACTCGCCGCGCAGCCGCACGTGGTGGAGGTCCACGACCTACACGTGTGGGAGGTCACCTCGGGTTTTCCAGCGCTGTCGGCGCATGTGCTCGTGGGCCCCGACTGCGACGCGCCGAAGCACCGTAGGGAGCTGGCGCGGCTCTTGCGCGACCGCTTCGGGATCGAGCACTCCACTCTCCAGATCGAGCTCGCGAGCGGGCCTCTCGAAATCGAGCCGCTGCACCGCGACGCCTGACTGTTTGGCCCGCGCGGCGCGGGGTAGCTGGACCCTATGGGCGAGACGCGCTACTGGGTCCAGCTCGCTACCGAGCAATTCCCGCCCAGCGACCTCGTTCGCCAGGCGCAGGGGGTCGAGCGGGCCGGCTTCGACGGGCTGAACGTGAGCGATCACTACCAGCCCTGGTGGGAGCCGGGGCAGGCGGGGCACGCATGGCCGCTGCTGGGCGCCATCGGTCATGCCACCGAGCGGGTGCTCGTCGGGACCGGGGTCACCGCTCCGGTCTACCGGCACAACCCCGCGGTGGTCGCCCAGTTCGCCGCCACCATCGAGGAGCTGTGCCCGGGCCGGGCGTTCCTGGGGATCGGCTCCGGTGAGGCGCTCAACGAGGTCCCCTGTGGAATGGAGTGGCCGAGCGTCCGCGAGCAGGTGGATCGGATGGAGGAGGCGCTGGGCCTGATCGACAGGCTGCTGGACGGCGAGCGGGTGGACCATGACGGGCGGTTCTTCAGGACCACCTCCGCCTACCTGCATACCCGCGGCGAGCGGCGGCCGCCCGTCTACGTCTCGGCGTTCGGCGCGCGCGCGGCCCGGATCGCGGCCCGGCTGGGCGACGGCCTGTGGACGCTCGCCGACCCGGAGACGGTCCCCGACCTGATCGATGCCTACAGCCACGCCTGCGATGACGCGGGCAAGGAGCCCGGCGAGATCATCCTCCAGACCGGCTTCTCCTGGGCCGAGGACGACGACGCGGCGCTGGAGGGTGCACGCGTGTGGAAGGCGGCGATGCCCGAGGAGTACTTCACCGAGGACTGGCACGACCCACGCGCCATGTACCAGCACGCCGAGGAGAAGTTCTCGGATGACGACCTTCGCGAGCAGTACATAATCTCGTCGGACCCGGAGCATCACGCAGACCGGATTCGCGAGGCGGAGAAGCTGGGGGCAACGATCGTGTGCCTGCAGAACGTCTCCGGGGCCGACCCGCATGCTGCGCTTCGTGTCTATGGCGAACATGTGCTGCCGGCGCTGCGGGGGACCAGGGTATGAGCACCACGGGCACCCCTCGGATGATGGTGGTGCTGTTCGGGGCCACAGGCGTCGTGGTGGCCGCGGTCGCCGCCCTCGCCCTCCAGAGCTGGTGGGTGCTGTTCGCGGTGCTGGCGCTCCACGCCACGGCCACCGCGTTCGTGATCGGCTATACGTTTCGCAAGGCCGGCGAGAGCCACGAAAAGCCTGATCCGGTCACGGAGGCTCGCATCGAGGAGGAGCAGAGCGGCTCGCGCTCGCCGCGGCGGGAAGGCCGCGCTCGGGACTACGAGGTGTTCAACTAGCCGCGGCGTCCTCGCGGAAGCCTTGCGGGGACTCGGCCGGAGGCCGAGGCCCGGCGCTACTGCCCGTCGACCACCAAGTGAGACACCGGCGCGTCGAAGCGCGACTCGGCCTGAGCGACCACGCCATCCTCCGCCCAATTGCGGCGGCCTCTGGGGTGCGTGACGAGCACGATCTCATCGGCCGGGAAGCTCTGTAGCGCGTCCTGGAGGGCCAGCAGCGGATCGGACTCGCCGGTGTCGCCGGCGGCGTCGATGCCCTCCTCCTCCATCCGCTCGACCGTCTCCTCCTGGATCGCCTCCGCCCGGCGAACCGCGTCGTCGCTATCGGAGAGCCAGAAGCGCGTGCGGGAGTTCAGGGCGGGCGCCACAACGAGCACCTCGGCGTCCTTCGCCTTCTCGGACCCGATGGCGTTCCTGAGCGCCTCCCCGGAGACCGGCTCGGACACGAGTGCGAGGATCTTCTTGCCCATGGTCCCTACATACCCCAGGGACCGCATCCCTATCACCGGCCAGAGGGCCAGCGGCCGTGGCGGTCGAAATAGCG
>JBKPHP010000153.1:0-4880 GCA_046729895.1 Actinomycetota bacterium
CCAGCAGCTGGAGCTAGGCGCCGACGCCGCCGACGCCTTCGAGTTCGTGCGCACTCTCGGGATCACTAAGGGCATGCTCGAAGAGCTCGACGAACCTGCCCGAGCCCGAGCGCTCGACGCGGTGCGGGCCACCCTGGCCGCCCACGAGACCGCCGAAGGCGTCCTCTTCGGCTCGCGCGCCTGGCTCATCACCGCCCACCGCCCCTGAACCCCTGCCCCCTCGCCCTCTGGGAGAGGGCTGGGGTGAGGCGAGATCGAGTGTGCGCGGTCCTCGGAACGTGTACTCTCCCGCGTAGCCCTCACCCCGCGGGCTCGCCCGCGTTGACCGCCAGCACCTGGCCGGAGACGCTCCTGGCCAGGTCGCTGCAGAAAAACAGCGTGGCCTCGACGATGTCGTCGGCGGTGACCATCCGCTTGAGCGGCACCCGCTCGATCCAGGCCTTGGAGCTGGTCCGCGCGCGTCCCGGGATCACGATCCGCGAACTAGCCGACTCGATGGGGATAAAGGCGAATTACCTCTATCGCGTTATGCCGACGCTGGAGCAGGAGGGCAAGGTCAAGCGGCGGGATGGGGGGTGGCAGCCAGCTTAGGTCGCGGGGCGCTGGTCGCTGGTCGCTGGGTTGGCCCCTAAGCCCGAGCGCCCAGCGACCTAGACCAACTCCAGCTGCTTGACGGTATCCCGCTCCTCCTTGAGCTCATTCACGGTCGCCTCGAGCCGGGCGCGCGAGAAGTCTGTTAGCTCGAGCCCCTCAACCACCTCGTGGTCGCCTCCGGACGTGGTGCAGGGGAAGGAGGAAATGATCCCCTCCTCGACCCCATAGTGGCCAGTCGAGGGGATGGCCATGGAGACCCAGTCCCCTTCGGGAGTGCCGGCGAACCAGTCGTGGACATGGTCGATCGCCGCGTTCGCCGCCGACGCGGCGCTCGATGAGCCGCGGGCCTCGATGATCGCGGCGCCGCGCTTCGCGACGGTAGGAATGAAGTCGTTCTCAAGCCAGTCCTGGTCCTGCCCGACCGCGTCCCAGGCGCTCCCCCCGCGTACCTTCGCGTTGAAGACGTCCGGATACATGGTCGTCGAGTGGTTGCCCCACACCGCGAGATTCGTGACCTCCCTCTCCGACGCGCCCGCCTTCCGGGCGAGCTGGGCCTTCGCCCGGTTGTGATCCAGGCGGGTCATCGCAGTGAAGCGCTCCCGCGGGACGTCGGGCGCGCTGCTCATGGCGATCAGGCAGTTCGTGTTCGCCGGGTTGCCGACCACGAGCACGCGCACGTCGTCGGCGGCGTGGTCGTTGATCGCCTGGCCCTGCGGGCCGAATATTCCGCCGTTGGCCTCGAGCAGGTCGCTCCGCTCCATCCCCTTCGAGCGGGGTCTGGCGCCCACGAGCAGCGCTACGTTTGCGCCGTCGAACGCCTCGCCCGGGTCGTCCGTGATGTCGACGCCTTCGAGCAGGTGGAAGGCGCAGTCGTCCAGCTCCATGGCGACCCCCTCGGCGGCCTGCACCGCGTCGGGAACCTCGAGCAGCTTCAGGTGTATGGGCGTGTCGGGCCCGAGCAGCTGGCCGCTTCCGATCCGGAACAGGATCGCGTAGCCGATCTGGCCGGCGGCGCCGGTGACGGTGACATTTACCGGTGTCATTGCATCTCCTCTATTACTGCGTCGGCAAACTCCGAAGTACCCACCGCGGTGGGATCGTCACGTGAAGGCTTCAGGTCGTAGGTGACCTTTTCGCCCTTGCGAATCACCTCGGCGATCGCCCCTTCCATGCGGTCCGCGGCCTCGGCCTCGCCGAGATGGCGGAGCATCAGCGTGCCCGAGAGCATCAGCGCCGTGGGATTGACTTTGTTCTGCCCTTTGTACTTGGGGGCGGACCCGTGCGTGGCCTCGAAGGTAGCCCCCTCGGAGCCGATGTTCGCGCCGGGGGCGAGGCCCAGCCCGCCGATCATTCCGGCGCCGAGGTCGGACACGATGTCGCCGTACAGGTTGGGCAGCACGATCACGTCGTACTCCTCGGGCCGCGACACGAGTTGGTTGCAGAGGTTGTCGATGATCCGGTCCTCGAACTCGATGTCGGAGTGGCGCTCGGCGACCTCGCGCGCGGTGTCCAGGAACAGTCCATCGGAATGCTTCATGATGTTCGCCTTGTGCGCGGCGGTGACCTTGGACCGCCCGTACTCCTTCGCGTAGTCGAACGCCGCTTCCACGATCCGCTCCGAACCGAAGATCGAGATCGGCTTGATCGATATACCCGAGTCCTCGCGCACCGGGCTGTCCAGCTCCTCGGCCAGGAAGCGGGCCAGCCTCTCCTCCTCTTCCGACCCCTGCTCGAACTCGATCCCGGCATAGAGGTCCTCGGTGTTCTCGCGGACGATCACGATGTCGGTCTCCGGGAAGCGGGTGCGTACTCCCTCGTAGGCCTTGCAGGGGCGGATGCAGGCGTAGAGGTCCAGCTCCTTTCGGAGCGCCACGTTGATCGAGCGGTGGCCGGACCCGACCGGGGTCGTGGTGGGTCCCTTGAGGGCGATCCCGCGCTCGCGGATCGACTCGACCGTGCGCTCCGGCAGCGGGTTGCCCTCCTCCTCGAACACGTCGACGCCGGCGTCCTGGACGTCCCAGTCGAACTCGACGCCGGTGGCCTCGAGCACGCGGCGGGTCGCCGCCGCGATCTCAGGACCCGTGCCGTCCCCGGGGATGAGCGTCACGCCGTATGCCATGCGGCCGGGAGTTCTACTACCCCGCTCGCGCTCAGGGAGTCCTGCGCCGCAGCGTCGCCGCGCCGAGACCCAGCGCCAGCAGGGTGGCGCCGGCGATCACGACCACGTCGAGCACCCCGCGCGAGCCCAGCGATCCATCGGTCGTCACCCGGTCGAGCGCGTCGAAGGCGTAGGTCAGCGGCAGCGCGTCGGCGGCGGTCTGGAGCGCCTGGGCCATCTTCTCGCGCTGGACGAACAGCCCACATAGGAGCAACTGAGGGAACACGAAGGCCGGCATGAACTGGACGGCCTGGAACTCGGTGGTGGCGAAGGCGCTGAGGAACAGGCCGAGGGACATGCCGAGCACCGCGTTGCCGACCGCCCCGATCAGCGAGCCGCCGATTCGGTCGAATGTCTCCGGCTGAGCGTCAAAGGCGTACCTGAGGAGGGTCATGAGCAGCACCGGCACGAGGAGGATCAGCCCCACGGTGCGCGGGTCGCGACGCAGCTGAGTCAGCACGCGGCCGGCCGTCGCCGCCGTGATCCGTGGGCTCATCTCGCCTCGTCCTCCTCGATCAGCTGCAAAAAGGCCTCCTCGAGATCGTCTCCGCCGGTGCGCCGCCTCAGCGCATCCGGGGTCTCGACGGCCAGCAGGCGGCCGTCGCGCATCAGGAGCAGGTCGTCGCAGTGGTCCGCCTCGTCCATGACGTGGCTCGACACAAGCAGGGTGATGCCGGACTCAGCGAGCCCCGTGAAGGTCTCCCAGAGGTCACGCCGGAGCACCGGGTCGAGCCCCACAGTGGGCTCGTCCAGCACGAGGAGCTCGGGCTCGCCGAGGAGCGCCGTGCCAAGCGACACACGTGCTCTTTGGCCACCGGACATCGTGCGAACGACCTGGTCTGCCTGGTCCTCGAGGTGCACGGTCCGGATGGTCTGGTCGATGCGGTTCCGCGGCGCGCTGAGCACGTGGGCGAAGTAGTCGAGGTTCTTTCGGGCCGTGAGGTCGGCATGGAGGGCGCCTGGGTCACGTAGCCGGACCGCTCCCTCAGGGAGCCCGCGGCGCGCCCTAGTACGGAGACCGAGCCCGAGGCGACAATCTGCACCCCGACGACGCAGCGCATCAGCGTCGTCTTCCCGCAGCCGCTCGGCCCGAGCAACCCGGTGATTCGGCCCTGCTCCACGTCGAACGAGAGGGAGTGCAGGACGCGTTTCCCGCCGCGGTCGACGGTCAGTGCGCGAACCTCGACGGCCGGGCCCACCGGGCGCACTCTGCCACCATCTCCTACACAGGTGCTCAGCGGCCGCTCAATCCAGCTCATGCGCGTGTTCGGCATCCGCATCGGGGTCGACGCGAGCTGGTTCTTCGTGCTGTTCCTGATCATCTGGTCGCTGTCGGGCTACTACAACGACCTCTTCCCGGGCGACGACACCAAGGCGTTCACGCTGGCGGTGGTCAGCGCCCTGCTGTTCTTCCTCTCGATCCTGTTGCACGAGCTGGGCCACGCCGTGGTGGCGATACGGAACGGAATCGGCATCTCGGGAATCGACCTCTGGATGTTCGGCGGCGTTGCGAAGATGCAGCGCGACACCGATACCCCGGGCGTCGAGTTTCGGGTCGCTGCCGCGGGGCCGGTGGTGACGCTCCTCATCGCGCTGATCTGCTTCGGGATCGGCTCCGCCATCTCCAGCCCGGAGCAGGTCGAGCACGCGGCCCGCTTCAGGATCGGCGACTTTGGCGGGGCCCTGGCCGTGTTGGGCTATCTGGCGGGCATCAACGCGCTCGTGCTCGTGTTCAACCTGATTCCCGGCTTCCCGCTCGACGGCGGCCGGATCGCGCGGGCGATCGCCTGGTGGCGGACTGGAGACCGCACCAAGGCCACCCGCTTCGCCGCTCGCCTGGGGCGCGGCTTCGCGGTCGCGATGATCGCCGTGGGTGCGTTCTGGTTCCTCACCGGCGACGTGATCGGGGGCATCTGGCTCGTCTTCATCGGCTTCTTCCTGTCCCAGGCGGCGCGCTCGGCCGAGCTCCAGACGGTGATCACGAGCCGAATCGAGGGGGTGCGGGTGCGGGATGTCATGGACGCTGAGCCGGTCGCGGTGCCCGAAGACATCCCGCTCGACCGGGCCCTCGAGGAGTACTTCTTGCGCTATGGCTGGCCCTGGTTCCCGGTCGTTGATTCCCTGGGGC
>JBKPHP010000154.1:0-4252 GCA_046729895.1 Actinomycetota bacterium
CATGGACATCGACGCCGTGCGCGCCGGCGCCATCCTCATCTGCCCCGTGAAGCTCGCCGGCGGCGGGGTCTACCTCGGCGACATGCACGCGCTCCAGGGCGACGGCGAGATCGCCGGCCACACCTGCGACGTGTCGGGCACCGTGACGCTCGAGGTCGAGCTGCTGAAGGGCCTCGGGGTCGACGGCCCGCTGCTCTTCCCGCTTGCGGAGGACCTCCCGTTCCTGGCGCGTCCGCTGTCGGCAGACGAGCGCCTGCGTGCGCTCGCGCTGGCCCGACGCTACGGCCTGGACGAGCTCGAGGAGGCGCTGCCGCTCTCCGTGGTCGGCACGGGCCCGGACCTGAACAGCGCCACCGACAACGGCCTCGCCCGCGCGGCCGGGCTGCTCGACCTCTCGGTGCCCGAGGTCAAGAACAGGGCCACGATCTCCGGCGCGATCGAGATCGGCCGCCACCCCGGCGTGGTCCAGGTGACCTTCCGGGCGCCGGCGGACCGCCTCGAGCGACGGGGGCTGCTCGCCTACGCCCGGGAGCAGTACGCGAACGGAACGAGCTGAGGATCGGGGGCTGGGGGCCAGGCTCGGCCCGGCCAGCTCCGGGCACGATGCCCGGCGCTGATACGTTCCGCGCGTCGGCCGACGCCTATGACCGGCACGTTGGCCTCTATGGGTCGCAGCTCGCCTCTGCGCTGATCGAGTTTGCGAGGGTCGAGCCGGGAATGCGGGCACTCGACGTCGGCTGCGGACCGGGTGCGCTCACCGCCGCACTCGTGGAGCGGCTCGGGACGGCAAACGTGTGCGGTGCGGACCCGTCGGAGCCGTTCACGGAGGCGTGTCGTGCCCGGCTGCCGGGAGTCGAGGTCGTCGTCGCGGCCGCCGAGTCGCTCCCGTTCGCAGCCAATGCGTTCGATATGGCGCTGTCGCAGCTGGTTGTGAACTTCATGCGCGATCCGGAGGCAGGCGTGCGCGAGATGACGCGGGTAACTCGGCCGGGCGGCGTCGTGGCTTCGTGCGTGTGGGATTACGCAGGCGGGATGACGCTTCTGCGTGCCTTCTGGGACGCTGCCCGCGAGGTCGATCCCGAACGCGGCGCCGTTGCTGACGAGGGGGTAGTGATGCGCTGGTGCGGCGAGGGCGAGCTGGCCCAGTTGTGGCGGCTTGCGGGACTGCGCCACGTGCGCTTCGCCCCGCTCCTCGTGCACGCGGGCTACGCCGGCTTCGAGGACCTCTGGTCACCATTGCCGACGGGCGTCGCGCCGTCCGGTGCGTTCTGCAAGTCGCTGGATCAGGAGCGCCGCGCCGCGCTGCGGGACGCCTATCGGCGGCACCTCGGGGTCGGCGACGCGCCATTTGAGCTGACCGCCCGCGCCTGGGCGGTGGCCGGCACCGTCCCCTGACCGGCGTCAACCGCCTCGTCCTCATGCCGCCCGGCCCGTTCCGACGATCGGCGGTCGCGCAGCCGGAGGGCTCGCTCGCGGACATCGAGACGTTCGTCCGCGAGCACGCGCCCCGCGCATCGGCGCCAGGCCGCTCGGGCCATAGGCACCATCCGACCAGCCGAGCTTCGGCCCTCGCCTATGGCGGCATCTTCTTTAGCCAGCCGGGCGCCGAGCAGGGACCCGGGACCCGCGGGGGCGTGGTCACGTGGCCACTGGCTGAGATGACCGTGATGACGCCGACCCTCGGCGGCGGCCCCGGCGGCAGGCTGCCGAACGAGGTGCAGCCCATGCTCACCTGAGCCGGGTCCGCCGAGGCTGGGGCGGCAAGCGCGAGCGCGGCGATCAGGGCGCTGATGCCGACAACGAGACGCCGCTTCATCAGGGATGCCTCCTTCTTGCGCGACAGCGGGTCGCCAAGCCTGGCACCTTGGCCCAATCCAGGCAAGCGGGTTGATTCTTGCCCGGCTCCGTTCTTGCGTTGGTCGCACCACTGCCCGCGGCGCGCGCTCGCTGAAGCCCCTCGGCAGGGCAGAGGAGAAGAGCACGCGGCTTTTGATCGAGACCGTGACCCAAGCGAACGAAAGCGGATGAAGACAGGAGCGCCCGGTGACGGGCGCTCCCAGCACGTGCTGGCGACTCAGGCTCAGCGCTGACGGATCCTGAGAAGGAGCGCGGACGCCCCGGCCAGCTGGCCGGGGCGTCCCACTTCAGACGATTCCGCGGAACCGCCCTACCGATCCAAGTGTCGGGAGAACTCGGGGTTAGTCCGGCCTAGTCTTTGCCCGGCATGACGCCCGGCGAGCTGATGAAGGAGTACCTCGCGGCCGCCGAGCGCGGCGACTGGGGGACGGCGTTCGAGTACTTCGCCGACAACATCGTGATGCGTGTACCCGGGCGCTCCAAGTTGGCCGGCGATCACCAGGGCAAGGACGCTGCGGTCGGCTACATCCAGGCGATCCGGGACCACTATCGACGCGGCAGCATCGAGCTGGAGCTGGTCGAGATGCTGACTGGCGAGGAGCGTGTCGCGCTTCTCGTGCGCGAGCGTTTCAAAGGTGACGGACCGCGGGTGGAGATCCGACGCGCCAACGTCTACCGCGTGCGCGACGATCAAATCATCGAGATCGCGATCTTCGAGGCCGATCAGTACGCGGTGGACGAGCTCCTGCGCGACATCAGCCCTCGGTAGCGGACGGACGCCCGCCAGTCCGACGACCGGTTTGGGCGGTGGCGAGCTGCGGCACCCACTCGGGCGGCAACTTGATCGGCATGGGAGCTCCGAAGCGGGGTGCGATCCGCATCGCCAACTCCGCTGCGGGGCGCGACTCGATCAGCGGCCCCAGCTGGGCGAAGTTGAGCAGCACCCGGACGCTGGTCGCGATCTGAAAGTCGGCCGCGTTGGGGTGCTCGCCGCCGATCACGCCGGCGGCGATCAGCCCGTCCACATGGTCGAGCTGCCCGGGCAGGGCGGCGAGCTGGGCGCGGATCGACTCGTCGGTAGCACCCGAGACGACGCGGGCGAAGTACCAGGCGACTGGCTTTGTGAGGTTCGCCGCGAGCGACGGCAGCGGCATCCTGGTCGTCTCCGCGAGGCTGCGGCGCAACTCGCGGTCGCGCGCGACGCACCAGCGAAACATGTTGCGGGGCAGCGGCTGCAGGACTGCCTCGCCCCAGCGCTCGGCCTCCTCGACCGCGGCCCGCTGCCGGGGATCGCCAGGGAAGAGGGGCGGCTCCGGCTGTAGCTCCTCCAGCACTCGCGAGACCTGCAGCGACCCCTGCACCTTGCGCCCATCGAGCCTCAGTGCCGGCACGGTTCCGCCCCGAAAGCCGTGCACGCGAAGCAGCAGCCGCTGGGATCCCGGCGTGAGCTCGATCCGCTCGTGCTCGATGCCCTTGTAGCGGAGCATCAACCCCGCAGCGCGGGCGGGGTGCGAGACGGCGATCGAGTAGAGCTTCACCTTCACCTGGCCGGGCAGATTATGCGCTGTCGTTTCGGCCGGCGTCCGTGCGAGGCTGCCCGTCTGATTTGCTTCAAGGCGCGGCGGACGCCCCCGACGGGGCGGTCGATCACATCAAGGGTCACTCGATCCGGTATTGCGGCCTCCCCGGTCGCGGACGACGAGCGGCAACTTTCCTCCGGCGGTGCGCTCGAGGCGCTCGACCACCTCGACCTCGATCGCGGGCGCCGCTACTCCCGCCTCGCGTAGGCGCTCGGCGATGGCGGCTCGCAGGCGCGGGGCGGCGCCGTTCGCCCCGGCGCGAGCAGCCGCGCGCCGGGCTCGCCAGCGGGGACCGTGCGGCCGTCCGCGTCGACGTTCTCGACGACGCACATGTCCTCGAACAGGTGAACGCCCGCCCGCTCGGCGCAGTCGCAGCCCCAGAGGCCCTCCGTCGTCCCGTAGAGGTTGAACGGTCGCACCCGAAGGCCCGCTCGAGCCGCTTCCGCACCTCGGGAAGCAGCGCCTCGCTACTGGTCGACAGCGCCCGCAGCCCGAGCCGCAGCCGCCCTGCGAGCTGCTCCTCGCCGAGCAGCGCCGCGATCGACGGATAGGCGTCGAGGGCCTGCGGGCGGTTCGCGTTGAGCTGCCCGACTAGGCGCGGGAGTGGCGCCGTCACCGTCAACGGCGTGACGCGGTGAAGGCCGACATCGACGCTCGCGGCGAGGCGCTGGGTCATGTGGCTGGGCTCCGCCCCGCCGACCGAGGCGATCCGCAGCCGCGGCAGGCGCGGCCCTGATCCCCACCCAGGTCGACTAGCGCAGGAACTGGGAAAGGATTCCGATCCAGGCCCGGCGGTCGTAGACGAAGAGTCCCTT
>JBKPHP010000155.1:0-8830 GCA_046729895.1 Actinomycetota bacterium
CTCGCCGGCAAGCGCGTAGCCGTGCTGGGGACCGGCTGCAGCGGCATCCAGGTGGTCCCCGCGATCCAGCGGATCGTGGAGCGGGTCGACGTCTACCAGCGCTCCCCGGGCTGGACCATCCCGAAGATGGACTTCGACTACTCGGAAGCCGCCAAGCGTCTCTTCGAGCGCTTCCCCCTCCTGCAGCGACTCGATCGCATGACGATCTTCGCCCTACAGGAGCTCGCCGCGGCCGGAATGACCAAGCACCGCTGGCTCCTCCCGGCGTTCCGGGCCGTCGGCCGCCGCCAGATCAACAAGGCGATCGAGGACCCCGAGCTCCGGCGCAAGGTGACCCCCACCGACGAGGTCGGTTGCAAGCGGATCATGCTCACCGACGACTGGTATCCCACGCTCACCGAGCCCAATGTCGATCTCGTCACCGACCGGATCGCCGAGGTGACGGGCGACTCGATTCGCACGCAGGACGGAACCGAGCGCCCGACCGACGTCCTCGTGCTCGCCACCGGCTTCAACTCGCACGGCTTCGTGGCCCCGATGGAGGTCGTCGGCGCCGGGGGGCGGACGCTCGCCGAGGAGTGGGCCGACGTAGCGCGTGCCTACCTCGGGATGAGCGTCCCCGGCTTCCCGAACATGTTCCTGCTCTACGGGCCCAACACTAACGGCGGCAGCGGCTCAGTCATCTACACCATCGAGGCCGGGATGACCCACGTGATCGCGGCGCTCGACGAGCTCGCGCGCTCTCGGGCGCGCCGGATCGAGGTCCGACGGCCGGTGGCCGAGGCCTTCGACCGCGAGCTGCGCGCCGCTCTCAGCGGGACCGTCTGGCACAGCGGCTGCACGAACTGGTACGTCGACGAGAACGGCAACGACCCGAACCAGTGGCCGTGGCTCTGGACCAGCTACCGCCGGCGCACGGCGCGGCTCGAGCCGGGCACGTACGAGCTGAGCGCCGCCTGAGCCCTCAGGCGCGCGAGCGCTGAGACGGCCCGACGTGCTGTCTCAGCCACTCCACCAGCGGCCGCCCCGCCTCGAGCTCCCGCCGCACCCGTTGGTCGCACTCCGGCTCGTGCAGCCACGGCTCGAGTCCATGGCGCCGGTAGACCGTGAGCTCCTTCAGCCGCAGGCGGTCGATGCGCGGGTGATCCGGTGAGTAGCCGCGCGGCGCGCGCCTGAGCTCCGGCTGCGGCGCCGCGAGGCCCGCGGCGGTGGCCACCGCCACTGCCTGCTCGAATCGCCTCGCGCGGCGAGCGTCGTCGATCGCCGCGCGGAAGCGCCCGAGCTGGTCTGACGCGGGCTGGTGCATCCCGGCGGCCACGAGCAGGCCGTCGAGGGACAGCTCGAAGTAGAACCCGCCCGCGCCGCCGTAGCCAATCGCCACGCCCAGCTGCTCCTTGATCGGGGGCCGCATGTGGAAGCGGGTGTCGTTGTAGGGCCGGAAGAAGCGGGGCTCGCCCAGGCCGCCCATCTTCTCCGCCAGCTCGCGTGCGGGCTCCAGCAGGTACTCGTCATAGCGGGCGCGGTTTGCCTTGAACCAGTCGCGGTCGTTGTTGGCCTCGAGCTCGCGCAGGAACTCGAGAGCTTCCGGCGGCCACACGCCGCAGAGCGTACGCTCCGCAAACGCCCGGTTTCGGGAACTCCGGCGATTGGACGTTTCGCGCGGCCATAGGTACGCCTGGCGTCCAATCGCGTAGCGACAACTGCCCGCTGGCTGTCAGGCGGGCGGATTCCGCGCTCACCCCTGGACGAACGCCATCGCGCGAGTTCGACAGTCGGCACACTGATAGGCCATGGGTGAGGCCGAGCTACTGATCGCTGGGCTCCTCGTCGCGGTCGCGGGGTTGAGCGCGCTGGCGCGGCGGCTGTCGATTCCATACCCGATCGTCCTCGTGATCGGAGGCGCGCTGGTCGGGTTCGTGCCGGGTCTTCCAGAGGTGAGGCTCGATCCCGAGGTCGTGCTCGTGGTCTTCCTGCCTCCCTTGCTGTACGGAGCCGCCTTCTTCGCGAACCTGAACCTCATCCGCGCCGACCTGCGGTCAGTCACGCTCAACTCCATCGGCCTGGTCCTGGCCACGATGTGCGCGGTGGCGGTCGGGGCACACGAGCTCGTCGACGGCCTGTCGTGGCCGGCTGCGTTCGCGCTGGGAGCCGTGGTCTCGCCGACCGACCCGCTCGCCGGGGCGACGATCATGCGGCGCCTGGGGCTGCCCCGTCGCCTCGTCAGCTTGGCCGAGGCCGAAGGGCTCTTCAACGACGCCACCGCGCTGGTGGCCTACCGCGTGGCGGTGGCCGCCGTCGTTAGCGGGAGCTTCTCGCTGGCCGAGGCCGGGCTCCGCTTCGTCGCCGGCGCGGCCGGCGGCGTCGCCATCGGCCTGGTCGTCGGCTGGGTCATTGCGGAGATCCGCGCCCGGACCACAGACGCTCAGGTCAGCCTCACTATCTCCCTGCTCAGCGGTTACGCCGCCTTCGTCCCCGCCGACGCCGTGGGGGCCTCCGGAGTGGTCGCCGCGGTCACGACGGGGCTCTACATGGGCGTCCGGGGGCCCAGCATCATTCCGGCTCGGATCCGGCTGCAGGGGTTCTTCGTCTGGGACATCCTCGACTTCCTCATCAATGCGACCCTCTTCGTCCTGATCGGGCTGCAGCTACGGACGGTGGTCGACGGGCTGGGAGGCATCTCTGCGGCGACCCTCGTCGGCTACGCGGTCGCCGTCAGCGCGATCGTCATCGTCATGCGGCTTGCCTGGATCTACACCATGACGTACGTCATCCGGGCGATCGACCGGCGCCCAAGTCAGCGCGCCCGACGGGTGGGGTGGCGTCCGCGACTCGTCGTCGCCTGGAGCGGCATGCGCGGCGCGGTTTCCCTCGCCGCGGCTCTGGCGATTCCACTGGAGACCGACGCCGGCGCCGCCTTCCCGCAGCGCGACCTCATCATCTTCCTCACCTTCTGCGTGATCTTCTCGACCCTGGTCGTCCAGGGGTTGTCTCTCGGGCCGCTCATCCGGCTCCTGGGGATCAGCGACGAGGGCGCCGACGAGAACGAGGAGCTCCGCGCTCGGCTGGAGGCCACAAACGCCGCGCTGGGACAGCTCGATGCGCTTGCCGGCGAGGAATGGACCCGCGACGAGACGGTCGACCGCATGCGCGCCCTGTACGAGTACCGTATGCGGCGCTTCGCCGCCCGGGCGGGGAAGATCGAGGACGACGGATACGAAGACCGCTCGCTCGCCTACCAGCAGATGGTCCAAACCGTTCTCGCCGCCCAGCGCGAGGCCCTCGTCCGCCTGCGAAACGAGGGCGTGATCTCGAACGAGGTGATGAACCGGGTCGTGCGGGAGTTCGACCTCGAGGAGTCCCGGCTCGAGATCTGAGCAGGTCTACGATTGCAGGCAATGGCGCAGGACAAGGCCGACCGTCCGCCGGACCCGCGCACGCCGCCTCCCCCGGTCGCCGAACGCGACAAGCCGTCCTGGCGAGTGAGCCCGGCGCCGGACGGCCGCGGCGCGCCGCCCGCCAAGCGGCCGATGCTGCCCTGGAGCCCCCGTCGCTTCCTCGTCATCCTGATCCTGCTTCTGGCGCTCAACTGGGCGCTGGCCGCGATCCTGGCGCCGCCGAAGAAGCGCATCCGCGTGCCCTACACCCCGGTCTTCCTCGAGCAGGTGCGCAAGGGCAACGTGAGCGAGATCTCCTCCAAGGGGGACACGGTCGACGGGGACTTCCGGCGCGACGTCAAGTACAAGGACGACAAGGCAAAGCGCTTCAAGACCGAGGTCCCGACCTTCGCCAACGACAGACAGCTCTCGCAGCTGCTCGAGCAGAAGCACGTGACGGTGAACGCCAAGTCGCCTGGCGATCGCTCACTGCTCGCGACCCTCCTGATCGGCTTCGGCCCCACGCTGCTGCTGGTTGCGCTGTTCGTGTTCCTCGCCCGGCGGGCCGCGGGCGGTGGTGCGGGCGGGATGCTGGGCGGCTTCGGCCGCTCCAGGGCACGGCGGGTGGAGGCCTCCGAGCAGAGCGTGACCTTCGAGGACGTGGCCGGCATCGACGAGGCGGAGAACGAGCTCGTCGAGGTGGTCGACTTCCTGCGAAACCCCAATAAGTACCGCAAGCTCGGCGCACGCATCCCCAGGGGCGTCCTGCTCACCGGGCCTCCCGGGACGGGGAAGACTCTGCTCGCGCGGGCGGTGGCGGGCGAGGCGGGTGTTCCCTTCTTCTCGTCCTCGGCCTCCGAGTTCATCGAGGCGATCGTGGGCGTCGGCGCCTCGCGGGTGCGCGACCTGTTCGAGCAGGCCAAGCAGGCGGCGCCGGCGATTGTCTTCGTCGACGAGCTCGACGCGATCGGGCGCTCCCGCGGCGGGGCCGGCGCGATCGGCAGTCACGACGAGCGCGAGCAGACGCTCAACCAGATCCTCACCGAGATGGACGGCTTCGATCCAGCCATCGGCGTGATCGTGCTCGCGGCGACCAACCGGCCGGAGATCCTCGATCCGGCCCTGCTGCGTCCCGGCCGCTTCGACCGCCGCGTGGCCGTGCACCCGCCCGACACCGTGGGGCGTCGCAAGATCCTGGAGGTCCACACGCGCTCGGTGCCGCTGGACGCGGACGTGGACCTCGATCGGCTCGCGCAGAGCACCCCCGGGACGGTCGGCGCCGACCTCGCGAACCTGGTCAACGAGGCGGCGCTGCTCGCGGCGCGGCGCGGCCACGAGCGCGTCAGGCAGTCCGACTTCACGGACGCGCTGGAGAAGATCCTGCTCGGAACCGAGCGCAAGGTCGTGCTCTCCGAGGAGGACCGCCGCCGGATCGCCTACCACGAGTCCGGCCACGCGATCGTGGGCATGCTGACCCCGGGAGCGGACCCGGTGCGCAAGGTCTCGATCATCCCGCGCGGCATGTCGCTCGGCGTGACGCTGTCGACACCCGAGGACGACCGGTTCAACTACAGCGAGACGGAGCTCCGGGCGAAGATCAAGGTCTCGCTTGGGGGCCGCGTGGCCGAGGAGGTGGTCTTCGGGGACGTGACCACCGGGGCCGAGTCCGACATCCAGCAGATCACGACGATCGTCCGCGCGATGGTCGGCCGCTGGGGCATGAGCGAGGAGGTCGGCCTCCTGGCCGTGCTGCCGCAGGACGGGCAGGCGCCGCTGCTGCCCGGAGCGGAGGAACCATCCGATGCGACCCAGGAGCTCGTCGACCGTGAGGCACGGCGGATCGTGGACGAGTCGCTCGACGAGGTCCGCGAGCTGCTCCGCGAGAATCGCGACAAGCTCGACGGACTCGCGACTGCGCTGCTGGAGCACGAGACGCTCGACGAGCCGGACGCCTACGCCGCCGCCGGGATCGAGCGCGCTGCCGTGCCGACGGGCTGACGTGGACGACCTGATCGAGCGGGCGCTCGCCGAGGACGTCGGTGCGGGCGATCTCACGGCCAGCGCTGTTGTGCCGGAAGACGCGCACGGCGTGGGATGGATAGAGCAGCGCGTCCCCGGCGTGATCGCCGGCCTCAGCGTCGCCGGCCGGGTGTTCCTGACCGTCGATCCCGAGCTGCGCTTCGAGCGGCTGGCGCCCGAGGGCGAGTGGCGGGAACCGGGTGCGATCGCGCGTGTGAAGGGTCGGGCGCGCTCGATACTCACCGCGGAGCGGGTGGCTCTCAACCTCCTGAGTCGGCTGTCGGGCGTCGCCACCCTCGCCGCCCGCTTCGTGTGGGCCGTCAACGGCACGGGGGCCCGGATCCTCGACACCCGCAAGACAACCCCCGGCATGCGCGCCCTCGAGAAGGAGGCAGTGCGGGCGGGAGGCGCCACCAATCACCGCAGCGGTTTGCACGATGCGATCCTCGTCAAGGAGAACCACGCGGCCGCTGCGGGCGGCGTGGGGGAGGCCGCGAGGCGGGCGCTGGCGGGCGCGCCCGACGGAGTGACCGTCGAGGTCGAGTGCGCGGCGCTCGACGAGGTCGAGGAGGCGCTGGCGGCCGGCGCGGGCTGGATCCTGCTCGACAACATGTCACCGGGGCAGCTGCGCGAGGCCGTCGCCCTCGCCGGGGACCGCGCGAAGCTGGAGGCATCGGGCGGGGTGACCCTCGAGAACGTCCGCGAGATCGCCGAGACCGGAGTCGACTACGTCAGCGTCGGCGCGCTCACGCACTCGGCGCCGGCGCTCGATCTGAGCCTCATCCTTGAGCCGAGCTGACGGGCGCCGGCGGCCTCAGCACGGCGAACGGATCGGTGACCTGCAGCTCCCGTGAGCGGAAGCGGTAGACCGTGGCCGGGCGGCCGCCGCCGGGCCCGGGCCGCCGCCGCTCTCCCGTCGCCTCCAGCACGCCCCGCCGCTCCAGCACGCGACGCAGGTTCGTCGCCGAGACCGGGTACCCCAGCGCGGCCCCGTAGATCGCGCGCAGCTCGGAGATCGAGAAGCGCTCCGGCGCCAGGGCAAAGCCGATGTTCGTGTAGGACAGCTTGGCGCGCAGCCGCTCGCGGCCCGCGAGGACGATCGGCTCGTGATCGAACGCCATCGGGGGCAGGTGATCGACGGGGTGCCATGAGGTGTCTTCGGGCACGTCGGGGTCCAGGCCTCGCGGCACCAGGCCGAGGTAGGCGGTGGCGAGCTGCCATTGACGCGGGTGGCGATCGGGATCGCTGCGCGTCTCGAGCTGCTCGAGCCAGGACAGCTCGGCGACGTCGACCTTGGCTGCGAGGTGGCGCCGGATCGACTCCTCGAGCGTCTGGCCCGCCTCCAGGTAGCCGCCGGGCAGGGCCCAGGCGCCCGCGCAGGGCTCCTTCGCCCGCTGCCAGAGCATGACCTCGAGCCGCTCGCCGCGCACCTGGAGTACTACGCCGAGAGTCACCTGTGTGGGCCGCTCCCGCTCGCGCGCGCCGGCACCGGTGAAGGTTTCTGCCTCAGAGGCCAAGACTCTGGTATGCTCGTCGGACATCGGTTTTTGATCATAAGGCAAAAACCGGACGATCTGCACTAGCTCGGAGGATCCGCCTCGTGAAGCCCGTCGAGCTCCCCACGCTCCCGCCCCTCGCCGAACGGCCGCTCCCACCGGAGGAGGCGGCCGCCATGGAGGCCGAGGTGCGCGCCCTGGCCGAGGAGCGCGACGCGGTGATTCTCGCCCACAACTACCAGGTGCCGGAGGTCCAGCAGGTCGCGGACTTCGTGGGCGACTCGCTCGGCCTCTCGCGCAAAGCGTCCGCCGCCGACGCGGAGGTGATCGCCTTCTGCGGCGTGCACTTCATGGCCGAGACGGCGTCGATCCTCTCCCCGGACAAGACGGTGCTGCTGCCCGATCTCGACGCGGGCTGCTCGCTGGCCGACTCGATCACCGCGGACCAGCTGCGCGCCTGGAAGGCCGACCACCCCGGCGCTCTGGTCGTCATGTACGTGAACACCACCGCGGAGGTCAAGGCCGAGACGGACTACTGCTGCACCTCGTCCAACGCGGTTCAGGTGGTCGAGCACATCTGGCGCGAGCACGGGGAGGACACGGAGATCCTGTTCGGCCCGGACATGTGGCTGGGCGCGTACGTCGAGCGCGAGACCGGCCGGCGACTCCACGTGTGGGACGGCGAGTGCCACGTCCACGCGGGGATCCGGCCTGGGGACATCTCCGATGTGCGCGAGGAGCATCCGGGCGCCGAGTTCCTGATCCACCCCGAGTGCGGCTGCACCACGCAGGTCATGGAGTACGTGGCCGCGGGCGACGTCGACTCCGAGCACACCCACATGCTCTCCACCGGGGGGATGCTGAAGTTCGCCGCGGGCTCGGACGCGGAGGAGTTCATCGTCGCGACCGAGACCGGCATGCTCTATCCGCTCCAGCACGAGAGCCCCGGCAAGAGCTTCATTCCAGCCAACCGAGCGGCGGTTTGTCGCTACATGAAGATGATCACGCTGCCCAGGCTGCGCGACGCGCTGCGTGACCTCGAGCCCGTGGTGAAGGTGGACCCGGAGGTCGCTGAGCGCGCTCGAATCCCGATCGAGCGGATGGTGGCCATCACGCCCTGACGGGGCATCGGCCGGTCAGTCGACCTCGTCGGATCGCTCCGCCGGCGGTGGCCGTGGCGACCGCGGGGCGGCCTGGGGGGATCAGGCGTGGGCTCGGCCGACTAGGGGACGACGGTCGGCTCGCCGCCACCCGGGCCTGAGCTGCCGGAGCCGGAGCTGCCGGAGCCCGACATGTCCGAACCGGAGCTGCCGGAGCCGGAGCTGCTGGAGTGCGAGATGCCCGACCCGGAGATGCCGGAGCCCGAGCTCCCCGACCCCGAACTCCCGGAGCCGGAGCTCCCTGAGCCGGAGCTGCCAGAGCCGGAGCTGCCGGAGCCGGAACTGCCGGAGCCGGAGCCCCCCGAGTCGAAGCTGCCGGAGCCGGAGCTCCCTGAGCCGGAGCTGCCAGAGCCGGAGCTGCCAGAGCCGGAGCTGCCAGAGCCGGAACTGCCGGAGCCGGAGCTCCCCGAGTCGAAGCTGCCGGGGCCGGAATTGCCGCCGTCGTCGCCCGAGGTGTCTCCGCCGCCGGGACCCGAGTGGTCGACGCCGTCGTCATCGCCCGGTTCGCCCGAGCCAGAGCCGCTGTGGTCGACACCGCCCTCATCGCCGCGATCTCCTCGGCGGTCGCCCCGTCGGGAATCGACGCCCTGGTCGTCGGCATCGCCGCCGCGTCGTTCGCCGAGATCCTCCTGCGCGGCCGCTTCGGCGCCACGCCGCTCGGATTCGGCCGCGGCCGCCGGCCCCGGGGCGGCCTTGGCGCGCTCGTCGCCGCGGTCCGGCACGCTGGCGAGTCCCCCGGCCACGACACCGGTGACGAGCGCGGTGGCCGCCACCTTGGTGG
>JBKPHP010000156.1:0-7670 GCA_046729895.1 Actinomycetota bacterium
CGAGGCCGCACGCGCGGCCATTCGAGATGGGGGGTCGCGAAATGCGGGGCTGGCTCCGTGTCGATCCGGAAGGCCTGCGAACCCGGCGCCAGCTCGCGCCGTGGGTCGCGCGCGGTCTCGCGTACGCGCGCTCGCTTCCCGCGAAGTCCTAGGACCGGCCCGCAGGGCGGCAGCCCGCGCGAACATCGGCGGCTATCGCCCTTCGCGCACGGGGAGCAAGGCGTTGCCCAGCGGCCGGGTGTTCCGGCTAGGGCCGCCCCTCCGCGGTACCGAGGGCGACGCGCTCGACGTCCAGTCGCGGCAGGATCCGCTCCAGCCAATTCGGAATCCACCAGTTGCGGCTGCCGAGCAGCTGCATCACGGCGGGAACGAGCACCATCCGCACGACGGTCGCGTCGAGGAAGATCGCCGTGGCGAGGCCGATCCCGAACAGCTTCAGGAAGACGTCAGGTGCCGCCAGGAAGGCGAGGAAGACCACGACCATGATCGCCGCCGCGGCCGTTATGACCCGTGCGGTCTTGGCCAGGCCGTCGGCCACGGCACGTGAAGTGTCTCCATGCTTCAGGTACTCCTCGCGGATCCGCGAGACCAGGAAGACCTCGTAGTCCATCGAGAGGCCGAAGAGGATCGCGAACATCATCACCGGCATGAACGGCGCCACCGGCACCTCGTGGTCGATTCCGATCAGCTCGCTGACCGTCCCGCCCTTCGCCACCAGCGTCATCACGCCGTAGGCGGCGCCGACCGACAGGAGGTTCATCACCCCCGCCTTGAGCGAGATCAGCGGTGAGTGGAACGCGACGAGCAGGAGCAGGAACGAGAGCCCGACCACTCCGATTATGAACACGGGCATGCGGTCCTTCATGTACTCGCTCTGGTCCTCGAGGGCAGCCGTGACGCCTCCGACCTCGGCGGTGATGCCGGCGCGACCGAGCGTGTCGGGAACGGTGTCATCACGCAGCCGATTGACCAGATCCTCCGTCTTCTGGTCCTGCGGGGAGCTCTTCGGGATCACGGTGATCAGCGCGGCGTTGCCCTCCTTGTTGATCACAGGCCTCGGCACGAAGGCGACCTCACGATCGCTGCGAACTCGCCGGGCGAACGAGTCGACCGTGCCCTTCGCCGCACGGCCGGGCAGCTCGGCGGCGATCACGAGCGGCCCGTTGGTGCCCGGCCCGAAGCCCTCCGTGTTCAGGTCGTAGGCCTGGCGGGTCATGGTGTCCGGCGGGTCGTTGCCGGCGTCGGGGAACCCGAGTCGCATGCCGAGCGCGGGAGCGGCGAGAGCAAGCAGCAGCGCAGTCGCGACAATCGCGGCTGCCCAGGGCCGTCGCTGGACCGCGTGGCTCCAGCGCGCCGCCGGCGACTGGCCGTTGGTTTCGGCCCGCAGGAGGCGGCGACCCAGGAACGGGAGCCGCAGCCGGTCGACCTTCGGACCGAGGTAGGCGAGCAGCGCCGGAAGCAGCGTGACCGACGCCAGCATCACGATCAGGACGGCGAGGGAGGTCGCGATGGCGACGCCGTACATATAGGTGAGACCCGTGAGGCAGAGGCCGAGGATGGCGATCACGACCGTGGCGCCGGCGATGATCGCGCTGCGGCCGGCGGTTGTGACGGACTCGACGATCGAGTCGTGGCGACTCTTGCCCTGCTTCAGCGCCGAGCGGAAGCGGGTCAGAACCAGCAGCGAATAGTCGATGCCGACCCCGATACCGACCAGGCCCGACACGGCCGTCGTCCAGTCCGGCACGTCAACGACGTTGGCGAGCAGAAGGATCAGGCCTCCCGACGAGATCCCGAGGCCAACCAAGGCGATCGCGAGCGGCAGGCCGGCGGCGACCACCGAGCCGAAGGCGATCAGCAGCACGATCGCCGCGCCGAGGAACCCGAGTCCCTCCGGACTCGACTGGCTCTGCGCCGCATAGATCGGATCTCCGCCGAGCTTGAGCTCTAGACCGTTGCCGTCGTTCCTCTCAGCGGCGTCGATCAGCTCCTTGCCCTGGTCCTTGGTGAAGTCCCAGCCGGGCACGGTCATCGGGAGCGTGGTCGATCCGATCTTGCCGTCCTCCGACACCCGGATCGGGGTGTGCGGGTCGATGTGATCGACCTTCTCGGCCTGGGCGAAGAAGGCGTTCAGCTGCCGACGGGCGCCGGGGCTCCTGGCGCCGCCCTCGTCCTTCCAGACGACGTAGATCTCTTGGCCCGAGTAGCCGTCGAAGCGCTGCTTCGTGAGGTCGCTGGCCGCCTTCGACTCCGAACTCGGCGTGTCGTAGTCGGCGTTGTAGTCCCCCGCCAGTGAGGTGCCCACCCCGATGATCACGACCGCTGCCGCGACCCAAGCCAGGACCACGCGGCCGCGGCGGCGGCAGGCGAGGTCGGCGAGACGGGCTAGCAGCTGGGTCATCTATTGGGCACCCCTTCTGTCGTCATCCGGGCTTGTTCCTTAAAGACCGCCAACGGCAGCCAAACTCATCGCCGCACACTTTGGCCCAGCTCGCTTGCCGGGCCAATAGGGTTTCCCGGTCAATCGAGGTGCGGCTAGCCGAACCGCGAGCGGGCGTCTCATGCAACGGTTGCCATGGCCCAGCGGAGCGACGAGAATGGCCCCGGAGCGCTAGGGAAGGACTCGACAATGAAGGCCGAACCGGCAGTGAGGACCGCCGACGGCGTAGGCCGAGACACTCGCGGCGTCGAGATTGCGGCGCGTGACCTCTGGCAGACGGTCAAGGGTGGCAGGAACGTGCTGCACGGCGTCTCCTTCACCGCCCACGCGCGCGAGCTCGTGGCGGTGGTCGGCGGGAGCGGCGCGGGGAAGACCACGTTGCTCGAGGCGGTGGCGGGAGTCCGGCCGGCTGACCGCGGTGAGGTGCGATTCGACGGAGTGGATCTCTACGGGAACCTTGACGCCTTCCGGAGGCTGCTCGGGTACGTCCCGCAGGACGACATCATCCACGCGGACCTGCCCCTTGAGCGTACGCTGCGGTACGCGGCCGCCCTGCGCCTGCCGGAGTCGCAATCGACTGCCGACGTCGACGCCGCAGTCGACGGAGCGCTCGGCGAGCTGGACCTGTCAGCGCGCGCGGGGGTGCGGGTAGGGGCCCTGTCGGGCGGGCAGCGCAAGCGCGCCAGCATCGCCGTCGAGCTGCTGACCAGCCCCTACGTCTTCTTCCTCGACGAGCCGACGTCGGGCCTCGATCCGGCGAGCTCCGGCGAGCTGCTGCGGCTGCTGCGCGGTCTCGCCGACGCGGGCTCGACGGTGCTCTTCACGACGCATTCGGTGCAGGACCTATCGGGCTGTGACCGCGTCGTCTTCCTGGCCCGCGACGGCCACCTCGCGTTCTTCGGGACCGTCGCCGAGGCGCTCGACTATTTCACGGTCCAGCGCGTCGAGAAAATCTACGAGCGGCTGGCGTGGGAGGCAACCCCCGAGCAGTGGGCGGAGCGGTTCGAGGACCATCGCGGCAACGGCGCCGCCTCCCCGACCGAGATCGAGCCGGGAGAGCCGCAGGGCCGCGACGGCATCGGGTTCGGGCGCGAATGGGCGCTGCTGACGCGACGGACGTTCGAGACGCTCGTGCGCAACCGCCTGACGATGGCGATCCTGATTGGCTCGCCGGCACTGGTCGTGGCCATGTTCGCCGTCCTGTTCCGCCCGGGCGCGTTCGACTTCGCGAGCCCCAACCCGAGCGCGGTCGCCATGATCCTGTTCTGGGTGACGTTCGGCGCGTTCTTCTTCGGGCTCACCTACGGCCTGCTCCAGATCGTCACCGAGCAGGCGATCCTGCGCCGCGAGCAGCTGGTCGGCCAGCGCCTCAGCGCGTACCTGTTGTCGAAGCTGGCCGTGCTGCTGCCGTTCCTGCTCCTGGTAGTGGTTCTGATGCTCGCCGTTCTGCGCGCGCTCGACCGGCTGCCCGCCGGGAGCACCACGACCTACCTCACGATGGGCGTCACGCTCGCGCTCCTCTCGGCGGCCGCGCTGACGCTCGGCCTGCTGACGTCCGCCGCCGTCAGCAATCCGGCGCAAGCAACGCTGGCTCTGCCGATGCTCTGCTTCCCGGCCGTGCTGTTCTCGGGGGCGATCCTGCCGGTGCACCAGATGGCGGGAGCCGGGGCGGCGCTCAGCACGATCATCCCCGACCGCTGGGCTTTCGAGGCGCTCGGCCACGACCTCGGCGTCCGCCACATCCTCGCCGACGGCGGCTCGCCGCTCGGCCCGCCGCTGATCGCGGCATACGGCGACGCCGGGACGCAGGCGACCGGCGTCTATTGGCTCTATCTGGCGGCGTTCACGGTCGTCTTCTTCTTCGGCGCATGGCTCATTCTGCGGCGCAAGACCCGCCGCCCCGCGCGCTGAAGAGGCGCTTGCCCCTTTCGACCGCCCGCAGATCGGCGTAGGCTTGCCGGTGCTCCTGTCAGCAGTCCACGGAAAGGGGAGCCATGGCCCTCCGAGTTGGCGAGCCCGTTCCCGACCACAGCATGCAGGCGTACATCCGCGGCGAGCGCGCCCCCAGCGAGTTCTCGCTCGCCAGTCACCGCGGCCGCTGGGTTGTCCTCTTCTTCTACCCGCGCGACTTCACGTTCATCTGCCCGACCGAGCTGGCGTCCTTCGCGGAACGCCACGACGACTTCCTGCAGGAGCGAGCAGTCGTTCTCGCGGCGAGCACGGACAGCTACTTCAGCCACAAGGCCTGGTTCGAGTCGGATCCGCGTCTCGCCGACGTGCGCTATCCGGTAGTCGCCGATACCGCCCACGAGCTGAGCCGTTCTTTCGAGGTGCTGCTCGAGGACGGGGCGACCCACCGCGCTACCTTCATCGTCGACCCGACCGGCGTCCTCTTGCACATGAGCATCAACGAGCACGACGTCGGCCGCAGCGTTGACGAGGTGCTGCGTATCTTGCGCGCCTTTCGGACCGGAGCGCTCTGTCCGGCCGACTGGGCACCCGGTAAGGCGACCTTGACGGGCGAAGACGATTGGCTCGCGAAGGTATTTCCCCACCTCACCGGCCCAGCGATCGACGCGCTCACCGAGCGGGCCGAGAAGGTGTCGGTGGACGCAGGCGAGACCCTCGTCGCCGAGGGCGACGCGGCCGACCGCTTCTACGTCATCGTGCGCGGCGAGGTCGCGGTCAGCCGGAGCAGCCCCGAGGGCGGGGAGATCGACCTCGCGACGCTCGGGCCGGGGCAGTTCTTCGGCGAGATCGGGATCCTTGCCGAGACGAGGCGGACGGCGACGGTGCGCGCGATCGACGACGTCGAGCTGCTAGCACTGAGTTGGGATGAATTCCAAGCGATACTCGAGCCGTCGGATAGCACGGACCGCGACTTTTCCGAGATCGTCCAGGAGCGGCTCGGGCACGCGCCGGCGCCGTAAGCGTGGCTTCCGTGCTCTACGTCAACGACGACACGGTCGGCCACGTCGTTGGAGCTCCGCACGGCGCGCTAGTGCTCGCAAAGGATGACTGCGACAACTGCGCCGCCTACGAGGCGGAGATACGCCGCCTGCACGAGCAGGGTCTGCTCGGCGATCTCGTCGTCGGCAAGCTCGTGCTCACGCAACCGGGCTGTCGGCGCTTCAAGCGCGCGAATCCCTGGCTCAGCGAGATCGATTTCCTTCCCTACACGGTCCTCTACACGAGCGGCGAGAAAGTCGACGAGTTCGCGGCCTCGAAGGGCACCTATCTGCTCGAGCGCGCCGCGGACGTCGGGTTGACGTAGCGCGGGTCGCCGGGCTCAGCCCGCGCGGCGGCGGCGCATTTGCGAGATGGCCGTCTCGCCCGCGAACTGCTCGCCGGTCACGCCGGTGACGAACCGCCCGCCCCGGATCAGGCCGCGGGCCTCGAGGCGGCGCAGGGCCCACAGAATTTCCCGCCAGGGAACGGCCAGCCGTTCCTCGAGGTAGACGTCGCGGAACACCACCCCCCATCGCGACAACAGCTGCCAGGCGACGGTTTCGGCCAGCTCCTCGACGTCGTCGATCGGCTCGGCGGGCGGCAGCAGCGTCCAGCGGCCCTCCACACCCTGCCGCCATGTGCCCCGCCGGCCGCGGGAGCCAGGCCGGCGGCTGGGCCGCTGGCGGCGGGCGAACCGAGTGCGGGCGTGGAGAAGCGATCGGACGGCATTGAATCCGTCCGCGCTGACGATTCCCCGGGCGACGCCGTCCCATAGGCCTTCCTCGACGTCGGCGGGAAGGCTGCCCGTGATGGCCTGGAGGTCCGAATGGAACAGCGCGCCGTGCCGGCGCAGGGCGTCGAGCACCTCCCGCCCGAACCCGGCGGTGGGTTCGGCCGGCGCAACCGCACCGCGGTGGGCCTGGAGGAGCCAGGGCAGATCCTGCCGGAGCATGAAGGTGATGGGCGTCCGTCGCGACGGCGTCTTGCTCGAGTGGCGCGGCTCGCGGGCGGGATCGTCACCATCAGCAGCCGGCTCCAGCACTGACAGCCGACCCCAGACCACTTCGCCCGACAGGCACAGGTCGTCGAGCCATTCGGGTCGATACGACTCGACCCGCTCGGCGAACAGCCGCTCCCACTCCCCGGCCGGCCACTCGAAGCCCTGAAGCTGCTCAATCACCTCGGCCAGCCCGGCCCGGCCGTGGAGCTGGGTCCCGGGGGAGGCGTGCCACCACGACCGGAGGAAAGTCTGCAACTCCTCCTGGCTGATGGGGCGTACCTGGGCCCGCCGGCGCTCCCGGGAGTAGCCGTGGATGCGGGCCAGCAACCGGCGGGCGCACCATTGCTCGCCCTGCTCGGGCTCGAACCGTCCGCTTACCGCGAACCCGTCTGTCCGAAGGATCTCGAGGCTTGTGGTGACCGAAGCCGGCGACAGCCCGGTGGCGGCGGCGAGATCGTCAGCGGTGAACGGGCCGGAGATGTCGAGGTGGCCCCGGACAAGGGTCACCGCCGCCTCGTCGGCGGCCGCCGCGTCGAGCACGGGGGCCAGTTCGGGTGGAAGCGGGTGATCGGGTTCGAACCTGGCGCCCCGGAAGAGGGCCTCGATCTCGGCCCGCCTCTCGGTGGCTCCCCAGAGGGCGTCGCTTCGACCCGGACTCTGAATCTCGAAGGACCGGCCCGCGCTCGCCAGCGCTTCGAAATGCTCGGCCCACTCGGGCCGCGGCGGGGCGGCGACGAGGGACAGGAGCACATCGTGGAGCTCCTCGGGGTCGCGGACGTCAGGGGTCGCCTCGCGCCGCACCCGCTCGATGGCGTCCGGGTCGAGCCGGCCCAGCTCGCGAGGCTCCACCGGCAGGCCCCGGCGGAGCGGTACGGCCCGCGACCGGCGCTCGCCGATCTCGGTGTCCTCGTCGAGGTACGTGAACGGGGCGCCGCCCAGAATCTCGTGGGCGAGGACGCTGGGCTCGACGGTATCGACGAAGTGCAGGCGAACCGTCCCTTCCTCGAACCGGCGCAGCAGCGCTTTCAGGCCGTCGATGTCCATGGCCTCCGTCAGGCAGTCGCCCAGGGTCTCCCGCACGAGTGGGTGATCGGGGATCTCGATGGGGCCGGCCGGGGCGTTGTCCTGGCAGGCGGCGAGCGACGGGAAGACTGCGGCCATGAGGTCGGCCGCCTCCATGCGTTGAACGTTGAACGGGTTGAGGCGACCGCCCTTGCGGCGCAGCACGGCGAGCGACCGGTTGAGGTTCCAGCGCCAGCGGGCGATGAACATCGGGCTGCG
>JBKPHP010000157.1:0-12568 GCA_046729895.1 Actinomycetota bacterium
TCGCGCTTCGGCCCCTATGGCGGCCGCTACGTGCCGGAGACGCTCATCCCCGCCCTCGACGAGCTCGAGGACGCCTGGACCTCCGCCCGCTCGGACCCGGCCTTCGGGGACGAGCTCGCCTCGCTGCTTCGGGACTACGCCGGGCGCCCCACTCCCCTCTACAGGGCCCGTCGGCTGTCCGAGGTCGCCGGCTCGGAGATCTGGCTCAAGCGGGAGGATCTTCTCCACACCGGCGCTCACAAGATCAACAACGCCCTGGGACAGTCGCTGCTGGCGCGGCGCATGGGCAAGCGCCGCGTCATCGCCGAGACGGGCGCCGGGCAGCACGGGGTGGCCACGGCCACGGCGTGCGCGCTGCTCGAGCTGGACTGCGCGGTCTACATGGGTACCGAGGACATGCGTCGCCAGCGGTCGAACGTAGAGCGAATGCGTCTGCTGGGGGCCGAGGTCGTCCCGGTGGAGGTGGGCGCCCGCACCTTGAAGGAGGCGGTCAGCGCGGCGATCAGGGACTGGGTCGCGAACATCGCGACCACCCATTACGTGATCGGGTCGGCCGTGGGTCCGGCGCCCTACCCCGCGCTCGTGCGGGACCTCCAGCGCGTGATAGGCGACGAGGCCCGGGCCCAGTTGCTCGAGGGTGCGGGTCGGCTGCCCGACCGTGTGCTCGCGTGCGTCGGGGGTGGCTCGAACGCGATTGGGACCTTTGCGGCGTTCGTGAGCGAGCCCGGCGTGGAGCTGATCGGGGTCGAGGCGGCCGGCGAGGGCCTCGACACCAGGCGGCACTCCGCGCCTCTCGCCACCGGCGGCCGCGGGGTTCTGCACGGGGCCTTGTCGGCAGTCCTGATGGACGAGGAGGGCCAGATCCTCGAGGCCCACTCCGTCTCGGCCGGCCTCGACTACCCGGGCTCAGGCCCCGAGCACGCCTACCTCCGCGACAGCGGCCGGGTGCGCTACGTGGCCGTCTCGGACGAGGAGGCGCTGTCAGCCTTCCGGCGGACATGCGAGCTGGAGGGCATCGTTCCCGCGCTTGAGCCTGCCCACGCGATTGCCTGGCTGCTAGGTAACCCGGGTACGGGAGGGCTCGACCTGGTCACGCTCTCGGGCCGCGGTGACAAGGATCTGGCCGAAGTCCTCGGCACAGCAGGGTGACCGGAGGGTCTGCCGGCGAAGCCGGCAGTAGGGGCGCGAATCGCCAGGGGGCACGCATCGCGGCGGCCTTCGAGGGCCACGGCAAGCGCGCCGCCCTGATGCCGTATCTGATGGGCGGCTATCCCGATCTCGAAGCCTCACGGGCGGCCGGCGAGGCGGCCGCCGACGCCGGCGCGGACCTGATCGAGCTGGGCATCCCCTTCTCTGACCCGCTCGCCGACGGGCCGGTCATCCACGCCGCGGGCACCAGGGCGCTCGCCGCCGGCGCCACGCCGCACGGCGTGCTCGGAGTCTGCGAGGCGCTGGCGGAGCGGCTGCCGGTGATCCTGATGGTCTACGTCAACGTGGTGCTGGCCCGCGGCGCGGAGCGGTTCGCCGGACGCGCTGCGAGCGCGGGCGCGGCCGGCCTGATCGTCCCCGACCTGCCGCACGACGAGGCGGCCGAGCTGCGGGTCGCCTGCGACATGGAGGGGATCGCGCTCGTTCCGCTGGTCGCGCCCACCACCACGCCGGAGCGCCTCCGCGAGATCGGCGCCGACGCACGCGGGTTTGTCTACGCCGTGTCGCTCACCGGCACGACCGGCGAGAGAGACGAGCTGCCCGCGGAGCTCGGGGCCATGGTGGAGGGCGTGCGGGCCGCGGCCGATCTGCCGGTGGCGGTCGGTTTCGGCATCTCCACTCCCGGTCAGGCTCGCGCGGTCGCGGACCTCGCAGACGGCGTCATCGTGGGAAGCCGGGTCGTCCGAGCCGCCGGCGAGGGGGGTGCGGACGCGGTGCGCCGGCTGGTCGGCGACTTCTCGCGGGCGCTGGGAGGCGATTGGTAGGGTGGCCTCGATGGCCGAAACCGGCACTCGAACGCGCCGTCCGCCCAAGCGCAAGCTGGTCGAGGGGCATGCCCGCAGCTACTTCGAGGCGATTGCCGGACGCAACCCCGACGTCATAGCCTCCCACTGGGGCTCGGACGCCGTGGCGGACATCGTGCCGCTCGTGGTCCTGCGGGGACCGGAGCAGATCAAGGGGTTCTTTCGCGAGCTTTTCGCGGCCTTTCCTAGCCTCGAGACTACGGTCGCGCGGGTGGTCGCCGACGACAAGCAGGCCGCAGTCGAGTGGCGGATGGCGGGGACCTTCAGCGGCGGGTCGTTTCAGGGAATCGACCCCACCGGCAAGCCCGTCGAGATGCGTGGCGTGGACCTGCTCGAGATCCAGGAGCAGGCGATCGTCTCGAGCGTCACCTACTACGACGGCGCGGATTTCGCACGCCAGGTCGGAATGCTCCCGCCCCGCGACTCGGGCCCCGAGCGAGCGATCAAGAACACCTTCAACGCCGTCACGAGGGTCCGCCGGGCGATGGGCGACCGACTCGGCTCTTAGTCATGGGCGTCATCGTCGCCCTCACAGTAGGCCTCGTGTTCTGGATCGCGGCCTGGGCGTTCGGCATGAAGGCGTTCGACGCGTTCTTGGTCACGGTCGCACTCACGATCACGGCGGCGACCGCCCGGATAGCGGCCCCCTTCGTGAACCAGCTTCTGGGCCGCGAGGCGGCGTCGGAGACGGAGCTGGGGCCGGCAGAGCGTTAGCTCAGGGGCTGGCAGCTGGCGGCTGGCAGCTGCCAGCCCAGAGCTGAGCGAGGGCTAGGGGTGGAGTGGCCGCTTGACCACCTGAACGCCCCGCCTACCCAAAGAACGTCTCGGCGACCTCGTACTCCTCAACCGGCACGGTCCGCAGCTGGGCCACCGCCTCTTCCAGCTGCAGAAGCTCGATGCGCTGCCCCCTCAGCGCGGGCATCACCCCCCAGCGGCGACCATTGGCGGCGTCGATTGCCGCGATGCCCAGGCGGGTGGCCAGGACGCGGTCGAAGGCGGTCGGCGTGCCGCCGCGCTGGACGTGGCCCAGCACCGTGGCCCGCGCCTCGTAGCCAGTGCGCTCTTCGATCTCGTGCTCGAGCCGGTGACCGATGCCCCCGAGTCGCGCATGGCCGAACTCGTCGCGCTCGCCCGTCGCGATCTCCATCGTCCCCTCCTGGGGCATGGCCCCCTCCGCCACGACGACGATCGAGAACGAGCGCCCCCGGGCGTGGCGGCGCCGGATTAGACGGCACACCTCGTCGATGTCGAACGGGCGCTCCGGGATCAGGATCACGTCGGCCCCGCCGGCGAGCCCGGAGTGCAGGGCAATCCAGCCGGCGTGCCTGCCCATCACCTCCACGACCATCACTCGGTTGTGGCTCTCGGCGGTTGTGTGGAGGCGGTCGATCGCCTCGGTGGCGATCTGGACGGCTGTGTCGAAGCCGAACGTCATGTCGGTGCCGCCCAGGTCATTGTCGATGGTCTTGGGCACCCCCAGCACCGGGAGCCCGTGCTCGGCGTACAGGCGGGCCGCGGCGCCCAGCGTGTCCTCGCCGCCGATCGCGATGAGGCCATCGAGGTGCAGAGTCGCGAGGTTCTCTCGGATGCGCTGGGGGCCGTCGTCCTGCGCGAATGGATTGGTGCGCGAGGTCCCGAGGATCGTGCCGCCCCTGGGGAGTATTCCGCGCGTGGACTCGATTGTGAGCTCCTCATGGACGTTCTCGAGCGGTCCCCGCCAGCCGTCCCGGAAGCCGAGGATCGCGTGCCCGTAGAGATCGATGCCCTTGCGAACGACCGCGCGAATCACGGCGTTCAGCCCGGGACAGTCGCCTCCTCCGTTGAGAACGCCCACGCGCACGGGCCGTCACCATAGCGGCGCATGGTCCGTGCTCTCACAGCGTTGGCGATCCTGCTCGGGCTGGCGGCGCTGTCCGCCTGCGGCGACGGCCCGGGGGAGTCGAGGATCCGCGGCGACACGCTCACGATCTACTCGAGTCTCCCGGCTCATGGCGTGTCTGCGCCGACAGCGCGGGAGGTCGCCGCGGGAGAGCGCTTGGCGCTCGCGGAGGCCGGGGGCCGGGCCGCGCGCCGTCGCGTGCGGCTGGTACGCCTCGACTCCACGCGGCCGGGCGGACGCATTTGGGAGCCGGCGCTCGTCAGCGCCAACGCCAAGCGCGCGGCCGACGATCCCACGGCAATCGCCTACCTCGGCGAGCTCGACTACGGCGCCTCGGCGGTCTCGGTTCCGATCACCAACGAGAAGGACATCCTCCAGATCTCACCGGGCGACGGCCTGGCCAGCCTTACAACGGTCCCCCCAGGGCGCCCCCAGGCGGGTCCTGCGCGCTACTACCCCACCGACCGGCGCACCTTCGTGCGGCTGACCCCCAGCGATCTCCGGATGGCCGAGGCCCTGCTCGCCCGCGTGAGGGCCTCGGGTGCCCGGCGTGTCGCGATCGTCTTCGACGGCCAGATATACGGTCGCGAGCTGACCTCGGAGCTGGCCGCGGGGGCCCGACGCGACGGCCCCGAGCCCGTCGCTGCCGAAGAGCTCCAGGGCGATCCTGCCGGAATGTCAGACCTGGTGAAGGCTCTCGCGAGCGAGCGCCCGGACGCCGTCATCTACGCGGGAGTGGCGGGCTCCCTGACGGTTCCGCTGCTCGCGGCCCTCTCGCGGGGGCTGCCGCGGGTCCCCCTCTTCGCCACGTCCGGCGTCCTGGCCCACAGTGGCCCGCTTCCGGGGGCCCCGGCGCGAGTGGAGGCTCTCTCGACGGTGCCCCCCGCGGCCGTGCTGGCGCCCCGGGAGCGGAGCGTATTGCGGCGAATCGCCCGCCATGCCGGGCTGGGGCGCATCAGTACAGAAGCCCTCCACGGCTACGAGGCGATGCGGCTGGTCCTCCACGCCGTGGATCGCGCCGGTCCCAGCCGCCGCGGAGTCGTCCGGGTGGCGGTCAGGCGGCGCCGCCGTTCCTCGCTGGTACGCACCGACCGCTTCTACCTCTACCGGCTGAGCCGCGGCCGCTTCGTCTTCGAGCGGGAGCTGTGATGAGCGGCCGGAGTCCCGCACGCGGCTACGCGCTCGCGGCGGCCGGCGCCACCATGTGGTCGCTGAACGGGACGATGGCCCGCGAGCTGCTGGACGACGGCGTGGATGCCGCCCGGCTCGCGCAGCTGCGCTCGGCGGGCTCTCTGCTGATCCTGGCGCTCGTGCTCGGGCTCGCCCGGCGCGACCTGCTGCGGGTGGACCGCAGCGACCTGCCCTCGCTCGCGCTGCTCGGCGTCGTGGGCCTCGCGGGCGTGCACGCGACCTACTTCCTGGCCATCGACAGGCTCCAGATCGGTGTGGCCGTGACGATCCAGTATTTGGCGCCGCTCTTGCTGCTCCTGTGGCTTTGGCTCGTCCACGGCCGCCATCTCGCTCCCAGCCTGTGGGGGGCGGTCGGCCTGTCGGTGGTCGGCTGCTTCTTCGTGGTCCGCGCGTACGACGCGAGCTCGCTCGACGCCGTCGGGGTGGCCGCCGCGTTTGGCGCGGCGATCACGTTCGCGATCTACATGGTGGGCTCCGAGCGCGCCGGACACCTGCATGCGCCGGTGACCACCCTCTTCTGGACGTTCGGCTTCGCCAGCCTCTTCTGGGCGCTCGTGGCCCCCTGGTGGGGCTTCCCCTTCGGCCGGCTCGATTCCGCCGGCAACGCCCTGCTGGCGGCCGGCGTGATCGTTGTCGGAACGCTGCTGCCGTTCATCTGCATGGTTGCCGCCCTCCGCCACATACCGGCTCCCCGGGCCGCCGTGGTGGCCACGCTCGAGCCGCTCTTGGCCGCGGTGTTCGCCTGGTCGATCCTGGGCGAGGAGTTGGCCGCCATCCAGATCATCGGCGGCGCGGCGGTGCTCGGCGCGGTCGTATGGGTCCAGGCGCACCGCCCCGACCTCGAGGCGGAGCTGGCCCCGCCGCTGCGTACAGCGCGCTGACCGTCCTTCCTGCGGACCGAGGCGTTCGGGAAAGAGCGCCCCGGTTAGAGGCCACTCATTTAGGGGATATTGAGCTTTGGTTGCGCTAATTGCGCCCCCCGGGGCTTGGGATAGGATGCGGCGCGGGTTGGAGACATCTTTTAGGAGGGACATCTTGCGAGTGCGTTGGCTGGCAGTACTCGGCTGCCTCTTCGGCGTCCTCGCCTTGGGCGTGACAGCCTGCGGCGGCAACGACGGCGGAGGCGGAGGCGAGGTTTCGGGAGATACATTGACGATCTATTCGAGCCTGCCGCTTCAGGGCTCGAGCCGTCCGCAGAACCTGGCGGTGATCAATGGCGCGAAGATCGCGCTCAAGCAGCGGAGCAACAAGGTCGGCAAGTACACGATTAAGTACACGTCGCTGGACGATGCCACGGCCCAGGCCGGCAAGTGGGATCCCGGCGCGACCTCGGCGAACGCGCGCAAGGCCGCGAACGACGACAAGACGATCGCCTACATGGGTGAGTTCAACTCGGGGGCCAGCGCGATCTCGATCCCCATCCTCAACGAGGCGGGGATTCCGCAGGTCAGCCCGGCGAACACCGCCGTCGGCTTGACCGTCAAGGAGCCCGGCGCCGACAAGGGCGAGCCGAGCAAGTACTACCCGACCGGCAAGCGCACGTACGCCCGCACCCCCCCGAGGGACACGATCCAGGGCGCCGCGCTCGCGAAGGTCATGAAGGACGACGGCTGCAAGCAGCTCTACATCCTGAACGACAAGGAGGTCTACGGCCTCGGGGTCGCGAAGAACATCGAGAACTCCTCGAAGGGGCTAGGGATCAAGGTGCTGGCCAACGAGGGGATCGACCCCAAGGCGCCCAACTACCGCTCCCTGGCCTCCAAGATCAAGGACAGCGGAGCGGACTGCTTCGTGTTCGGAGGGATCACCCAGAACAACGCTGTGCAGCTGTACAAGGACGTGGCCGCGGGCACCGACGCGAAGCTGTACGGTCCGGACGGCGTGGCGGAGGGCACCTTCTTCAACCCGAAGGAGGGCGGCATCCCGGCCAGCGTTGCGGGGCGTACGACGATCACCGTCGCGACGCTGTCGAAGGACGAGTACGAGAAGCGGCACATTCCCGCTCGCAAGTTCTTCGATCTCTACCAGAAGGAGTACGGCGTGGCCGATCCCGACCCGTACGCGATCTTCGGGTACGAGACCATGAGCGTGATCCTCGACGCCATCAAGCGCGCCGGGGACAAGGGCAACAATCGCGACGAGGTGCTGAAGGAGATCTTCGCAACCGACAGACCTGACAGCGTGCTCGGTAAGTACAGCATCGACAAGAACGGCGACACGACGTTGACCGACTACGGCGTCTACAAGATCAAAGGCGGAAAGCTGGCATTCCAGCGCACCGTCGAGGCGGCCAAGTAGATCGCGTCGGAAATATTTGACGAGGGGTCGGGCCAGAGCGGCCCGGCCCTCGTCTCTGGTTAACTCCGGTCGAATTGGAAGCCGGTTCCGTACCCGCTAAGGGCATCCGGATGGTCCCCATGACTGCAGTGCGCGGCTTCCTCGCGCGGTACGGGCTCGTGATCGTCCTGCTGGTGCTCCCGGTCGTATACGGGATTCAGGACCTTCAGCAGGAGGGCGATCTGTCCCGCCTCGGGAACAACCTCATGGACGGGCTCTCCAACGGGGCGATCTGGTCCCTCGTCGCCATCGGGTACACGCTCGTCTACGGGATCATCGAGCTGATCAACTTTGCCCACGGCGACGTCTTCATGATCGGGTCGTTCGTCTCCTTCGGCATCTACGGAACGATCGGTCTCACGATGGCGACGGGAACTCTGGGCCTGGTCGGCGGCCTCGCGCTCACGCTCGTCGTAGCCATGCTCGCGTGCGCCTCGCTCAACGTGATGATCGAGCGGGTCGGCTACAGACCTCTGCGGAACGCCCCCAAGCTCGCGCCACTCATTACCGCGGTCGGGTTCTCGTTCATCCTCCAGAACGTCGGCCTCCTCTGGCTGGGCGGCTCCCAGAGGGGCGTGCCCGACCTGATCGACAGCCAGAAGGAGCTCGTCAGCCTGGGGGGCGTCTCCGTCTCGCACGGCGACCTGCTGGCGCTGGTGGTCACAGCGCCACTGGTTCTCCTGCTCACGGGCTTCGTGGCGAGGAGTCGCCTCGGAAAGGCCATGCGTGCCACGGCGCAGGACCCCGAGGCCGCCCGCCTCATGGGCGTCAACGTCGACACGACGATCTCGCTCACGTTCCTCTTGGGCGGGCTGATGGCGGGCGCGGCGGGCCTGATCTATGCCCTGTATCAGACGACGATCTGGTTCTTCCAGGGCTTTCAGGCGGGGCTGATCGCCTTCACCGCCGCGGTCATGGGCGGCATCGGCAACTTGTGGGGCGCGGTGCTAGGCGGCCTGATCATAGGCTGCATCCAGCAGATCTCGGACAACCGGATCGGCTCGGAATGGACGCCGGCGATCGTGTTCGTCTATCTCGTGTTGATCATGGTGTTCAGGCCGCAGGGGCTGCTCGGCGAGCAAACCCGGGAGGCAGGATGAGCGCGGCCGACCCGCTCCGCGAGCGCGGGGAGACGCTCGCTGGACTCGCCCGGTCTCCTGGCGGAGGCCGCGCGCTGACGGGGCTCGTCATCTTTGGCGCGATCCTGCTGCCGTTCTTCTACCCGAGCGGCAGCGGCTTCATCGACGACTGCACGACCGCCCTTGCGTACGTTGTGATGGCGCTGGGTCTCAACATCGTGGTGGGCTTCGCCGGGCTGCTGGACCTCGGCTACGTGGCGTTCTTCGCCATCGGCGCCTACACGATCGGCTGGTTCGGCTCCGGTTTCTATGCGGACGCGGGCGGCGGCGACGGCATCCACCTATTCGTTACCGGGCCCGCGGCCGAGCTCCCCGGTATCCACATGAACTTCCTGCTGGTGCTGGTCGCGGCCGTGATCCTCACAGCGGTCGCCGGAGCGCTGATCGGCCTCCCGACGCTGCGGCTGCGGGGCGACTACATCGCGATCGTGACGCTGGCGTTCGGCGAGATCATCGGGCGCGTCGCGATCAACGGCGACGAGATCAAGCTGGCTGAGGGCTACCCCTTGACGAGAGGCCGTCAGGGCATCACACCGGTGGACAAGGTCGATCTGCCCTTTGCCGATCAGTTCACCGCCCTCAACCTCAGGCCCTGGTACTGGACGGCCCTGGGCCTGGTGCTGCTCGTGCTCTTCGTCAACTTCCGGCTGCGTGACTCCCGGCTGGGGCGGGCGTGGATCGCGGTGCGCGAGGACGAGGTCGCCGCCGCCAGCATGGGCGTCCCGCTGGTCCGGACGAAGCTGCTGGCCTACGCCACCGGCGCAGCCTTCGGCGGTATGGCGGGCGCCTTCCTGGGCTCCTACCTGAACACGGTCAACGCCGACCAGTTCGAGTTCTCGTTCTCGATCTTCATCCTGGCGATGATCATCCTCGGCGGCCTCGGCAGCATCTGGGGGGTGGTCGTCGGCGCCATCGCCCTGTCGTTCATCAACAACCGGCTGATACCCGACGTCTTCAACACCTGGCCGGCGAAGCTTGGGCTCGACTTCGACCTGACAGAGCTCAGCTTCGGGATCTTCGGCTTCCTGCTAGTGATCATGATGGTGCTGCGCCCCGAGGGGCTGATCCCCGAGCGCAGAAGGAAGCTCGAGCTCAAGGAGGGCGTCGGCGCAGGAGAAGAGGACCTCTACGAGGCGCGAGCGTGACCGACCGCGGTGACGGCTTGGGCGCGGACAGCGCCATCCTGAGCGCCGCCGGCGTGTCCAAGGCCTTCGGGGGCCTCGTCGCCGTCGACGACGTCACGTTCTCGATCCCGCCGCGCTCAATCGTCTCGATCATCGGCCCCAACGGGGCCGGCAAGACGACCTTCTTCAACATGCTCACCGGCCTCTACAAGCCAACCCGTGGGCGAGTCACCTTCGACGGTAGGGACATAACCGGGCGGCGACCGGACCTCATCACCTCGCTCGGCATGGCGCGCACGTTCCAGAACATCAGGCTGTTCGGGACGATGACCGCGCTCGAGAACGTCCTCGTGGGCCAGCATGCCCGAATGAAGGCGACCCTCTTCGGCTCGATCCTGCGCCCGCCGCGGGTGCGCCGCGAGGAGCGCGAGGTGCGGGAGAAGGCCCGCGAGATCCTCGAGTACGTGGGCCTCAGTGAAGCGGTCTTCGAAGAGATGTCCGCAGGCCTCTCCTACGGCGACCAGCGCCGGGTGGAGATCGCCCGGGCGCTCGCCTCCGATCCGAAGCTGCTGCTGCTCGACGAGCCCACGGCGGGGATGAACCCTCAGGAGTCCGCGCAGCTGACCGCTTTCATGGAGCGTCTCCGCGACGAGAGAGGCATCACCATCCTCCTGATCGAGCACGACATGAGGGTCGTGATGGGGGTCTCAGAGCGGGTGACGGTGCTCGACCACGGCGAGAGGATCGCCGAGGGACAGCCGGAGGAGGTGCGCGAGAACCCGCGGGTGGTCGAGGCGTACCTGGGCAAGCAGGACTGAGAGATGGCGCTGCTCGAGGTCGAGGAGATCCACACCTTCTACGGGAACATCGAGGCGCTCAAGGGCGTGTCGCTCGAGGTCGAGGAGGGCGAGGTGGTGACGCTGATCGGCTCGAACGGGGCCGGGAAGTCCACGACGCTGCGCTCGATCTCGGGGCTGACCCCGCCGCGGGAGGGCTCGATCCGCTTCGCCGGTGACGAGCTCGGCGAGACGCCGCCGCAGGACATCGTCCGGCTCGGCATCTCGCAGGCGCCGGAGGGCCGGAAGATCTTCCCGCGCATGAGCGTTCGGGAGAACCTCGACCTCGGAGCCTTCCTCCGCCGCGACGAGAGGGTCGCCTCAGACTTCGGGCGGGTCTATGACCTGTTTCCGCGTCTGAAGGAGCGGGAGAGGCAGAAGGCGGGCACGCTCTCCGGGGGAGAGCAGCAGATGCTCGCGATCGGCAGGGCGATCATGGCGGACCCGAAGCTCCTGCTTCTTGATGAGCCTGCCATGGGCCTTGCGCCGATACTGGTCGAGCGGATCTACGAGACGATCGCCGAGATCAACAAGCAGGGGACCACAATCCTGCTCGTCGAGCAGAACGCCAACTACGCGCTGGAGGTCTCACAACGCGGCTACGTGCTCGAGACCGGGATTGTCGCGCTGGCGGACGAGTCCGCCAGGCTGCGAGAGGACGCCCGGGTCCAGGAGGCATACTTGGGCGCATGACCACGGTCATCGCTGTCATCGGCGCCAAGGCGCTCTACCTCACCTACGCGTGGCTGCTATCCGCGATCGTGGCCTCGTACCTCTCGAACCGCAAGGGGTACGGCGAGCGGATCGGGCTGGCGAGCGGGCTGCTCCTGACGGTCGCGGGCGTGCTGATCTGGCTCGTGTGGCCGGCCAAGCCCGACTCGCGCTGGAAGCTGCAGGGACCGATCGGCAGGGGCGGCAAGACCGTCGCGGAAGCGCGCGCCGAGCGCCACCGCTAACCGGGTCCCGCCTAGCGCCCGGTGGCGTCACGCAGCGCGGGCTCCAGCTCCGAGCGGCGGAACTTGTAGCCGAGCTCTTGCAGGCGCCGCGGCACCACCCGGGCGCCGGTGGTCACGACCATGGCCATCTCGCCGTAGAGGAGCTTCACGGCCAGCGCGGGCACCGGGGCTAGCGCGGGCCTGCGGAGCACGCGGCCAAGCGCCTTCGAGAGCTCCTTGTTTGTGACAGGCTCCGGCGCGGTCACGTTCACGGGGCCGCGCGCGGCTTCGGTGTCCAGGCAGAAGAGCATCGCCCCGACCACGTCGTCCAGGTGGACCCAGGACACGTACTGATGCCCGCCCGCCACCGGCCCGCCCACTCCGAGCTTGAACGGCGGAAGCATCTTCTCGAGGGCGCCGCCGCCCCGTGCGAGCACGACCCCCGTGCGCGTGGTCACGGTGCGGACGCCGACCTCCCCCGCCGCGCGAGCCTCGGTCTCCCAGGCCGCGACCACGCCGGCGAGGAAGTCGTCGGCCCCTGGCGCGGACTCGTCCAGCGGCTCGTCGCCCCGAGCGCCGTAGAAGCCGACGGCGCTCTGCGACACGAGCGTCGTGGGCCGCTCGTCCTCCGGCACGGCCGCCAGCCCGGCCACGAGGTTGCGGGTGCCGAGCACCCGGGAGTCGCGGATCTCCCGCTTGGCGGAGTCGGTCCAGCGCTGCGCCAGCTGTTCCCCCGCCAGGTGCACCACGCCGCCGCTGCCGCGAAGCGACTCGGCCGGGGGCGGGCCGCCCCCCGGGGCGCGCCAGGCGAAGGCCTCCACATCACCCCCCAGCGCCTGACGCGCCCGCTCTGGGTCCCGCGAGAGCACCGCCACCCGGTCGCCACGATCGCCGAGCTCGCGGACCAGCGCGCGCCCGATGGTGCCGGTCGCGCCGGTGACCGTGACCCTCACGAGCGCGCGGTGGCTGCCGCGACCGGCGGGCTCGTCGCTCGCGAGGCGCCGCTGCGCTCGGCGTCCGCCGCCACGGCGCGGGCCGCCGCCTCGCTCACGACCCGGTTGAACACGCTCCGGAGGGTGAAGTCCTACGCCAGCGCGTCTGGACCGACCACCGCC
>JBKPHP010000158.1:0-13212 GCA_046729895.1 Actinomycetota bacterium
GTCGAGCTCCTCGGCCGCTTGCCGGAGGCACCCCAGCAGCAGCTGGAGCTGCGACCAGCCGCCCCATTCGAACTCGACGTCATCGTGGAGCGCCAGCGCCCCCAGCCGCTCGAGCTCCGCCTCGTCCAGATGGGAGCGGCGCCCATCGTGTCGAACCAGGACCTCGCCCGCGGGCCCCTCCCTGAGCGCCGCGACGAGTCGCAGCGCCTGCTCGGGGTTCCGATGCGAGACAACGACATATGCGATCCGCACGCGCAAAAAGATGATGCACGAGCGCCCCAAGCGGGTTACTCTGGGTCCGAGTGGCATCGGGGAACCTGAGACGGGTCAAGCAGGCCTGGCAGCGGCTCGAGCGCGAGGGTCATGCGAGCGGCATGGATGAGCTCTTCGAGCATTGCCATCCGGACTGTGAGTTCCGCCTGGCGGCCAGCGGCGGCGAGCGTCTGCGCGGAGTCGAGGCGGCGCGGACCTTCTTCCGCGATCAGCGCAACGCCGGCGGTGACATCAAGGTCTCGCCTTATGGCTTCCGCGAGCGGGGCGACTGCGTCGAGGTGCTCGGCTGGATCAGGCTGATCCTTCCGGATGGTGGGATGGCCGACTCGCAGGGCCGCTGGACCTACCGCTTCGATGACGGTCAGATCGTCGAGGCCGACTACTCCTCCGCCTCGGCCGCGGCCTGAACAGCCCGTAGGTGCGGCCGCGGGTCGCGACACGGGCCGCGCCTAGAATGCGTGACCAGGCCGCCGTAGCTCAGTCGGTAGAGCACGTGCATGGTAAGCACGGGGTCCCCGGTTCGAGTCCGGGCGGCGGCTCTCGCGCCGATCCTTTCGAAGCTAGTGGGGGGAGCAGGATTCGAACCTGCGTAGGCGTAGCCGGCGCGTTTACAGCGCGCTCCCTTTGACCGCTCGGGCATCCCCCCGAGTCGAAGGAATCACGATTGTAGAAGGGCATCTTCGGCCTGTTGGGCGGGAATCGGATCGCCCGCGCTCGACCCCGAGTCCGCGCACTTTGGAGCGCCCGACGCTAGGAGGCGTCGCGCAGGCGCTGGGCCTCGGGCAGGCCCTCGAGCTTCTTGAGGGTGTTGTTCTCGATCTGCCTGATCCGCTCGCGGGTGACGCCGAATGCGCGGCCGACCTCCTCGAGCGTGCGCGCCTGGTGGCCCTTGAGCCCATAGCGCATCTCGATGACCTCGCGCTCGCGCTGGGGTAGCGCGTCGAGGGCACGGCTCACGTTCTCCCTGCGCAGGTTCTCGGACGCAAGCTCGAAGGGGGACTCGGCGGTCTCGTCCTCGACGAAGTCGCCGAGCTCCGAGTCCTCCTCCTCCCCGATTGGCTTCTCGAGCGAGACCGGGAGCTGGGCGATCCGGAGGATGTCCTTGACCTCGCGCGCGGTCCACTGGAGCTCACCGGCGATCTCCTCTGGAGCAGGCTCGCGGCCGAACTCCTGCACCAGCTGGCGCTCGACGTGGACGACCTTGTTCAGCTTCTCGACCATGTGGACGGGGATGCGGATGGTCCGTGCCTTGTCGGCGATCGCTCTCGTGACCGCCTGCCGGATCCACCAGGTCGCGTAGGTGGAGAACTTGTAGCCGCGCCTGTAGTCGAACTTCTCCACCGCGCGGATGAGGCCCAGGGAACCCTCTTGGATCAGGTCGAGGAACGAAAGGCCGCGTCCGAGGTAGCCCTTCGCGATCGAGACCACCAGGCGCAGGTTGGCCTCGATCATCTGCTGCTTCCCATACATGTCCCCGCGCTCGATGCGTTTCGCGAGCATGACCTCCTGGTCCGCGGTCAGGAGGTCCACCCGCCCGATCGAGCGCAGGTAGAGACGCAGAGAATCGAGGCTGGGCTCGACCGTGAGGTCGATCTCGGTCTTCTTCTGAGCCACGGGCTGCCCGTCCACCGGGGGCACCGGGCCGGTCGCCTGGGCGGGGCGCCCGTCGGCGGAGACGATCTCGATGCCGCTGTCGACCAGGAAGACGTGTAGGTCGCGCACCTGCTCCTTGGTGATCTCGACCTCCTCGAGGCAGGCGGCGATCTCCTCGAAGGTCAGGAAGCCACGCTCGCGGCCCTCGGCAACGAGTGTTCTGAGCTCGTCGTGCTCGAGATCGGGCGCTTCGGCCTGACCTGTCAGCAGCCCTACTCCCTCGTGCTTCTCCGTCAACCCTCGCTCCTTGAAACGTTTCAGGGGGCCGATGTCCCCCTGGCTCGTCTATGTCAGGTTGTTCGGGTCGCGGCCCGTGCCGCGAGGGGCTGCGCCGTTTGGGCCCCAACAAGTCCCCGGCGTCAAGCCGTCACGAGTGTACAACGGATCGTGCCGATTAGCTCCGGGGCGTCGGTATGGTGAGGGGCCGCTATGAACCACCGCAGCGCACTCCTCGGCGACGACGTCCAGGCCCGTCGGCCGGCGACCCACGTGAGCCTCTCCAGGGTCGGGGTGACGGGCGTCGAGAAGGTGCTCCGAATCTGCTCGGACGGCTCGGAGCAGCTCTTCTACGCCGAGCTCGAGTGCTTCGTCGACCTTCCGCCGGATCAGAAGGGCGCCCACATGTCGCGCTTCGAGGAGGTCGTGAACGAGGCGATCGACGAGGTGGTCCTGCGGGAGGCGCTCAAGGCCGAGACTCTCGCCTCCCACATCGCCGAGCGCGTGCGCGACCGGCAGGGTGGTCTGCGTGCCGAGGTAACCATCGCCGCGCGCTACCCGGAGCACAAGCCGGCGCCGGTCTCGGGGACGCCGACGCAGGAGATCTACACGCTGTTCGGCTCGGCGGTCGCGTCCAGTCGCGGCACGCGCCGGCTCGTCGGCGTAGAGGCCCAGGGCATGACGGCCTGCCCGTGCGCCCAGGAGCTCGTCATGGACAAAGCTCAGGGGCGGCTACGCTCGGACGGCTTCACGGACGACGAGATCGCGCGGGTGTTCGAGCACGTGCCGGTGGCGACGCACAACCAGCGCGGTATCGGGACGCTGTACATCGGCTGCCCGGAGGGCTGCGACCAGGCGATCGAGGCAGCCTCGCTGCTGGAAATCGTCGAGTCGGCCATGAGCTCGGAGATATACGAGCTGATGAAGCGGCCGGACGAGCTGGAGGTGGTGGAGAAGGCGCACATGCAGCCGCGCTTCGTCGAGGACTGCGTCCGCGAGATGGTTCGGATGGCCGTCGAGCGGTTCGAGCACCTCGGCGAGGACGCCTTCCTCCTCGCTCGACAGGAGAATCTCGAGACGATCCACAAGCACAACGTCGTCGCCGAGCGGCACGGGCTGATCGCGCGGCTGCTGCGCGAGATGGAGGGCACGGAGCACCTCACGCGGCACGTGACCATGCGCGAGTGGCTTGAGGGCGGCTGAGCGACGGCTTGCGGCCCCGCCGCCGCCCGGGAGGCTCGCGTTAGGAGGGCTTGGCCGGCGATCCGCGCACGCGCTCTCGCGCGCGCGTCACCTCCTCGAGTCTGCGCCTGAAGTTGAGGAAGTAGTCGGCGCCCGATGCGACGGTGATAGCGACCATCAAGTAGACGAGGGCCTGCACCCAGACGGCGCCGCTATCCGATCCCGCGATCAGCGCCAACACGGCGGCCACCTGCACGATCGTCTTCACCTTGCCGAGCTTGCTCGCCGGGATGACTACGCCCTGCTGACCGGCGGCGATCCGCAGCCCGCTCACTGCGAACTCGCGCGCGATGATCACCATCGCGACCCATGGCTCGAGCCGGTCCAGGCTGACCAGCGCGATCAGCGCCGCGGCGATCATCAGCTTGTCGGCGACCGGGTCCATCACCTTCCCGAAGGTCGTGACCGCCTGCCGCGAGCGGGCGATGTAGCCATCGAGCCCGTCCGTGAGCGCAGCGATGGCAAAGACCCCAGCCGCGATCGTCGATCCTCCAGGCGTCTCCACCGTCAGCGCGACCACGAGCACCGGCACAAGGAGGATGCGCGCAAGCGTGAGGGCATTCGGCAGGTTGAGCGGGAACATGAGCCGGGGTCAGGCTACCCGGCGGCGGCTCAAGTACTCCAGGCCGGCCGTGCTCCCGATCGGCCCGAGCGGCGACACGGTCGCCGCCAGCAGCGGCCACGGGAAGATCCCGCGACGGCACCCCGCGGCCACGAGCAGACACAACAGGATCCAGCCGAACCCGTGCGTCCACCCCAGGACGAGCTGGGCTTCGTCGCTCAGCCCGCCCACCCAGACGACGATCAGCGAGGTCAGCACGCACATCTCGGCGGCCGAATAGATCCGCACCGCCTGGAAGTAGGACACGGGTCTGAGGTTATTTCCCGCTACAGGGTGCACCGGCTCCTGCCAAGGCCCCGTTGCAGTCGTCAGAGCTCCCGGCGGCGGCTTGGGCGTGACGCTGCGCCGCTAAACGCCGCTCAGCCGCACTTCCTGGCGCCGCGGCAGCGCTTGAGCCGGGCGAGCGCCCCGTGCAGCTGAGCGCGGCGGCGCTTGCTCAGACGGCGAACCACGTTGTGGAGCTCGTGGGGATCGCGGCGGAGGTTGTAGTACTCGCGCTCTCCGTCGCGGTACCCGACATAGAGGGCGGTCTTGGTGCGAAGCGCCTCGTAGGTGCTCGGGTTCCCGGCTCCCCTGGCCGGCCGGTCGGGGTCGCGCCGGCCGAAGTTGGGACCGTGGTGCTCGATCAGCGCCGCGCCGCGCCAGCGGCGCGGGCGCTTCCCGTGCAGCAGCGAGACCAGGCTGCGCCCGTCGACCGACCTGGGCAGATGGGCGTCGGCGAGCCGGCTGAAAGTGGGGCGCAGATCGATGTTCTCCGCCACGTGGCGGATGGTCCGCCCTCCGGGCACTCCCGGTCCGATGACGATCAGCGGGACCCTGATGTCGGTGTCGAACGCCGTCTGCTTGCCGGGGTTCAGGCGGTGCTCGCCCATGTGGTAGCCGTTGTCGGAGCTGAAGACGATGTAGGTGTCGTCGGCCAGGCCGCGCGCGGACAGTGTCGCCTGGATGCGGGCGATCAGATCGTCCACCGCCTGGACCGCCTGAGCCCGCCTGCGAAAGGCGAGGTCGATGTTGGCGATCTGGGCCGGGGTCAGCGGAGGCCTGCCGCGCAGCCATCGGGGGGCGCGCGAGTTCCTCGCGTTGAAGGCCGGTCCCTTGGGGGCAGTCAGCCCGGGGAAGTCGCCCGCGTCGCGCGGCGCCGGCGTATATGGCGCGTGGGGCGCGTAGGTGGCGAGCTCGAGGATGAACGGCTGGTGGGCGCTCGCCGCCTCATCGATGAAGGCGCTCCCCTTCCTCGCGATCACGTCCGTCAGGTAGTCGCGCGGCCCGCTGCCGTAGGCCACCCGACGGCCGTTCTCGCTCAGCCTGTAGTTGAAGTTCCGGTAGGCGTTGCCGCCTACGTCCCACTCCGTCCAGCCGGGCGGCACGTAGCCGCCGGCCGGCGTATAGCCGTTGAGGTACTTCCCCATCATCGCCGTGCGGTAGCCACGGGCCTGGAGCGCGGTCGCGAAGGTCGACCGCTCCTCTCCCCGTGCGAGGAACACCTGGAAGCCGCCGTCCGGCGGGCGGTTCGTGAACACGCGCGTATTGTGCGGAAAACGGCCGGAGAAGATCGATGCCCGTGACGGGCAGCAGAGCGAGTCGGTAACGAAGTAGCGGCTGAAGCTGACTCCCCGCTGCCTCATTCCGCGCACATGGGGCATGTAGCGGACCAGGTTCCAGGACAGGTCGTCGGTCAGGACCAACACGATGTTCGGACGTGTGGCCGCCGCTGTCGGAGTGCGCGAGCCTCCAGAGGCTGCGGCGCCCGCCACGACCAGGACCACGGCGAGCAGTCCCACGAGCAAGACGGGCTTCCGAGGGATCGACACTTTGCGGGAACACCGGGCTTACTGACGAGTTGCGCGCAAGGCAATCGACCGCACGACGGGGACGTAACTTCTCCGTGACCTCCCCTGCACTGTTCCCGTCGGGCGCCCTACGCTCGCCGCTTGCGCCTCACCCGATTCCTTCCGTATGCCGCGCTGCTTGCCGCGGCGGCCGCCCTCGTGCTCGCAGGCGAGAGGCCTGGGAGCGGCCGGTTCACCTCGGCGCTCGTGACCCGGGTGGTCGATGGCGACACCGTCCGGGTCCGGCTCGCGGGCCGCGCCGAGAAGGTGCGCCTGATCGGGATCGACACCCCCGAGTTGGTCGAGCCGGGCACGCCGGTCGAGTGCTTCGCCCGGGCCGCGTCGGCGGAGAGCCGCCGCTTGCTGGCGGGACGGCGGGTCACGCTCCGGTTCGACGCCGAGCGCCGCGACCGCTACGGGCGCCTGCTGGCCTACGTCTACCGCGACGGGGATGGCCTGTTCGTCAACGCGGCCCTGGTCGGCGGTGGGTTCGCGCGACCGCTCCCCATCTCGCCCAATCTGGCCCACGCGGAGGAGTTCGCCCGTCTCGCCCGGGACGCGAGCCGGCACGGCCGAGGGCTGTGGCGGGCCTGCCGGCGCGGTGGCTAACCGGTCGCAGTCCGTAGAAGCGTTCCGGCCTCCTCCACGGAGGCGGCGAGCGGAAGCTTCTCGCCGAACCGCACGATCTCGAACACGCGCTCGACGGCGGCGCCCTCCGGCAACGCCACGGCGAGGCGCTGCCGGCGGTCCTCGAGCCGCTCCCCGAGCCGGAAGAAGAGCTCCACCCCGGAGCTGTCCACGAAGCTGAGACCGGAGAGATCGAGCACCATGCCCAGGGCCGAGTTCGGCACCGCCGAGGTGAGCCGCTCCTCCACGCGAGAGGTGTTCGAAGCGTCCATCTCACCCGCGATCCGCGCGATGACGACCCCCGAGTCGTCACTCGTCGTGTGGATGTCGGCCCGCGTGGTCACGCCGCGTCTCGGGAGCCAAGCCTGCGCTCGAGCTGTACCACCGTGCCCGCGCCGGAGGGGTAGAGCTCGAACCCGTCCATCAACTCGCGCATCAGATGCGTGCCGCGACCGCCCTCCCCACCCCGGCGCTCCCGCCAGGTTCCCGAGTCGGTCACGGTGACTATGACACTATCCCCCGAGAGCCGGCCCTCCACCAGGTAGCTCGCCTCCACGGGCCCGTAGGCGTGCTCGATCGCGTTGGTCGCCGCCTCCGACACTGCGACCAGGATGTCCTGCAGCTCACCCCTCGACGCTCGAACGCCGGACAGCCAGTGCCGCAGCATCCGGCGCAGCGGCGCAAGGGTGTCCGGGCTGCAGGGAAGCTCCAGCTCCAGTCGCTCCTCCGGAAGGACGACGACGTGCGCGGCCAGGAGGGCTACGTCGTCGGGCGGCGGCTGGTCCCCGACCAGCGCGCCGATTAGCCGGTCGCAAAGCGATTCCGGCTCGGCCGGATGCCCGGACGCCTCCGACGCAAGGCGCTCCAGCCCGTGCCCCAGCGAGCTGCCTCGCCGCTCGACCAGCCCATCCGTGTAGAGCACGATCGTCGAGCCTGGCTCGAGCCGCGCGACCGCTTCGCGGTAGCGGGTCCCCGCATGGGCCCCCAGGGGCACGGATCGACCCTCCTCCAGGAAGTGGGCGCTCCCCGAGGGATCTACCACGAGTGGCGGAGGATGACCGGCGCTGGCGAAGCGGAAGGTCCGCTCCACGAGGTCGAGCGCGAGGTAGACGGCAGTGGCGGTCTCACGCTGATCGAGACCTCGCACGACCGCGTTCAGCTTCGTCAAGGTCCCGGCCGGCGACTCACGGTCGAGTGCATATGCCCGTATCGCGCTGCGGAGCTGACCCATGATCGAGGCGGCCCGGATCCCATGGCTGACGACGTCGCCCATCGCCAGGCCCACCGAGTCTCCGGGCAGCTCCAGGACGTCGTACCAGTCGCCTCCGACCCTTGCCTCCTCGCGTGCCGGCAGGTATCGCGCCGCCACCGTCAGACCGGGTATCTCCGGAAGGCGCTCGGGGAGAAGGCTTCGCTGGAGGGTCTGCGCGACGACGTGCTCCCGCTCGTACAGCTGGGCACGCTGAATCGAGAGCGCAATCCGGTCGGCCGCGAGCCGGAGCAGGTCGGCGTCTACCCGCCCGAGCTCCCGCCCGTCACCGGCCCCCACCATCAAGACGCCGATCATGCGGTCATCCACGGTAAGCGGCACCCCAAGCAGCGATCCGGTTCCCTGCTCGGCGAATGCCCGGCTGATGGCGTCGTCCTCTGCCCCCGCGGCCGTCGCGATCGGCTCTCGCATCTGTGCCACTCGACCCGGAAACCCCTCGCCGGGCTCGAGGGCTCCTCCGCGCTCCATGCCGCTCAATCCGACCGTAGACGACGCCTGTAGCGAGAGATCGTCGGCGGCGATCAGAACGGCGGCAGCGTCGGAGCGGAAGACGTCCACGATCCTTGCGAGGAGCTCCGGGAGCAGCTCTTCGAGGGAGAGATGGCTCAGCGTGACGTCGGTGATGCGCTGGAGCTTGCGCACCGTCTCGGCGACCGCCTCCGCCTCGGCGCGTGCGCTCTTTTCCGCCAGGAGGCGGGCGCGCTGCTCGAGCTCGGCCTTCGCGCGCTGGCGCTGGACGACCGCGTGGACCGGGAGCGTCGCGCCAAGCGTTCCCACTCCGATGAAGAGGGAGAACACCAAGATCGAGCCGAAGCTTGGTCCGCCCTGCGCGGCGGAGTGAATCGCGGCGACGACGAGGTAGTCGACCATGGCAACGCCGCCGACGACCGCGGTCCAATAGGCGCTGTACGAGAGCACACCGACCAGAGGGAGGAGGATGAAGAGCGGTCGGATTGGCGAGTCGCCGCCGCCAGACGTGTACAGCAGCGCCGACAGCAGCGCGATGTCCAACCCCACGTATAGCACCCACGGCAGGGCGGTTCGCCGCCTTACGAACGCAACCCAGAGCGCTCCCGCCGCGTACAGGCCGCCGAGGGCCAGCAAGTAGTAGAAGGCGTCGTGGGTCCCGCCCTCGTCTATGACCTCGACCGCCAGCAGCGCCAGCATCAGCACCGGCAGGCGAACGACCGCGAGCTCACGGACGGCGCCGGTGATCGCCGGCTCCCCAGGCCCGAGCTCGACCGGTTCCTCTTCCCGGCCTCCTGGTTCGCGCGCTTCAATCATCCGTTTCGAGCAGCCCGTGCCGCACCCCTGAGCATCTTGCCCGCATGAGGTGCCGATCGGAAACCGACTTGTACACCTCCGCGAGCCTGCAGGCGGCGCCGAAGGCGCGTGGGAGCCCCTCGATAGGCCGTCAGCGGGGCACGTTGCAGCTGGCGGTTCGCGCCTCACGCGCGCTAGCACCGGCCTGCGCCCGTGCTAGCGTCGCGCGCGTCCGACCGCGAATGAAGGAGGACTCGAATGTCACTTCGGCGGATCCGGCTCACGGCGGTCGCACTGGTCCCGGCGGCGCTCGTGAGCCTCGTTTTTGCTGGCGGGGCGGTCGCGGCACTCTTGGGCAACCCGGATGCCCGTCGCGGCCAGCTGCTGATCGGGCGGGACAACGACGAACCAGCCGATCCGATCATCCAGCCGCCCGGGGTGGGGGCGAATCAGTCGCTCCGCAAGGGCGACCAGCTGCTGGGTGGTTTCGGCGGTGACCTGCTGATCGGTCGCCTCGGCCCCGACACGCTGATCTCAGGGGCGAACCAGGTCCGCGACCGCGGCGATGTGATGGTCGGCGGCCTCGAGCGGGGTAGCGACGTCACGGCCTTCCCTCCCTTCGACATCGCCAAGGGCGGCCAAGGCGATGACTTCTTCGTCTGGGCGCCCGGCGACGGGAGCGACGCCTTCATCGGCGCCGAGCGGGCTCGCTTCCGCACCAGGACGGTCCGCCGCGGGGGGCGCCGAAGGGTCGTTCGCGTCCGGACCCGGCAGGACACCGACACGTTGGTGATCGGCACGATGCTGGTGACGTCTGGGGACAACTCACGGCCTCAGGTGTTCCGTACGCGCTTCGGACGGCTGCCGCACGCGATCGTCAACAACAACCTGCTGCCCCCGACGATCGGGGACTCCCCGGCACAGCCGGCGATCCGCAGCTCGTGCGAGATCGTGCGCCCGCCGGCAGGACTCGGCTATCAGTTCCTGGTACGCGTCTTCAACGCGGCGACGGGCAACCAGGCGGTGACGATCCGCATCAGGAACGTCGAGCAGGTGCTCTGCGGGTCGGCGAACCCACAGCAGGGAATCGTCCGTACCACGCTCGGCAGGAGGGGCAACGGGCCGGTGATCGTGCGATCGACCAACTTCACGCCAAGGCCCGGTTCGAGGCTGGACAGGCTAGTCGACTGACACGTCCGGAGCTAAAGGCCGGCGGCGGGACGCTCTCCCGCTGCCGGCCGCTTCCCTCGCGGCCCGGGTTGTCGCCCGAGATCAGCTCGTGGCCGAAAGTCCCGCTGCCACCGCGAATCCCAGCGTCGTAACGAGGCCGGCCGTCCGGCCCGAGTCCTTCCTCGCATCGGGGATCATCGAGTCGACCAGCATCACGAGCAGCGCCCCGGCGGCGAAGCCGTCGATTGCCCCCTTCAGGTTGTCCGATACCGCGTCGGCGAGCGCGTACCCGACCACGGTCGAGAGCGCGCACACGGTCGCCACCGCCAGCCAGAGCCGCAGGATGGTCCGGTCGTCGCGTCCCGCGCTGCGCATTTCGCTCGCGGAGCCGATCGCCTCGGGCAGGTTCGACACGAAGATGGCCACCAGCAACCCGACACCGACCCCCTCCCCGGCGGCCAGCCCGATCCCGAGCACCATCTGCTCGGGGATGCCGTCGAGGAACGCGCCCAGGGCCAACGCCGTGCCCGCACTGGATCCGGACGCGCGCCCCAACCGCCCCCGCCCCGCCGAGCCGACCCCAGCCACGACTCCGTCCAGCCAGTAGTAGACGAGGGCGCCCGCGGCGAGGCCGACCGCGGTCCACCCACGGTCTCCCAGCCGAACGCCCTCCAAGGCGAGCTCGAAGCTGACCGCGCTGATGAGCGCCCCGGCACCGAATGCGAGAACCAGTCCCACCAGCCGCCGGGGCCATGGTCTCGCCAGAGCGAGCAGCGCCCCGAGGACGAGCGAGAAGGCCGACAGTGAGCCCCAGCCGAGCGCGGCGCCCATGACCCAGGGACCCTAACGGCGGCGGGTCGGGTCACAAGCGAGACCAAGCGAGCCTTGCGTTTCGTCGGGTGCTGCAAGGAGGGTCGCACCGATTCGAGGCCCACGTCCCGAAGAGGAGGAGGGGGTCATGCCGACGCTTCGTCGTCCTCGCCACGCGACCGTGGTCGCTTACCTCGCGCTGTTCCTGGCGCTGACCGGGTCGGGGTACGCCGCTATCTCGATTACCGGCCGAGATGTTCGGAATGGGTCCCCTGACTTCGGGTCCCCGGCGCCGAGCTCCCATCCCCGAGCGCGTCTAATCAGAGCGCTCGCCGGAATCGGAGCGCTCGCCGGAATCAGCCGGGCTCGCGGAAGCTGGATAGAGCGGAGCTTCCCCGGCTCCATCCAGCGGCGAACTCGGGTACCGAGTGAAGGCGCGCGGTCCGCGCCCTAATAACCCCGCGGTTAGCGGGGACTTCTTCTAGAGCCGACGGTGGGATTCGAACCCACGACCCCGCTTTACGAGAGCGCGCCGATGAAAACGACGCATGACGACGACCGGCGACGAACCCGCATTCCAGACACAAATCTGAGCCCTCGCCTGGACCCGCTCCGCATTGCGGAGCCGAGCGTGTCCGAGACGTTTGGGCACAACTGGGCCACACTCTCAGCGAGTGCCGCAGTTCAAATAGTCTGAGGAACCGATGCGCTCGCGCGACGAAGCCGTAAGGGTCATGGAGGCGCTAGACCGCGCCGGATTCGGTTACACGCTGTACGGCGAGGGTGGCCCTGACGAAGGCCGCTCCTACGAGGTTCAGGTGTCCTTGAGGGGACAGGACGTAGACCGCCTAGCCGAACTCAAGGGCGTTGTGGACGTGGTTCCTGAAGCCGTCACTTCGGTCGACTCGGCCGGTTACCTCAGGGTCTACTGACCTTTCCCGTCATCGGGAAAATCTGCGAAGCGGGCAGTCGGTGCGCTGGCGGGCGCTGCCGCGCTGGAACGTTGGTAATTCGCGGTCCTGCCGGGGAAATGTCAGCGCCACTACATGCACCAGAAGCGGCGGGGAGCGGGTCGGCAGTGATGTTCGCGCGGGCCTGGTGGCCTGCTGGCGCTGCGGATCGCTGATTTCGCCGGGACAGCCATGGGACCTCGGCCACTCGGACGACGGGGCGGCACATGTGGGGCCGGAGCACGCGTCGTGTAACCGCCGCGCAGGTGGCAAGGCACGCGCAGCGCAGTTGTACGGCAGCGCGTCGGAAGCGTCCGACGATTCGGTGCCGCGCTGGTCGCGCCACTGGTACGGGACCACCTACGACGCCCGTTGCCCCGCCTGCCGGGAGCGCGGCGAGGCGTGCGACGCCGCGAGCGCCGGAGCGCAGCGGCTTAGATGAGCTAAAGGAGACGGGCTGCCCCGCTTGGTGATTACGCGGCTCGCCGCCGGAGCGCCACATTAGGGGTCGCCACCTAGACGCCTACTCCGACAGCCCCGCGGCTTCGAGGGCCTCCTCCCGATCCCCGTACACCTTGAAACGCACCACCCGCCCGTCACGGATAGTGAATTCGTGCGCGGCTCGGATTTCGACTTGCGCGCCGCTCTCGTGGCCGGTAGCCGACACCCGTGCAAAGACGAGCACCCGCTCATCGTCCACGTCGAAGAAACGCTCCGGCTCGAAATGGATCGGGGAACCACTCCAAGGCCCGCTGTCGCGAAAACGGCGGAGTGCCTCGACGCCCCTCACCACCGGCCAGTCGGGGTAAGCAGCCGTGAAGTCAAACTCAGCGTCGGGGGCGACCTTGTCGGAGGCCGCAGCCGTCAAACCGCGCGGGTCTGCGTAGACGCTGCGCACGAACTCCACGTTCTCCTGCGACATCGCCTATTCCCGCAGCCCAGCGGCTTCGAGGGCTTCGGCCTCAGTCGCGAGGAGCGCCACGAGACGACCTCAGTAGCTAATCGTCCCTTGCGAGCCGAAGGTCTGGCGACTCGTCACGGTCGTGCCGACGATCGAAACGATCACCGACCTGCCCGATGTGATCAAGCTGCCGCTGGCGCTGGCGAAGCGTCCAGTACCGCCGGTGAAGGTGGTGACGGACGTGAACGTCCCTGCGGCTCCGACCTGCAACCCCGTCGAGGTCACGGTCCCTGTAGTCGTTGCGAACAGCCGATCGCCGTTCGCCGCCACGATGGTCGCCGTGCCTGTGGTGGCGAAGGTGTTCGGAGTCGCGCTGGGAGTCAGCC
>JBKPHP010000159.1:0-2404 GCA_046729895.1 Actinomycetota bacterium
GCTGTTCTGGGTCGGCGAGGACAAGATGCTGTTCGCCAGCGATTACGCGATCTGGGAGCCGAAGTGGCAGATCGAGGGCTTTCTCGACTGGAACTATCCGGACGAGGAGTACTCGGATTACCCCGAGGTCACGACCGCGACGAGGAAGAAGATCCTCGGCCTCAACGCAGCAGAGCTCTACGGGATCGACGTCCCGGAAGAGCTTCGCCTACCGGAGGAGGCCGGAGCCCCGGCCGCGAGGGAGGACGCGCAACTCGCGACCGACACGACATGACGACCCGAGCGCGCGTCCTGGACGCGCTTGGCAGTGTCCACGACCCTGAGCTCGATGAGCCGATAACGGAGCTTCGCTTCGTGACCTCGTGCGAGGTGACGCTCGACGGCGATGTCGACATCGTGCTGCGCCTGCCGACACCGCAGTGCGCGCCCAATTTCGCGTACCTGATGGCGTCCGACGCACGCAACGCCGTGCGCCGGTTGCCGGCGGTCCGTCGGGTAACGGTGAGGCTGGAGGATCACTACACGGGCGACGAGATAAACGCGGCGGTCGCGCGCGGGGAAGGGTTCACGGGGGCCTTCCCGGGGGAGACCGATGACGACGACCTCGACGCGCTGCGGCGGCTGTTCCAGCGCAAGGCGCTTGTCGCCCGCCAGTCTAGGCTCTGTGAGGCGCTGCTCGCCGGCGGCGCGACCGCCGAACAGATTTGCGCGGGGCGGGTCGCAGATCTGCCCGGCGTCCCCGATGCGCGGCGCTGCCTCGAGTTGCGCCGGCATTTGGGAATCCCGCGCGACGATGACTCGCCTGCGTTCGTGCTACCCAGCGGCGAGCCGCTCGCCGCCGGCAACCTGGAGCGATGGCTGCGGACCGCGCGACTCGTGCGAACGGGCCTCGAGGTGAATGGGGACATCTGCCGCTCGCTGCTGCAAATCCGCCACGGGCCACCGGCGGACCCCGAGGAGGTTGCAACATGAAGGCCGCGAGGCTGCACGCCTATCGAGAGGCGCTGCGGCTCCAGGACATCGACCCGCCGACGGTCGACGGGCCGCTCGACGTCGTCGTGCGGATCGGCGCAGCGGGGCTCTGCCGGACCGACCTTCACATTCAAGAAGGCCAGTGGGCCGAGAAGTCGGGCGTCGAGCTGCCATACACGCCGGGCCACGAGAACGCCGGTTGGGTCCACGAGATCGGCTCGGGGGTGGCGAACGTGGCGGTGGGCGACACGGTGATCGTCCACCCCTACATCTCCTGCGGGCAGTGTGGACCGTGCAGGTCCGGCGACGACATGCACTGCCTGGAGGGTTCCTTTCCTGGCATCGACCGCGACGGGGGCTTCGCCGATTTCCTGAAGACCTCGGCGCGTTCGGTCGTCAAGCTGGACCCCGCGCTCCAGCCCAAGGACATAGCGGCGCTCGCCGACGCCGGACTGACGGCGATCCACGCGGTCAAGAAGGCGATCCCGGTGCTCGGCTCCGGCACTCATGCGGTCGTGATCGGGGCCGGCGGCCTCGGCCACATCGGCGTCCAGTGCCTGAAGGCGATGACGCCCGCCGACATAATCGTCATCGACCCCTCCGAACCTGCGCTGGCCTTGGCGCGAGAGCTCGGCGCCGACCACACGATCGTGGTCGATGGCACGCACGTCGAGAAGGTCAAGGAGCTGACCGACCGGCTTGGCGCCGAGGCGATCATCGACTTCGTCGGCGAAAAGGGGGCCATCGAAGACGGCATTGAGATGGTCCGGGACGGCGGCTTCTACTACGTGATCGGCTACGGCGAGAACCTCAACATCCCCACGATCGACGTGATCTCGCGGGAGATCTCGTTCATTGGAAACCTCGTCGGCACCTACGAGGACCTCCTCGAGCTGATGACCATGACGGCACAGGGCAAGGTGACCCTGCACACCACCACGTATCCGCTCGAGGCGATCAACGACGCGATGGGCGACCTGGACTCCGGCCGGCTCCACGGCCGCGGAATCCTGATCCCAGCTGGCGCGCCGTAGGGAGCATCACGCCAGGCCACGCTCTTAGCCGATGGACCGGTGCGAGCGGCGGCAGGAGTGCCGCCGTCCCTTCGGCTGGGTCGAAGCTGACCGGATCCGGCATCGGGACCGGCTTCGGGCAGTCGCCTTGACCGGACGGTATTTGAACCGCGAGGCGTCTGCGCGCGTCATCGCGCTACATCGGAGCCTGAGCGGCAGTTCGGCGACCGTCAGGTCGTGACGAGCTCCGGCACCCGCGCCACCTCGCGCTCGGGCTCCTCGTCCGGGACCTGGCGCTCGATACCGATCAGGAGCTCCTCGTCGAGCACAGCGAGGATGCGCTTGAGCACTGGGATCGTGGGGATGTGCTCGCCGCCCTCGAGCCTCGAGATGAAGGAATGCGAAGTGCCGGCTCGCTC
>JBKPHP010000160.1:0-13732 GCA_046729895.1 Actinomycetota bacterium
GGACCCTCGTCGGGTGCCTGGTGCCTGCGTTCGATCAGCCATGCGGCGCGGCCGGCCTCCTCGGCGGCCTCGTCCGACTCGCGGAGCGCGCGCCGCAGCGCAACCTCGGCCTCGTCGCGGGCGGCGTCGGCCGCGGCCCCCGCCTTCAGCTCAGCATCGAGTGCATCGTGGCGGGCGCTCACGGACTGGCGCGCCGTCTCCAGCGCGACCGCCGCGCGCTCGGCGGTCAGCTTCAGTCTTTCGTCTGCCGTGAGTCCGGCCCGAAGGGCCTCGAGCGCGTGCTGCCTCTCGCTGAGCTCTCGCTGAGCGCGCTCGGCGAGCCGGCGCTCGGCGCGCAAGTCAGCCCGCAGCTCGGCGCGCCGAACGGCCTCGGGACCCTCCTCGGGTGCCTGGCGCCTGCGTTCGATCAGCCATGCGGCGCGGCCGGCCTCCTCGGCGGCCTCGTCCGACTCGCGGAGTGCGCGCCGCAGCGCCACCTCGGCCTCGTCGCGGGCGGCGTCGGCCGCGGCCACCGACTCCGAGGCGGCTTGCGCGGCGCGGCGGGCGTCGGCAGCCTCCCGGGCCGCGCGCTCTGAGTCGGCGCCCAGCTGATCCCGGCGCCCCCGCTCAGCCAGCAGGTGCTCCGCGCCCCCCACGGCGACCTGGCTCAGCTCACCGCGGGTGGCGTCGAGCACGCGTCCCGCACGTGTGACCGCCACGCCGTCGAAGTACTCCGAAACCGTCTCAAGGGAGTCGACGACCCAGACGTCCGCTAGCAGGCGCTCCGCCAGCCTTGAGAGCTCCGGCCGGGACCTCACGTGCGCGAGCAGGCGCTGGGCTCCGGGCGCCGGGGCGCGTCCGGCCGTCCTCCCCCGCGCCCGCGCGCGGACCAAGGCGGTACCGCCGGACTCCCCGGCGGCATCCAGCAGGCGCTCCCCGGCGGGTACGTCGTCGACGATTCCGGCCACCAGGCGCGGGCCGAGCGCGGCGGCCAGCGCGACCTCGTAGCCCGCGGCCACCTCGAGGCCATCTGACAGGGCCTGTGAGCCCTCCCTCGCCGGCACGGCAGCGCGGAGAAGCCGCTCGAGCGCCGCCAGGTCGGCACCCGCCCGGGCCGCCCGGTCGCCTGCGGCGTCCGCGGGCCGCTCCGCCGCCTGTTCCGCATCGTCCAGCGCACGCCGGCGCGCCGAGGCTGCTTCCGCCAGCCGGTCGTGCCGTCGCTCGGCGTCGCGCCGCTGAGACTCGAGCTCCGCCAGCCGGTCGCTCAGCCGGCGTTCACGGTCTTCCTCGAGCCGCGCGAGCTCCTCTTCCAGGGCCGCGATCCGACCCCCCGGATCCGTCTGCTCGCCGCCCGAGCGCAGCTGCTCCTCGAGCAGCGACCGCTGGGCGCCGCGTCGCTCCCGACGCTCCGCAGCGGCCTGCGCCTGATCGCGCGCTCGCTCCAAGCGAATGGCGATCCGCTCCACGGCGGAGCGGGCCTGGAACAGCCGCCCCTGCAGCTCCTCGCGAACCCGCGAGTGAGAGGCGAACGCCTCCTCCGCCGCCTCGCGGCGCTCGGCCACGGCGGAGAGCCGCAGCTCGGCATCGTCTCGCTCCCTGCGCGCCGCCGACGCCTCGGCCTCGGCTGCGGCCAGCTCCAGCCGGGCGGCGCGCACGTCGTCGCGGGCAAGCTGCAGGCGCGCCTCCAGCGACTGGCGCTCGATCCGCTCGTGCAGCTCCGCAGCCTCCGCCTGGCGCTTGAGCGGCCGGAGATGCGAGCGCGCTTCCCGCTCCACGTCGAGCGAGCGGGAGAGGTTGTCCTCGGTTCGCTCGAGCTTGAGCTGCGCACGTCGACGGCGCTTGCGGTGCTTGCCGAGGCCGGCGGCCTCCTCGATGAGAAGCCGCCGATCGCGGGGGCGCGAGAGCACGATCGCCTCGACCTTGCCCTGCGAGACCACCGAGTGCATCTCCTTGCCGAGGCCAGAGTCCGAGAGGATCTCGAGGATGTCGACGAGGCGGCAGCGCGCCCCGTTCAGGCGATACTCGCCCTCGCCGTCGCCCGAAAGCCTGCGCACGATCGAGATCTCGGAGAAGTCGCTGTGGAGCGCATGGTCGGCGTTGTCGATCACCACCTCGACCTCTGCGGCGCTCGAGCCCTTGATGCCGCGGCCGCCGGCGAAGATCACGTCCTTCATCACCTGGCCACGGACGGCCACTGGGCTCTGCTCTCCGAGCGCCCAGAGCACGGCGTCGGTGATGTTGGACTTGCCCGACCCGTTCGGGCCCACGACGACCGACACCCCGGGGGCGAACTCCAGCTTCGTCCGCTGATGGAAGGACTTGAAGCCCTTCATAGATATGGAGCGAAGGTGCATCAGCCCCGAGGCTTTCGTCCGCGGGGCGTGGCGCCCCGCGTTCTGACCGGGTAACCCACCATCACGTGTCGTCGATCGACTCGAGTGCCTGCAGGGCGGCTTCCTGCTCGGCACTCTTCTTCGTCTTTCCCTCCCCGCGGCCCAGCTCCTGCCCGCCCACCTGGGCGACTGCCCGGAAGCTTCGATCGTGCGGCGGGCCCTCCTCCGCCTCGATCCGGTACTCCACGGCCTCCGCGCGGCGCGCCAGGCGCTCCTGGAGCACCGATTTGTAGTCCACCGGGTGCTCGAGGGCGTCGTCGATCTCCTCGGCGAACGAGCGCACCACCGCGGGCGCCGTCGACTCGAGGCCCAAGTGGAGGTACGCGGCCCCGATCACCGCTTCGCAGACGGACGCGAGCACGCGCTCCGACTCCACGAGCATCGCCGCGCTCCGGCCCGCGCCCGGGGGGGCCGCCTCGCGCAGTCGCTCGGGCAGGCCGAGGTCGCGTGCCACCCGCGCGCAGGAGGGACCGCTGACGGCCTGCGCCCGCACCTTGGTGAGCCGGCCGGCGCCGTAACGCTCGAAGCGCGGAAAGAGGTGATCGGAGACGGCGAGGCTCAGCACGACGTCCCCGAGGAAGGCCAGTCGCTCGTAGGACTCCGAGCGGTGCTCCACCCATGATGCGTGCGTGAAGGCCTGCCGCCTGAGATCCTCCGGCAGTCCTTCGATGAGCTCCCCCAAGTTGTCAGGTTGCTTCGATCTCCGCTGCATGGGCGGCAACGAAGTCCGCGGCCTGGCCGACCGTCAGGATCTTGGCCGCCTCCTCGTCGGGGATGCGGATGCCGTAGCTGTCTTCAAGCTCGACGACGAGTTCCACGAGGTCGAGCGAGTCCGCTTCGAGGTCCTCCTTGAACCTGGTGCCCTCCTGGATGCGCGCGGAGTCCACCTCGAGCTCGGTGGCGAGGTGCTCACGGATACGCTCGAGGACCTCTTCCCGGGTCATCGCGTTCCGACGCTAGCAGCGCTCGCGGACCTCAAGGCGCCCGCCTGCTCGAGCGCGTCGCGGGTGCGCTCGACCATTCGTTCGTCGCTCGCGCGGCGGGCCAGTTGGATGGCGCTGGAGACCCCCTTCGGACCGAAGCTGCCGTGCGCTACCACCACGGGCCTGCGCAGTCCCAGCAGGATCGCGCCGCCCACGCCCTCGGGGTCGATCTCCTCCCGCAGGCGCTGGACTTTTCGCCTGATCAGCAGGCCGCCGAGTGTCGAGACCGGGCCAGAGCGGATCCGCTTCCGGATGGCGTCGCGCACCGTGCGCGAGGTGCCCTCCAGCACCTTCAGCGCCACGTTGCCGGTGAAGCCGTCGCTGACGATCACTTCGGCGCCGCCGGCCGGCAGGTCGAAGCCCTCGAGGTTGCCCACGAAGTTGAGCTCGCCGTCCGCCAGCCGCGCGCCGGCCTCGAGCACTTCGGTGGTGCCCTTGCCCTGCTCCTCGCCCACAGACAGCAGGCCCACCCGCGGACTCGGGACGCCGTGCACGGCCTCAATGAAGCCGGCTCCCATATAGGCGAACTGCACCAGGTGCTCGGACCGAACCTCCACGTTCGCGCCGCAGTCGAGAAGCAGCACCGGGCCGGTCGGGAGCGGCAGCAGCACGGCGAGGGCGGGCCGGTGGACTCCCTTGATGCGCTTGATGCTCAGGGTGGCCGCGGCCAGGGTGGGACCGGTGCTGCCGGCGGAGACCAAGGCGTCGGCGCGCCCCTCCGCGACCGCGCGCGACGCCAGCGAGATCGAGGCATCGGGTCGCTCCCGCACGGCCCGCACGGGCTCCGGCCCGCTCTCGATCGCCTCCGGGGCGTCGACCAGCTCGACCCTGTCGCCGGCGGCCTGCAGCTGGGGCGCCGGGCCGAAGAGGAGCACGTCCGTGCCGGAGCGGCGGGCGCCTGCGGCGACAGCGGCGGGTCCCTGATCCGCTCCGTTCGCGTCGACCGCGATCACGGGGCGGTCTACTCTTCGTCGGGCTGGGCCTGCCCCTGCACGATCACCTCGCGGCCCGCGTAGGTGCCGCACTCGGGGCACACACGGTGCGGGCGCTTCGGCGCGTGGCAGCGAGGGCATTCCTGCAGCTGCGGCGGCGCAACCTTGTGCTGCGAGCGGCGCTTGTGCGTCCGGGAGTGGGACTGCCTCTGCTTGGGGACGGCCATTTCGCGGCCGCTCAGTCTAGCTTCAGCTCACGCAGCGCAGCCCAGCGCGGGTCCGGCTCGCGCTCGTGCCGGTGCTCGGGGCCCGCCTCGTTCAGGTTCTCGCCGCAGATCGGGCACAGGCCGAGGCAGTCATCGCGACAGACGATCTGCGATGGCAGCGCGAGCACGAGCGCGTCCCGCGCCCACGCCCGCAAGTCGAGCTGCTCGTCGTCGAGGTAGGGCGAGTCGAGCTCCTCGCCGCCGCCGGGCTGGTCGATCTCTCGCGCGTCGATCGCCACCACCCGGCCCGCCTCCTCCAGGCACCGCATGCAGGGACCGGACAGCCGGGCCTCGTAGCGGAGCCGAAGCGAGTAGCCGCTGGTCGTATGGGCGACGTCGAGCCTCGCCGGCACGCGGCGGCCCTCCACGGCGTACTCCTCACCGCCGAACTCGAACGGCTCGACGGCCACCTCCAGGTCGAGGCGGCGCCCCTCGCCGGAGCTCAGCCCGAGCCGGCCGATGTCGAAGAAGTCCGTGGGCTGACCCATGCGTCCGAGGGTAGCGTCGCCGCCTCCGCGTCTCGGCCGGGGCGAATCTGGTCGCTGGGCGCAGTGACCACAATATGTGTGGCAAGGGCGCCCGGATCTCGGCGGACGAAGTTCATCGCGTCGTTGGCGGAGAGGCAGCACGGAGTCGTGGGGTTGGCTCAGCTGGTTGCCGTCGGTCTGACTCGGCGCCGGGTCGAGCACAGGGGGGACCGGCGTCGGTTGCATCCCTTGCACCGCGGCGTCTATGCGGTTGGCCATGCGGTCGTGAGCCGCGAGGGGTGCTGGAGGGCCGCCGTCCTGGCTTGCGGCGCAGGGGCGGCCCTCGGCCACCGCGACGCCGCGGCGGTCTGGGGGATTCGGCAGTCGGCGGCCGCGGTCGTAGACGTGACCGTTCCCACCCGTAGCGGGCGCGGTCGGCGTGACGGCTTGAGGATCCATCGCGGCCCGCTGCCCGACGACGAGGTGACCGTCTGTGACGGCATCCCCGTCACGACCGTGGCCCGCACGCTCCTGGACCTCGCCGCGGTGGTTTCCCTCAACGCTTGGAAGCGCGCCACTCACGAGGCCGAGCGGCTGCGCCTGTTCGACCTGACAGCCGTCGGGGGCTACGAGGTCGACTTCCTCTGGCGCGACCGGCGTCTGAATGTCGAGACCGACGGCGGCCAGGACCATCTCACCCGGACCGCCTTCGAGGAGGATCGCGGCCGTGATGCGCAGCTCGCGGCTCTCGGCTACCGCGTTCTGCGATTCACCTACCGCCAGGTCGTCTACGAACCGGAGTTCGTGGCTCGCTCGATCGGCTCGATCCTTCGCGTCGGGGTCGCGAGCGTCCGGAGCGCACGCGCCGCTACCCGCGCTCGATCAGCTCGACCCGGTAGCCGTCCGGGTCGCGCACGAAGCAGATCATGGGGCCTTCGGTCCTCCCGCCGGGGCGGTACGGCGGCTTCTCGGGGTCGATCCCATCCGCGGCCAGGCGCTCCAACGTGCCCTCGAGGTCGTCCACGCTGAGCGCGATGTGGTTGTAGCCCGTCCCGAGGTCGTACGAATCGACGCCGTGGTTGTAGGTCAGCTCGAGCCGTGGATCGTCTCCCGGTAGCCCCATGAACACGTTGATCGCCTCGTCGCCGATGTCCATGCGCCCGCGCTCCTCGAAGCCGAGCTTCTCGTAGAACGCGACCGACCGGTCGATGTCGCCGATCCGATAGCAGGTGTGGAGGTATTCGGCCATTGCGGCGCAGGCTATCGGTGTCGAGGGCTTAAGTGGAACCGTGCGGGACGGCCAGGGGGCCTGGAGCCGCGGCTCCGCAACCGCCAGGGGGGCTGAGCCGGCCGCTCCGAGCGAGCCGCCCGCCCGAGCTAGCCGACCTCGGCCTCTTCGCGGCCCTGCAGCCGGTCGCGGCCACGCTGCACGGCTGCGATGAACTTCGTGAGGTTGACCTCGAGCGTGTTGAGGATGTCGTCGGCGTAGTCCTCGGCGCCGAGCCGGATCTCGCGCTCCCGGGCCCGAGCGTCCTCGACGATGTCCTCCGCCTGGCGCTCCGCCTGCTTCACGACCTCCTCCTCGGAGATCAGGCGCGTCTGCTCGTCGCGGGCCTCCTTGACGATCCGCTCGGACTCCCGCTTGGCCTCGGCCAGCATCTCCTGGCGCTCCTTGACGATCCACCGCGCCTGCTTGATCTCCTCGGGGATCGTCGCGCGCATCTGGTCGAGGGTGTCGTAGATCTCCTCCTTGTCGATCCGCACCTGATCCGTGAGGGGAACGGGCTTGGCGTTGTGAATCGTGTCGTCGAGCTTGTCAATGAGGACCAAGACGTCCATTAAGGGTTACCTCCGCGTGACATCCAGTCCCGCGAACTGATTGGAACTCTCGACATCACGTCTCGCGATTGCATCAGTTTCGTCAGTGCTTTAGCTCTTCCTCCAACCGACTGGCCACGGAGTCGGGCACGAGCCCGCTGATATCGCCGCCGAACATAGCCAGCTCCTTGATCCCGCTCGAGCTCAGAAAGCTGAACTGTGGCGCGGCCATCAGGTAGATGCTCTCGATCTCAGGGGCCATCTTGCGATTCAGCTGATTCATCTCGAACTCGTACTCGAAGTCCGAGATCGCCCGCAGCCCCTTGACGATGGCCGTTGCCCCGTTCTCGCGGGCGAAATCGACGAGCAGCGTATCAAAGGGTTTTACCTGCACATTCCCGAGTTTGGCGACCTCGGCCTCGATGAAAGCGACCCTGTCCCGGGCGTCGAAGAGAGTGCTCTGCTTGCGAACAGGCTGGTCGACCACACCGACCACCACTTTGTCGAAGACCTTCGCGGCGCGGCCGATGATGTCGATGTGCCCGTAGGTGACCGGATCGTACGAGCCCGGGCAGATCGCTGTTCCGCCGTTGCGCTCAGGCACCGTGGACGGCGATGCGCGTGTCGCCGTAGACCCGCTCGAGCTCGAGCGGCAGGGACAGCTCGAGCGGCGCGCGCTTGTCGGATTCGGTCACGATTCGTGCCTCGTCGGTAAGGACCGCCGGCAGCCTCTTCGAGAGCGGCTCCGCCAGGCGGACGGCGGAATCATATGGCGGGTCGAGGAATACGAGGTCGAAGGCGGGCTCGGCTGCCTCCAGAAAGCGCAGCGCGTCCTGGCGCCGCACTTCCGCCTCGGAGCCGACCGACTCCAGGTTGCGGCGGAGCGCGGCAACCGCGCGAGGGTCGCGCTCCACGAAGGTGGCGGCGGCCGCGCCGCGCGACAGCGCCTCGATCCCGAGCGCGCCCGAGCCGGCGTAGAGGTCGAGCACGCGGAGGCCGCTCACGTCGCCGAGTATCGAGAACAGCGCCTCGCGAACGCGATCCGCGGTCGGACGCGTGCGGCTCCCCCTCGGCGCCTGGAGCCGGCGTCCCTTAAAGGCGCCGGCGACCACCCTCATCTTCCGGCTTGGGGGCGGTCGCCCGCCGCGAAACCGCCCGTTTGGGCGGCAGCCTTGCGCTGCCCCCACACGGGCAGGGCTCGGCAGGCGCTGGCGGCGTCGCGGTCGCCGACTTGGATCGAGACGGGGGCGAGCATGCGAAGACCCTAGGCGGGAATGGGCTCGAGCTCCGAGCCGAAGCGCGCATCGACCGCGTCACGCAGCATGGGATCGTCGGATTCGAGGAGGCGCTCGGCCCACGAGCGGGCCCGATCGAGCAGCTCCGTGTCCTCGGGAAGCCGGGCGACGCGAAACTCGGGCAGGCCGTGCTGGCGCGTGCCGAGGATCTCCCCCGCCCCCCGCAGCTCGAGGTCGATCTCCGCCAGGCGGAAGCCGTCGGCCTCGCCGGCGATGGCGGCAAGCCGCGGCAGATCGGGATCGCCGAAGAGGATGCAGAGCGAAGGGTGCGGGCCGCGGCCCACGCGGCCCCGCAGCTGGTGGAGCTGCGAGAGCCCGTAGCGCTCGGCCGCCTCCATCAGCATCACGGACGCGTTCGGCACGTCGATGCCCACTTCGATGACGCTCGTCGCGACGAGCACGTCGGCCTCGCCCGACGCGAACGCCTCCATGGCCGCCTGCTTCTCGGCATGTGGCAGCTGACCGTGGATCAGCGCCACTCGCTGGTCCCGAAACTCGGTCTTGCGCAAGCGCTCGTACTCGGCCGTCGCGGCCTTGGCCTGGAGCGCATCGGCTCCAGGAGCGGCGCCGGAGGGGTCATCCTCTAGAGCCTCGACCAGGGGGCACACCACGAAGCATTGCCTCCCCTTGGCGATCTCCTCGCGGATGCGCTCGTAGGCGCGGGCGCGCGCCCGTACCCCGTCGACGACGTGCGTCTTCACCCGGCGCCGGCCCGCGGGCAACTCCCGAAGCACGGTGGCATCGAGGTCGCCGTAGGCCGTGAGCGCGAGGGTGCGGGGTATCGGGGTGGCGGTCATGTGGAGCGCGTGGGGCGCGAGGCCCACGGGGGCCTTGGCATCGAGCGCCGCGCGCTGCCTCACGCCGAAGCGATGCTGCTCATCGACGACGCAGAGGGCGAGGTCGCGGAACTCGACCGCCTCGTCGATCAGGGCATGGGTCCCGACCACCAGGGAGAGCTCGCCGCTCGCGAGCCGCGCCAGCAGCTCGCGGCGGCGGGCGGCTGGGGTAGAGCCGGTGAGCAGCTCGATCGGGACGAGGCCCCCGAGGAGCCGGTCGAGCGTGGCGAGGTGCTGCTCGGCGAGCGTCTCGGTGGGCGCCATCAGCGCAGCCTGGCAGTCGTTCTCGGCGGCACGCAGCATGGCGGCCAGGGCCACGACGGTCTTGCCACTGCCCACTTCGCCCATCAGAAGCCGCTGCATCGGACGCTCCCCCTGAACGTCGCGGTCGACCTCCGCGACTGCCGCTCGCTGCTCGGTCGTGAGCTCGAACGGAAGCGAGCGAAGCCAGGGATCGACGAGGTCGCCGCGCGGCTCGAGCGGTGTGGCGCCGCTACCCTCCCGGCGCGCCAGGCGGCGCCCTGCGACGGCCAGTTGGAGCAGAAGCAGCTCCTCGAACGCAAGCCGCTCCCGCGCGCCGCGCTCCTCGTCCTCGTCGTCGGGGAAGTGGGCGCCCGCCACCGCGGCGGGGCGGTCAGCGAGCCGCTCGGCGACGCGCACCGCCGCCGGGAGCGGCTCGGTGACGTGCCGGATGCGACCGTAGGCCTCCCAGACGAGCTTCCGCAGTATGGGCGGGCTGATTCCCTCGGTGGCGGCGTAGAGAGGCACGCGCCCGGTCCCCGGAGCGGGGGCCTCGGCACCGGACAGCAGCTCGTGCTCCTTGACCCAGAACACGTTGCGCTCCTTGCGCTGCCCGTAGAGGAGGAGCTGCGTCCCGGGGGCGAGCTGCTTGGCGAGCCATGGTTGCCCCCACCAGACGGCCAGCATCGGCCCGCTCTCATCCGCCACGCGGGCCTCGACGCGCTTGCGGCGGCGGTCGCGCATCGGCCGCACCGAAACGCTCCTCACCGAAACCGCCACCGCCGCCTCGTCACCGGGACGCAGTTCGGCTACGGCACGCGCGTCGCGTTCGCGGTGCTCACGGGGGAAGTACTCGAGCAGGTCGGCGTAGGTTTCGATGCCGAGTGCGGCAAGCGCCCTTCCCTGACGCCCACGCCGCTTGATCGGCTCGGCTAGGAGGCTGGGCCGCGGAATCGAGCGCAGGGTGGCCCCCCGCAGGGCGTCGGGACTCAGCTCGTCACTGCTTGCGAACGAGGTCGCGATGGAGTGGTGATAGTCGGTTGACCGGACGGCGGCGGCCCTACTCGGCGCACAGAAGCCACCACCACGCCGGCTGGCCGCCCTCGTGGTAGTCGAGCTCGACGCCCTCGGGCATTGCCCGCTCGACAACCTCTCGCGGCTCCGGTGGGTGATCGCCGGCGATGCACGTGAGCAGCTCGGACCCCGCGGCGAGCTGCCCGATGGTGGCCGCCAGCGTCTCAGCCGGGTCGCCCCACGCCGCGAGCTCGCCGTTCGCGTAGCCCACGGCCTCGCCGGCACGGAACCGGCCCTGGGCGTCGTCCCGCGCGGCCGGCGCGACGCCGCCCAGCCGCAGGGACGCGGCCGCCTCGGCAACCGTGGCGGCGTTCTGCTCGGCCGTGCGGTTGGGATCGAAGCCCAGCAACGCGGCCAGGCCCTCCTGGGGCGCCGTCGTGTGGACGACCCTCGCGGGGCGCTCGGAGAGCTCGGCGGCGCGCTCGGCGGCCAGGATCACGTTCGGGCTGTTGGGGAGAACGAGCACCTCTGCCGCATGGACGTCGTGGATCCTGGCCAAGAGCTCGAAGGTGGAGGGATTCATCGTCGGACCGCCGTCTACCACCAGCACCCCCAGCCCCTCGTAGAGCCGGCGGAGGCCCTCTCCGCTGGCGACGGCGACCACCCCGCAGGCGGCTTGGGCGTCTCGGCCCCGCTCGCCCGCGAGCCGGCTCGAACGGTCGGCCACCTGCTCGCGCATATCGGCCACGTCGAGCCGCGAGACCTCCCCCACCGGCTCGAACAGCCCAACCGCCTGCGCGGGCTCGTCGGTATGCACGTGGACGCGGAGCGTCTGGTGGTCGCCCACCACCAGCACGGAGTCCCCCATCTCCTCGAGCCGCGGGATGAACGAGCCTACCTCCAGCTCCTGGCCGGTGACCGCGAAGTTCGTGCAGTAGCGGTAGCTCGACGACTCGTGCTCGGGGAGATGCAGCGATCCCGCCGGCACCGGCTGGTGCTCGAGCTCTGGCCGCTCCTTCCCGCGCAACGCGGCCACGCAGCCAGCCAGTATCACGGTGAGCCCATAGGCACCCGCGTCGACCACGCCCGCTTCGCGGAGCACGGCCAGCTGCTCCGGGCCGCTCTCGACGGCCTCCTTACCCGCCTCCAGCGCGTTCTCGAGCACCTCAGCCAGCAGCTGGTCCTGCTGATTGGACGTCGCCTCGGGCTGGAGCCGTTGCGTCCCCATGTGCGCGAGATCGTGGGCGACCCGGCGCGCCATGGCGCGCACGGCCGAGAGCATGGTCCCCTCGGCGGGGTCGCGCACGGAGGCGTAGGCGGCGTCGGCGGCCCGGGCGAAGGCGGCCGACACGAGCACCGGGTCCACCAGCTCGCCCCGGCGCGAGGCCAGCTCCTCCGCCGCCCCGCGCACGATCTGGGAGAGGATCACTCCGCTGTTGCCGCGAGCGCCGAGCAGCGCCGCCCGGGCGACGCCGGCGACGAGTTCGTCGCGGCCGATGTCGTCGATCGGTTGGCCGTTCATGCGGTCGAGCTCGTCCAGCACCGCTCGCATGGTCATTGCCATGTTGTCGCCGGTGTCGCCGTCGGCAACGGGGAACACGTTGAGGTCGTTGACCTCGGAGCGGCGGCGCTCCATCTCGTCGAGGGCTACAGCGACAACCCTGCGGAAGCGGACCAGACTGTCGTCGGGCACAGAGCTCTTCTACACCTTCGATCCGTCGACGTTGCGCGCGGCTACGCGGCCTTCAGGACCTTGCCGCTCTTCAGGCAGCGAGTACAGACGTACTCGCGACGCGGGGCGCCGTTCACCTCGATGCGGACCTTCTGCAGGTTCGGGTTGAAACGCCGCTTGGTGGCGACCATCGAATGGCTGCGGCTATGACCGAACGCCGGGCCCTTTCCGCACACGTAGCAGACCTTGGCCATCGATCGAAGAGGCTAGCGGAGGGCCTCCCGGAAAGCAGCGAGCGCCCGCTCGATCGCCGCGCGGTCCACGTCGAGGTGGGTCACGCACCGGATGCTTTCCGGCCCCACGGGCGTGACCTGTACGCCGGCATCCCACAGCCTTCCGACCAGCGCCTGCGCGTCGGCAGCTCGCGCGATCACGATGTTGGTATCGGGAGGGGTCACGTCGAGGCCGAGCTCCGAGAGGCCGTCGGCGAGGACGCGCCCGTTCTCGTGGTCCTCCGCCAGACGGTCGACGTGGTTGTCGAGCGCGTAGAGGCAAGCGGCGGCGAGCACGCCCGACTGCCGAAGCGCGCCCCCCAGCATCTGCTTCCAGCGCCACGCCTCCCAGATCAGCTCGCGCGAGCCGCATAGCACGGCGCCCACGGGCGCACCGAGCCCTTTCGTGAAATCCACCCAGGCGGTGTCGAAGCCGGAGGCCCAGTCGGAGGCCGGCACGCCGCTCGCCACCACGGCGTTCATCAGCCGGGCGCCGTCGAGGTGCGCGCGAAGCTCGCAGCGGCGCGCGACCTCGAGCACGCCACGCACCGTCTCGAGCGGCCAGACCCGGCCGCCGCCGAGGTTGGTTGTCTGCTCGACCGACACCAGCCGGCTGCGCGGCCCGTAGCGGTCGCCGGCCGGCCGGACCGCCTCCTCGACCTGCTCGGGAGTGAACATGCCGCCCTCGCCGTCGAGCTGGCGCGTCATCGCGTGCGAGATCGCGGCCGGGCTGCCCGCCTCGTAGTTCACGGGGTGGGAGGTGTGGTGGAGGATCACCTCGTCGCCTTCGGGCCGCAGGTGCAGGCGGAAGCCGATGAGGTTGCACATCGTGCCGCTCGGGAGGAACAATCCCGCCTCGTGGCCGAGCAGCTCGGCCACGCGCTCCTGGAGCGCGAGCACGGTCGGGTCGAGGAGGCGCTGCTCGTCCCCCACCTCCGCCTCCGCCATGGCCCGCCGCATGCCGGCGACCGGGCGCGTCTGGGTATCGCTGAAGAGGTTGACGGCTTCCGACATCGAGAACGGCAGGCTAGTGGCCAGGGCGCGCATCGCCGTGACCGTCATCTTCTTCCTGAACGGCGCGGTGTTCAGCTCCTGGTATGCCCGCCTGCCCGCGATCCAGGATCGCCTCGACCTCGACACCGGCGCGCTCGGCATAGCACTGGTCGGCGCTCCCATCGGCCTGCTCGTGGCCCAGCCCCTGGTGGGCGCCATCATCGCCAGGCGGGGCTCCCGGCCGCTCGTGGCCGCGGCGCCGATCTGCACGGCCGCGGTCGTCCTGCCCTCGCTGGCCGTCGACGCCTTCACGCTGCTGCTGGCGGTCACTGCCGTGGGGGCCTTGAACGGAGCCCTCGACATCGCCATGAACGCCCAGGGCTTGACCGTCGAGCGGGTGGCGCGGCGACCGCTGTTCAATTCGCTCCATGCGGCGTTCTCCTTCGGTGCTCTGTTCGGCGCGGGCTCCGCGGGCGTGATCGCCGGCGCCGGCGTGCCGCCGCTGCCGCACCTGGCAGCTGCCGCCTGCTTCGGCGCGGTCGCCGCCGCCGTGGCCGCGCGCGGTCTTCTTC
>JBKPHP010000161.1:0-6647 GCA_046729895.1 Actinomycetota bacterium
CGCTCCCGAGCCAGCGCGTCCTCTACGTCTTCCATGCGCAGCGGAAGCCGGCGAAGATCTGTCGCCGCTGCGGGTAGTCCCAGTTCCTGAAGCTCTCGCGAGCCACGTGCGGGCGGGTGGCCCAGGAGGCGCCGCGCAGCACCTTGTAGGCCGGGCCGAAGAAGACCTCCGAGTACTCCCGGTAGGGGTAGGCGCGGAAGCCGGGGTAGCCGCGAAATTCGCTGGCAGTCCACTCCCAGCAATCGCCCAGGAACGGGCCGGCCGGCCCGGGCCCGAAGTCGAGCTGGTCGAGGTTCCCAGGGGGCTCGCCGTGCAGGCGGGCCGCCCGCTCCCACTCGAACTCGGTCGGAAGGCGAGCTCCGCGCCAGCGCGCGTAGGCGTCCGCCTCGTACCAGGACACGTGCATGACCGGCCTGTCGGGAGAGATCGGCTCGATGCGCTCGAAGCTCCGCTCGCGTCCGTCATCGGTCCAGTAGAGGGGACGCTGCCAGCCCTCCTGGCGATTCAGCGTCCATCCCTCGGTGGACCACAGCTCCCTGCGCCCGTAGCCGCCATCCTCGATGAACTCGAGGAACTCGCCGGCGGTCACCGGCGCGCTGTCGATCTCGAAGGCCTCGAGCTCTACCTCGTGGCAGGGCCGCTCGTTGTCGTACGCGAACCCCTCGCCCCGGAAGCCGATCGAGTAGGCCCCGGCCTCGACGCGAAGCGTGCCAGGCCGCTCTTGCGGGACCGCGCGGGTCGCGCGCCGCGCCGGCGCATACACACCCGGCTCCGCCAGCTGGAGCGTCTGCAGCATGGTCTCGTTGTGCTGGGCCTCGTGCTGCACGACCATCTCCCACAGGAAGGGGTCGGGCGCGACGCGATCGAGCACCGACAGAGCGCGCCCCCGAACCTCGTCCAGGTAGTCCAGCGCCTCTTCCGGCCCCAGGTAGGGAAGGTCGCCACGGCCGGCCCGAGGGGTCTCGGCTGCGTCGTACACCTCCCACAACCCCTCCCGCAGCGGACCGAGCCCGCCGACCTGCTCGCAGAGCCAGAGATCCTCGAAGGCCGCGATGTGCCCGAGGTCCCAGACGAGCGGGCTCATCAGGGTGCTGTGCACCCGGGTCAGCTCGTCGTACGAGACCGGCTCGATCAGCGTGAGGGTGCGCTCCCGAACCTCGCCAAGCCGCGCCGCGAAGCGGTCTTGCAGCGACTCGGCCCCTCCGAGGGGCAGTGTTGGGAAGGTACTGGGGCGCACGGCGCGGGCGCCCCAAAGATTAACGGGGCCCCCCGGGGCATCCCGCCCTGAATTGCCTACGAATTACTCGCTGACGCGCTCAACCAGGAAGGAGATGCGCACGAGCGCACGCCACTCGCTGAGGTCGTCGCCGCGCAGCCCGGTGGACACGACGTCCACGGCCTTGATATTGCGCAGGGTCTGGCGGGCGTCGGCGAGCGCCGACTGCACGGCACCGTCCGAGCTCTCGGGCGAGCTTCCCACGACCTCGATGATCTTTGTGACGGCCACATCTCCTCCTTTGTCGATGGCGGGACGTCCCGGGCGAAAACCCTACCTCTCCCTTTACCGGCGCTAGGAGGACGGTGTAGCTTTCGTGGCGATGGAAGCCTCGAGGGTGGAGGAGAGGCGCGGCTATCTGGACCTGTCCCGGCTGACGCCGGCCGAGCTGATGGGGATGGCCGCGGGACTGGTGCTGCTGGCGTCCCTGTGGCTGCCCTGGTTCACCACGAGCGGCAACCCGAACTCGAAGATCAACTCCGCGGAAATCGGCCCGAACGAAAGCGCCACCGCCATCCAGACCTTCCCGATTCTCCGCTGGCTCCTGATCGGCGCGTGCACCGCTCCATTCATCCTGTCCTGGATCATCGCCCGCGGTCACAAGCTCTCGTGGGCGCCGGGCGAGGTGACGATGATCGTGGGGATAACGGCGCTGGTCCTGATCCTCTGCAACGGCATCGTCCTGGGCAAGCCGGAGCCTGGAATCGAGATCGGCCTGGGCATCGGCTATTTCATCGCGATCCTCGCCTCGCTCGCGATGAGCGTCGCCGGCTACCTGCGCCAGGCGCTCTACACGGAAGCCCGCAAGCCGCCGGGCGTGCTCTAGCCGCCGATGGAGGCGCGCGCGGCGACGGAGACGGCCGCGAGGCGCCCGGACGGGCGCCGGCCGGACCGCAACCTGGCGCTCGAGCTGGTGCGGACCACCGAGTACGCCGCGCTGGCCTGTGCGCGCTGGATCGGCCGGGGCGACAAGGAGTCGGCCGACCAGGCCGCTGTGGACGCCATGCGGATGATGCTCGACACGGTCTCGATGGACGGCATGGTGGTGATCGGCGAGGGCGAGAAGGACGAGGCGCCGATGCTCTACAACGGCGAGCGCATAGGGGACGGGTCGCCCCCGGGGGTCGACATCGCCGTCGATCCGCTCGAGGGCACCGATCTCTGCGCCAAGGGGATGCCGAACGCGATCGCGACCATCGCCCTCTCCGAGCGCGGCACCATGTTCGACCCCGGTCCGAGTGTCTACATGCTGAAGATGGCCACCTCCAAGGACATGGCCCATCTGCTGGACCTCGACCGCCCGTTGAGCGAGGTGCTCCAGCTGATGGCGAAAGAGAAGGGCATCGACGTCACCGACCTCGTGGTGATCATGCTCGACCGTCCGCGCCACGAGAACGCGATGCGGGAGATCCGTGAGATCGGCGCCCGTATTCGGCTGATTCCTCACGGAGACGTCTCCGCAGCGCTCGTTGCCGTGACGGAGGGCTCCCCGGTGGACCTGTTGTGGGGAATCGGCGGGACCCCGGAGGGCGTCTTGGCCGCGGCCGCGATCCAGTGCACCGGCGGCCAGATCCTGGGCCGGCTCTGGCCGCGCGACGACGAGGAGCGGCAGAGCGCGCTGGACGCCGGCTACGACCTGGAAGAGACGCTCGACAAGGACCGGCTCTGCTCGGGCCAGAACGTCTTCTTCGCCGCAACGGGGGTCACCGACGGCGAGATGCTCGAGGGCGTGCACTTCCACGGCGGCAACGCGTACACGGAGTCGCTCAGCATGCGCTCCCGCTCCGGCACGGTCCGAACGGTGACGGCTCGCCACGACCGCTCCAAGCTGCGGGAGATCATCGGCAGCTGAGCGCCGGGCGCGGTCTCGCCCGCGATCCGCGCTCAGTCGCCGGCTGAGCTGACCAGCGTCCTCCGGCGTTTCTCCGGAGGCAGCAACCTCCCGACCACGGAGGGCTTTAGATCCAGTCGGGAGAGCGAGCGCAGGAACGCGTGCGTGACGATCACGTGGAGGCGCAGCTGCGTGAAGCCGTAGACCACGCGGCCGATGCGCGCGAACCAGCCCGACCCGGCGATCCGCGGGTAGAAGTTCGCCACCTCCGAAGTCACCGTGACGGTCGCCTCCGGGCCCGAGCCGTCCGGACGCCGCTCGACCGCGAGCCGCAGGTAGCCGCGACCGCGGCCGCGCGCCGCCACAAGGAGACCCTTGTCGATCCGCCACATGACGCTGCCGCCCTCGGGCCGAAGGTCGTACTCGGGGCCCCGGAAGCGCAGTAGCACGAAGGGCCGGGTGATCACCGCGATCTCGCGTGAGGTCGGCGTGTAGAGCACCCGCAGGATCCCCAGGGAGACCCGGGTGAGGAAGCGCCAGTATGTGCGGCCGAGCCGCTCCAGGTGCTCGGGAGTCCAGATGCGCTCGAGCTCACTCCGCGGGAGCTTCACCTCGGCCCTTTGGCGACTGGTGACGCTGCCGTCCGCCGCATCCCAGGAAAGCGGGCGGCAGATCTGCACGCGCGCGAGCTCCGGGCGGCGGCGGGGGAGCAGGCGGCGGGGATCGCGCCGCCTCACAAGAGCTCCACCTCGACTCGCTCGCCGGCGGCCAGCTCTCCTTCGCCGATGGGGATCAGCGCGAGACCCGCCGCGCCCAGCATCGACGTGAGCATGTGCGACCCCTGGTCGCCGGTCGTGGTGGCGTGCCAGCCGTCTCCGTCGGCGCGCAGCCGGACGCGCACGGCCTGCTCGCGCCGCGGATTGCGGCGGACCGGCTCGTCGAGAACGGCCGTGGCCCGCTCGCCCTCGCTCGTCGCTCCCTGCATGGCGCGGAGTGCCGGCCGGCTGAAGAGATGGAAGGTGACCATCGCGGAGACCGGGTTACCGGGCAGTCCGAACACGAGCGTGTCCCCTCGCACGCCGAACCAGGTGGGCTTACCCGGCTTCAGGCGGACGCCCCAGAACCGCTCCTCGACGCCGAGCTCGCGGAGCGCGCCCTTCACGTGGTCGTGGGGACCGACCGACATGCCTCCGGACACGCACACCACGTCGGCGTCGGCGAGTGCCCGCTGCAAGGCGGCGCGGGTCTCCTCCGCCTCGTCGGAAACCGTCTCGCGGCGCAGCAGCCGGCCGCCCGCTGACGCGACCTGTCCGGCGAGCGCGTAGGCGTTCGAGCTGAAGATCCGCCCCGGGCGGAGCTGCTCGCCCGGTTCCGCGAGCTCGTCGCCCGTCACGAGCAGAACCACGCTCGGCCGGCGAGCACAGGTCGCCTCGGGTCGCCCCAACGAGGCCAGCACGCCCACCTCCGCCGGGCCGAGCACGGTCCCGGCGCGCAGCGTGAGCGTTCCCTTCGTCACGTCCTCTCCCGCGCGCCGGACGTTGTCGCCGGTCGCGCTTTCCGGCACGCGCACGGCGCCGTCGAGCGTCTCCGTCCGCTCGACGGGCACGACGGAGTCGGCGCCCGCGGGCAGCGGAGCGCCGGTGGAGATCCTCACCGCCGTGCCCGGCTCCACCCGCTCCGAGGCCGGGTAGCCCGCGCGAGCCTCGCCGACGACGCGGAGCTCCCCCGCTTGCCCGGCGACCACCGCGTAACCGTCCATGGCGGAGGAGTCGAACGGGGGCACGTCGAGCGGGCTGTGCGCGTCCCTCGCCAGCACCCGGCCGAGCGCCTCCGCCAGCGGCACCTCCTCGGCGGGCAGGGGCCGCACCGCCGAGAGCACCAGCTCGCGAGCCTCGCTGATCGGGAGCAGATCCGCCACGGGGCACGCAATTCTCGCCGTTTTGGCGACTCGCTACTCGATCAACCCGTGGCGTATGCCTATCGCCACTGCCTGCGTGCGCGTCGACGCCTCGAGCTTGGCCAGGATGCGCTTGGTGTGGGTGCGGACCGTCTCCGTTGAGAGACCCAGCCTCTGGGCCACCGCGTCGGTCTGCATCCCGTCGGCCAGCATCTGAAGGATCTCCCGCTGGCGCGCGCTGAGCGTCCGGTCCCCTTCGTCCAGCACGATCGTCGACGAAAGCCCCGGATCGACATAGAAGTCTCCGGTGCGGGCCGCCTCGACGGCGCGCACGAGGTCCTCGGAGGGGGAGTCCTTTCGGACGTAGCCCTTGACGCCGGCCTTCAGCGCCTCGCTCAGCAGGCGCGCTCCGCCGTCCGAGGTGAAGATCACGATCGGCGCCTTTATGTCTTCCTGGAGGCGGTTGACGATGTCGCTGACGTCGACCCTGGCGCGCCAGGGATCGATGATCACGACGTCCGGATCGCCGCTCTCCAGCATGCGGACGGCCTCCTCCAGCGTGCTGGCGTCGGCTGTCTCGGCTTCCTTCCAGGCCTCCTCTATGACGGCACGCACGCCCGCACGGACCACGGGATGGTCGTCGACAATCAGGCAGCGAGGAGCTTCCTTCGCTCCGGGGGCCATGTGGCGCGAAGCATACTCCGAATGCGCAACCCCTCACCAGTGCGGAGGAAGGGCGCGCGACCTCGCCGGGTCACGTCTGCTCCGCCGCGAGCTCACCTCTCTCGCGAAGCTCGAAGCGCATGGCGTTGACGATCGCTCCGCCGAGGATTATCAGCGCGAGCGCGTAGAACCAGACCAGCACGATGACCACGAAGACGAACGTGGTCCCAAAGCGTGCGATCGTCGAGATGTTGTCCAGGTAGGCGGGGAACGCGATGTCCACCGCGCCTATCGCGATCGTTGCACCGGCGGCGCCAGGCCAGATCGCGCTCCAGGGAACGAGGCGATTCGGCACCGTCCAGTAGATGACGCAGAGGATCGTGAACAGCAGCAGGAGGCCGGCGGCGAGCGATAGCCAATAGACGAGGTCCGGGACGTCCGAGAGGCCTAGGGGCAGGTCCTCGGTGCTCGACTGCAGGAGGCTCTGGAGGGCGGGCACGGCGACCGTAGCCGCCATTAACAGCAGGACCACGACGAGCATGGCGAGGGCGAAGCGCTTCTGCTCGAGCCACCGGCGGCAGCGCACGTGGTAGATGCGGCAGAAGGCCGTGTCGAGCGCGCCCCAGAAGGACGACCCGATCCAGATGCTGGAGGCGAGCGCGATGATGCCGAAGCCGGCTGACGAGTCCCGGACCCGGTCGAGGGCTCGCGTCAACGTCCTGTCTGTGGCGGTCGGGAAGAGGTGGCGGAGGTCGTCCAGGATGCGCTGCTCGAGGTCGCCCGACTGGAGAACCTGCCCGGCGATGAAGAGCGCCAGCAGGGCGAGCGGGAAGACGGACAGGAGCAGGTTGTAGGCGACCATGCCGGCCAGGCCGGTCACGTTGTCTTCGTAGGCCTTGCGGTAGAAGGTTCCGAGGTAGCGCCTCAAGGGCGCGGCAGCCGGCGGAGCAGCTCCCGGGTGATCCCGTTCGCGACCCGCA
>JBKPHP010000162.1:0-20532 GCA_046729895.1 Actinomycetota bacterium
GCCGCTGCCCGGCTACCGCGAGGTCAAGCCGATGGTGTTCTGCGGCCTGTTCCCAGTCGACACCGATCAGTTCTCCGACCTGCGCGACGCCCTCGAGAAGCTCGCCCTGAACGACGCGGCGCTGTCGTACGAGCCCGAGACAAGCCAGGCGCTGGGCTTCGGCTTCCGCTGCGGCTTCCTCGGCCTGCTGCACATGGACATCGTCCGCGAGCGGCTCGAGCGGGAGTACGACCTCGAGCTGCTCGCCACGACTCCCAACGTGGAGTACGAGGTGGAGCTGACGGACGGTGAGCGCGTCAAGGTCCACTCGCCGAGCGAGATGCCGGAACGGGCCCGCATAGCGGAGATCCGCGAGCCGTACATCCGCGCGACGATCCTCTGTCCCAAGGAGCACGTGGGCGCGGTCATGGAGCTCTGCCAGGAGCGGCGCGGCACGCACGTGGACATGAGCTTTCTCTCGGAGCGGCGGGTGCAGCTCCGCTACGACCTGCCGCTGGCCGAGATCGTGCTCGACTTCTTCGACCAGCTGAAGTCGCGCACGAAGGGGTACGCCTCGCTCGACTACGAGGTGCTCGGCATGCGCCCCGGGGAGCTCGTCAGGCTCGACATCCTGCTGGCGGGCGACAAGGTGGACGCGCTCTCGATGGTCGTGCACCGCGAGAAGGCCTATCCGGCGGGGCGTGCGCTCACCGAGCGGCTTCGCGAGCAGATCCCCCGGCAGCAGTTCGAGGTGGCGATCCAGGCCGCCATCGGCTCGAAGGTGATCGCCCGCGAGTCGGTCAAGCCGATGCGCAAGGACGTGATCGCCAAGTGCTACGGCGGCGACGTGACCCGCAAGCGAAAGCTGCTGGAGAAGCAGAAGGCGGGCAAGAAGCGCATGAAGCAGGTGGGGAAGATCGAGGTGCCCCAGGAGGCCTTCCTGGCCGTGCTCGAGGTGTCCGGGGACAGCGGCTCCTGAGCCTTTAGCTCCCGCTTAGGGCGCGGCCGTAAGTTGGCCGCCGTGACGATCGACACCCTCAGCGAGCCCGCCCCGGACCCCACCGTGGACTCGCTCCAGCTCCTGCTTGACGGGATAGCCAAGACCCGGCTTCTCACCGCCGAGGAGGAGGTCGAGCTGTCCAAGCGCATCGAGCGGGGCGACCTCGCCGCCAAGAACCGCATGATCGAGGCCAACCTGCGCCTCGTCGTCTCCATCGCCAAGCGCTACCGCAACCAGGGCCTGCCCTTCCTCGACCTGATCCAAGAGGGCTCGATCGGGCTGGTTCGCGCCGTGGAGAAGTTCGATCACCGCAAGGGGTTCAAGTTCTCCACCTACGCGACCTGGTGGATCAGGCAGGCCATCTCCCGCGCCATTGCGGACAAGGCGCGGACGATCCGAATCCCGATTCACATCGACAACGTCTTGAAGAAGCTCGATGGCGCCCAGCGCAAGCTGGAAGCTACGGGCGACCGCGACCCGACGGTCGAGGAGATCGCCGCGCTCGCGGGGGTCGACCCCGAAGAGGCCGACCTGATCATGCGTGCCTCCCAGGCCCCGGTGTCGCTCGACAAGCCGGTAGGCGAAGACGCCGACGCCGCCCAGCTTGGTGACCTGATCCCGGACTCCGGCGCCGATTCCCCCTTCGACGTCGCGGCCGAGAACATGATGCACCGGGGCCTGCGGGAGGCGCTCGAGAACCTCTCCTACCGCGAGCGGCGAATCATCGAGCTCCGTTGGGGGCTCGGGGACGAGCAGCCGCGCACGCTGGACGAGGTCGCCCGCGTGTTCGGCGTCACCCGTGAGCGCACCCGTCAAATAGAAGAAGGCGCCATCCGCAAGCTCGCCTCGCTCTCGGAAGCCCAGGCGCTTCGGTACGTAGCCTGAGACGGCTGGCAGCTGGCAGTGCGGCGGCTCCGCCGCCTGGAGCTGGCAGAGACTGCTGACCAACGCTCTACCAGCTGCCAGCCGCCAGCTGCATCTATATTCCCGGCCGTGACGACCAACGTCGGCAAGAAGTACGACGCCGCAACCTTCGAGGTAGACGCCGATCGCATCAGGCGGTACGCCGACGCCGTTCACGAGGCGGGCGCGATCTACCACGATCCGGAGGCGGCCCGCCGGGCGGGCTTCCGTGACCTGGTGGCGCCTCCGATGTTCGCGGTCGTGTACTCGGCGCCGGCTCTGGGCCCGGCGATACTCGACACGGTCGGGGAGAGCTTGCCGCGTATGGTCCACGGCGGCCAGGAGTTCGTGTGGGGCGAGCCGGTGTGCGCCGGCGACACCATCACCACCGAGGCGTCGGTCAACGACGTCTACGAGAAGGACGGCAAGGTCTTCTACGTGTTCGAGTCGGTGTCGAAGAACCAGCGCGGCGAGGAGGTGGCGCGCGCAAGGTGGACGAACATCGTGCGATGAAGGCCGGCGACTCGATACCCGAGCTGAGGGTCACCCCGGACGCCGGGCTGACACGGCGCTACAAGGACGCCTCGGGCGATCCGAACCCGATCCACGTCGACGAGGAATTCGCCAAGAGCGTGGGTCTGCCGGGCGTGATCCTGCACGGCCTCTACACGATGGCCCAGGTGGCCCGGGCCAACACGGCCGCCGTCGGAGGTGACCCGCGGAAGCTCAAGCGCCTGTCGGTCCAGTTCCGCGGGATGGGCTTTCCCGAGCAGGAGATCACAGTGACCGGGACCGTCAAGGAGGAGCGGGACGGCAGCGTGGTCGTGGACACGGTCGCCGAGCAGGGCGGAAAGCCGATCATCCGCAACGCTGAGGCGGAACTGCGGCCCTGAGGCACAATCTAAGGGCCGTGGAGATCACGCCCCGCCAGAGCTTCATCCTCAAGAAGGTCATCGAGGGCCACCTGGCGCTCAAGCAGCCGGTGGGCTCGAAGTGGATCGCCGACCAGGACGACATCCCCTGGGGCCCGTCCACCATCCGGGCTGAGCTGGCGCGGCTGGAGGAGGCCGGCCTCCTCGAGCATCCCCACACCTCCGCGGGCCGCGTCCCCACCGACACGGGCTACCGCCACTACGTCGACCAGCTCCTCGCCGAGGGCCCCCTGCCGGTACCGCGCAAGGCAGTGGAGCTCACCGACATGCGCCGCGAGGTGGACGAGGCGATGCGGGCAACCACCGAGCAGCTGTCCCAGGTGACGAGCCTGCTCGCGCTGGTCAGCGCTCCGCCGATCGAGACGACGACGATCCGGCGGGTAGAGGTGCTCCTGCTCCAGCCCCAGGTCCTGATGATCGTGGTGATCACCTCCACCGGCGGCGTGACCAAGCGGGTGATCTCGTACGACGAGCCCGTGGACCCGGGCCTTGTCGGCTGGGCGGGCAGCTACCTGAACGAGCTGCTGGGCGGGATGGACGTGGGGGCGCGGATGGTCCACTCCAAGCTCGGCGACCCCGCGCTCGCCGAGGCCGAGCGCGGCTTCCTCGACACCCTCGCGCCCGTGTTCACCGAGCTCGAGGACACGGCCGGCGACACCCTCTTCGTTGACGGCGCGGCCCGCCTGCTCTCGGAGCACCGCTTCCAGGAGCTCCCTCAGCTCAGTGACCTCATGAACGTGCTGGAGCACCGGGTCGCGCTGCTCTCGCTGCTGCGCGAGTCGCTGGAGGAGCCCACCGTCTACCTGCGCATCGGCCACGAGAACCGGCGGCCCGAGCTCCACTCGCTGTCGATCGTCGCCGCGAACTACGGCGTTCCGCGCCGCAACCTCGGCGCTGTCAGTGTCGTCGGTCCGATGCGTATGGACTATCCGCGAGCGATCATGGCGGTGCGGCAGGCCGCCTCCGAGCTCTCCCGCTTCGTCGCGGAGGTGTACGACGAATGAGGCGTGACCCCTACGAGGTCCTGGGAGTCTCGCGGAACGCGGACGACACGGAGGTCAAGAAGGCGTTCCGGGCGCTTGCCCGCGAGCTGCACCCGGACGTGAACAAGCACGACCCGGAGGCCGAGGAGAAGTTCAAGGAGGCCGCGGACGCCTACGAGATCCTCTCGGACCCCGAGCGGCGGTCGGTGTACGACCGTTTCGGCTTCGAGGGCCTCGATTCGCGCGGCTACGCGCCCACCGCGCACGGCTTCGGCTCGTTCGCCGACATCTTCGACGCCTTCTTCGGCGGCGATCCCTTCTCGGCCTTCGGGCGCGGCGGCTTCGGGGCGGGGCCGGGACCCGCGCACGGAGGCGACGTTGCCGTGGAGGTGGCGGTCGGTCTCGCAGAGGCGGCCGCGGGAACGACCGTGGACGTCCAGTACGACGTGGTCGCCGCCTGCGAGCGCTGCGGCGGCGCGGGGGCCGAGCCGGGGACGCCCGTGGACGTGTGCGAGCGGTGCGGGGGCTCGGGCCAGCTGCGAGCGGTGACCCGCACCGCCTTCGGGCAGCTGGTCCGCACGCACCCCTGCGCCGCCTGCGGCGGGGACGGCAGGATCCCGCGCGAGCCCTGCTCGGCGTGCTCAGGCCGCGGTCAGCGCGCGGTGCGGAAGGCCCGCGACGTCGAGGTGCCGGCGGGGATTGCCGACGGGCAGCGGATCCGCCTCACCGGGCGTGGCCACGCCGGCGAGGGCGGGGGGCCTCCCGGCGACCTGTACGTGCTGGTGCGCGTGGCGGAGGATGAGCGCTTCGTACGAGACGGGAACGACCTGGTCACGGCCGTCGACGTGCCGGCGCCTGCCGCCGCCTTGGGCACGAGGGTCAAGGTCCCGACACTCGACGGTGAGCAGGAGGTCGACGTTCCGGCGGGCACGCAGCCCGGCACCGTGGTCAACCTGCGAGGCCGGGGCATGCCCGCGGTTGGCCGCGGCCGCCGGGGGGACCAGCTGGTGGTGCTGAACGTCGTGGTGCCTCGCAATCTCGAGCCCAGGCAGAGAGAGCTGCTGGAGGAGCTTCGCGCCTCGCTGACCGAGGAGAACCTGCGCGAGCCGAGCGACGATTCGCTGTTCGACAAGGTCAGGCGCGCGTTCCGCTGATCCGGCTCGCGGTCCGAGTGCCCGCCGAGGCCGCCGAGCTGGTCCTCGCGGAGCTGGTGGAGCTGGCACCGGGCGGCGTCGAGCAGGTCGACGGGCAGGGCTTCGTCGAATACGCGCTCTACGGGGCGCCGGGCGAGCTGCCGGACCTGCCAGCGGGCGAGGCGGAGGTGGCCGGGGTGCGCGTGCGCGTCGCGGGCCGCGAGGTGCCCGACGACTGGGCCGAGCGCTGGAAGCGCTTCCACGCACCGGCTCTGGTCCGGGGTCGTCTGTGGGTGCGCCCGCCTTGGGAGCAGGAGGCCGTTCGCCCGGGCGTCATCGACCTGGTGGTGGACCCCGGCCGGGCGTTCGGGACGGGCTCTCACCCCACGACTCGTCTCTGCCTCGAGCTGCTGCTGGAGGCCGAGCCGTCCGGCTCGTTCGCCGACCTCGGCTGCGGCTCCGGCGTTCTCGCCATCGCGGCGGCCAAGCTTGGCTTCGAGCCCGTGACCGCCGTCGACTCCGACCGTGGCGCCGTGGAGGCCACCCTCGCCAACGCCAGGGCGAATGGCGTCGCGCTCAGGCGGATAGAGCGGCTGAACCTGCGCGAGGAGCCGCCCCCCGAGGCGGAGACCATGGCCGCGAACCTGACGCGACCGCTGCTCCTAAGCGTCGCCGGGCAGATGGGCCGCGTGCCCCGGGCGCTCATCGTGTCGGGCCTGCTCGAGAACGAGGCGGACGGCATCGCGGCCGCCTTCGGGCGGCTTGCCGAGCGTCGCCGTGTCGTGGACCGGGGCTGGGCCGCGCTGCTGCTCGGCGGTTAGCGCTCGACGAGCGCCGGAGGTCAGCGGACCACCCGCTGCGAGAGTACGCCGGCCACCTCCTGCCACCAGGCCCGCGACTGCTCGTCGGCCGCCCGCCGGATTCGGTCGCGGCAATAGCGGAAGAGCTGCCGCGGCCCCCCCGCGGCCACGACGCCCTCGCCGGTCACGGCGAGGCGGCCGTCCTCGAGCTGCACGAGCGCCCCGGGCTCGCCGTGCCGGATCCGCAGCGAGCGCAGCACGGGGACACCCTCGACGCGATTGGGTGAGCCCGGGTCGCCGAACTCGTCCTTCCAAGGCTGCACGCTGAAGATGGCTGCCCGGCCGTACATCGGGAGGACCGGATGCTCGGGCTCCCGCACCGGCCCGGACCGCCAGCGCTCGAAGAGTCCTTCCACCGCCGCACGCTCGCGCTGCCTAACGAGAATGTGGAGGCGGTCGCCCCCCTCGATCTCGGTCGACCCGCGGGGCAGCAGCGCCTCGTCCCCGCGCACGATCACGCTGACCAGGGCCGTCCGCGGCAGCTGGAGCTCCCGCACCATGGCCCCTACCACGGCGTCGCCTTCCGCCACCGGGAACTCGACGACCTCCGCGCCGAGCCGGCGGATGGTGCCGACCTCGAGGAGGGGGCGCGACAGCGCCGGCTCGTCCGTGGTGAGCTCGAGTCTCTTCGCGAGCGCCTCGAACGTGACGCCCTGGATCAGCGTGGACGTCAACACCACGAAGAAGACGATGTCGAAGAAGGGATCCGCGTTCGGGACGTGATCGATCACGGGGAAGGTCGCCAGCACGATCGGGACCGCACCACGCAGCCCAGCCCAGCCGAGCAGCACGGACTCCCGCAGCGAGAAGTGCGCCCAGATGGTGGCGCCCAGCGCCGCCAGCGGCCGCGCCAGGAACATCAGCACCGCGGCCACGAGCAGGGCGTCACCCGCGATCTCGTCGAAGCGGCTGGGGAAGACCAGCAGCCCGAGCGTGAAGAACAGCGCGATCTGGCTGACCCAAGCGAGCCCGTCGTGGAAGTCGGCCACGGTCCGCCGAGCGGGGATCTGGACGGTGCCGAGCACCAGGCCGGCGACGTACACGGCGAGGAAGCCGGAGCCATCGAGGCGGTCCGCGCCGCCGAAGGCGAGGGCGGCGGCTGCGATGGAGGCGACCGGGTAGAGGCCGATGGTGGCGAACCGCACGCGGCGGAAGCTCGTCGCCGCGGCTTGTCCGATGGCCAGTCCCACGGCGGCACCGATCGCCAGCTGCTTCACGCAGAGCCAGACCATGTCCAGGGCGCCGAAGTCCGGGTGCTGGATCGCCTCGATGAGCCCCAGCACCAGGACGATCGCCACCGGGTCGTTCAGCCCCGATTCCGCCTCCAGCACGCGTGCCAGCCGCCGTTCGATGCTCGAGCCACGGAGCACCGAGAACACGGCCGCGCCGTCGGTGGCCGCGACGATCGAGCCCAACAGCAGGCCCTGGAGCGTGCTGAGGTCGAGCAGCAACGCGGCGGCGAGCCCCACGATCGCCGCGGTGGCCGCCGTCCCGAGCGTGGCCAGCGATAGGCTCGGCCACACGACGGGTCGGATCTCGTCCCAGCCTGCGGCGAGGCCGCCCTCGAACAGGATCAGCGCCAGCGCGATCACGCCGATCGTCCGGGCCAGCTCGACGTCGTCGAGGCTGTGACCGAAGTCGATCAGGCCGAGCCCGTCCGAGCCGATCACCATCCCCAGGCCCAAGAACAGCACCAGGCCGGGGACCCGCAGCCTCCCGGCCACGAGCGAGGCGCCGATCCCAAGGGCGAGCAGCGCCCCCGCGACCAGGATCAGCGTGCCGTCGCTCATCCGCCGCTAGCCCGCCACGTCCGCGAGCGGCCAGAGCGAGTCCCACTCGAAGTCCGGCTCCTCGGGGCCGGGTCGCTGCTCGCGCTTGCGGTTGACCCAGGCGGTGCGGAAGCCAAGTCGCCTGGCCGGGCCGATGTCGTACTTGAAGCCGAAGGCGACGTGGAGGATCTGGCCGGCATCGCCCCCGATCCGGTCGTGGGCGAGCTCGAACGGCCCGAGTGCCGGCTTGTAGGCGCGCGTGTCCTCGGCCACGACGACATCGTCGAACTCGATTTCGAGCTGGCGCAGCGTGTGCTCCATGATCGAGCGGTCGGTGTTCGAGACGATCGCCAGCCGCAGGCCGGCCTCCTTCGCTCGCCGCAGCGCGGGAACGGTGTCGGGGAAGGGCTGCCAGCTCTCCATCGCGCTGACCAGCGCGCGGCCGTGCTGCTCGTTCCAGCGGTAGCCACGCTCGCGGACCCACGCCGTGAGGCTGTCGCGGAGGACCTCGGCGTAGCGCCGGTAGTCGCCCTGGATCAGCTCGAACTGGAGCTTCTCCCACCGCTCCCGCAGCGCCCTGCCGGGCCCCGGGTCCTCGTCGCCGCTGCGCCGGGCCAACTGGTACAGGAAGGCGCCCAGCCCGCCCTCCCAGTCGACCAGCGTGCCGTAGCAGTCGAATGTGGCCGTGGTTATTGCCCGGTCTGCGATCGCTCTGCCCTCCTAAACTGAAGCCATGTCCGTGCTGGAACGGGTGCAGGATGACGTGGCGACGGCGCTGAAGGCGCGCGACCGCGAGCGCGTGCACGCGCTGCGCCTGATCGCCAGCGAGCTACAGAAGGCGGCCAAGGAGGGGAACGGCGATGACCTCGCCGTCCTCCAGCGCGAGCGCAAGCGGCGGCTGGAGGCCGCCGAGGCCTACCGCCAGGCCGGCAGTGAGGACCGCGCGGCCGCGGAGGAGCGGGAGGCCGAGATCATCGAGGGCTACCTCCCCGAGCAGATGCCCGACGAGGAGCTGCGCGCAACCGTGGGCGATGCGGTGGCCGAGTCCGGCGCGTCCTCTCCGAAGGACATGGGCAAGGTGATGTCGATCGTGATGCCGAGGGTCAAGGGGCGCGCCGAGGGCAAGCGGGTGAGCGACCTGGTCAGGGAGGCCCTCGGCTCCTAGTGCGCGCCCAGGTGGAGCTCAGCAACGACGTCGCGGCGGAGCTGGCCGGCGCGAACGACCAGGTCATGCGGACGCTCGAGGACCACCTCGACTGCGACGTCTTCCTGCGTGGCAACGTGCTCACGCTGGACGGCACGGAGGGCGACGTGTCGCTCGGCGAGAGCGTCGTACGCGAGTTTGGGGACCTGGTCCGCCAGGGACACGAGGTGTCGCCGGGGACCATTGAGGCCATCTCGGAGGCGCTCGGGCGGCACGAATCTCCCAGCACGATCCTCGAGGACGTCGTGTGGCGCCACCGCTCGCTCAAGGTGGCTCCCAAGACCGTGAACCAGAAGCGCTACGTCGATGCGATCCGCAGCTCGACCGTCACCGTGGGGATCGGCCCCGCCGGTACGGGGAAGTCGTTCCTCGCGGTCGCTATGGCGGTCGCCGCACTGGCCCGCCGCGAGGTCAACCGGATCGTGCTGACGCGGCCCGCGGTGGAGGCCGGCGAGCGGCTCGGATTCCTGCCCGGGGACGTCATGGCCAAGGTCGACCCATACCTGCGGCCGCTGTTCGACGCCCTCTACGACATGCTCGAGCCCGACCGCGTCAACCAGCACCTCGAGCGCGGCGTGATCGAGGTCGCGCCGCTCGCGTTCATGCGCGGCCGCACCCTTAACGATGCCTTCATCATCCTCGACGAGGCGCAGAACACGAGCCCCGAGCAGATGAAGATGTTCCTGACGAGGCTCGGGTTCAATTCGAAGATGGTCGTGACCGGGGACATCACCCAGATCGACCTGCCGAAGGACCAGCGCTCGGGCCTCGTGATCATCGGAGACATCCTCAAGGACGTCGAGGACATCGAGTTCGTGCGCTTCGGAAGCGAGGACGTGGTGCGCCACAAGCTCGTGCAGCGGATCGTCGCCGCCTACAACGAGTACGCCGAGAAGCAGGCGCCGGCCCTCCGCGAGCACGCCGCGCGGCGGCAGCAGGGCTGATCGAGCTGGAGTTGATCGGCGCGCCCGAGGCGGTGCGGCCTGCCGCGCTCGCCGCGCTGGAGGCGGCGGGCGTCTTCGAGGGGCACCTGGCCGTGTCCGTCGTGGGACCGGAGCGGATCCGCGAGCTCAACCGCGAGCACCGCGGGCTCGACGAGCCGACCGACGTGCTCTCGTTCCCAGTGGACGAGGCGGGAGCGCCGGCCGGCCCGCGCGAGCTCGGCGACGTGGTGATCTGTCCCGAGCACACCGAGGAGCTCACCGAGGCGGTCGTCCATGGGGTGCTCCACCTGTGCGGCTACGACCACGAGACCGACTCGGGCGAGATGCTGGATCTCCAGCGGCGGGTCCTGTCGTCCTTGTGAGTCGTGCGGGCTTCGTGGCGCTGGCGGGTCGCCCCAACGCCGGCAAGTCCACGCTCATGAACGCCATCGTGGGGGGAAAGGTCGCGATCGTGTCCGACAAGCCGCAGACGACCCGGCGCGAGATCCGCGGCATCGCCACCGCCGATGACTGGCAGCTCGTGCTCGTGGACCTGCCGGGCGTGCAGCGGCCGCGTGACCCGCTGACCGAGCGGATGCAACGGCGGGTGGAGCGCGCGCTGACCGACGCGGATGCCGCCCTCTTCGTCGTGGGCGGCGACCAGCGGGTGGGTCCGGGCGACCGCTTCATCGCACGGGCGATCCGGAACGTCGGCCTCCCCGCGGTGACCGCCGTCAACAAGGTCGACCTTCTCGACGCTGCCCGCAGCATGAAGGCGTTGTCGGCGGCCGCAGAGCTCGGCGAGCAAGGAGAGGTCTTCCCGGTGAGCGCGAAGACCGGCGCAGGAGTACCCGAGCTGGTTGAGCACCTGGTCTCGCTCCTCCCGGAGAGCCCCCTGCTCTACCCCCCAGACGAGCGCACCGACCTTCCCGAGCGAGTGCGGCTCGCGGAGCTGATCCGCGAGCAGGCGCTGGCACGAACGCGCGAGGAGGTGCCGCATGCCGTCGAGGTGCAGGTGGAGGAGGTCGAGGAGCGGGACGATGGCTCGCTGCTCGTCCATGCGCGCATCTGGGCCGAGACCGAGTCCCAGAAGGGCATCCTGATCGGAGCGGGCGGGCGCATGGTGAAGGCAATCGGCGCCTCGGCGCGCCGCGAGATGGAGCTTGATACGGGCAGGCCCGTGCACCTCGACCTGAGCGTTCGCGTGCGCAAGGGCTGGCGACGCGATGAGGCGCTCCTCGACCGGCTGGGGATCGAGTAGCACCTGTCCCGAAGCGGAGCGGGGCGCTAGCTGCGGAGCAGGATCTCGTAGTGGTCGACCACCGGGTCGCGTTGTGCCTGGGCCGTCGCCTCGGCCCTCGCCCTCATCTCCTCGGCAAGCTTGTCGGTCGCGCGCATCTGGTCACGCGTCTCCCAGAACGTGATCACCGCCGCCTTGCCCGCATTCTCATCCACCATCACGACGACGCCTCCGAACCCGGGCTGCTGCTCCAGGACTGGAAGCGACTCCTGCTCGAACTCCGTGACGGTCTGGGTGAGCCGTTCCGGCGGCAGACCCGCCCACCGGCTTAGCCGTGCATGCATCTCCCACCCCCACTGCTCGAAACTCGTCTGGAGGATGCCCTCCCCTCGTGCCGAGATCAAGTCCGCTCGCCTTGGCCCCCCGAACGGCTCCGTTGCGACAATGCTCGGGGTGGACCCGCAGATCGAATTCGACGAGAACGGCTTGGCGCCGTGCGTGGCGCAGAACTGGCGCACCGGCGAGGTGCTCACGCTGGCCTACGTGAACGAGGAGGCGCTGAGGCGCACCCGCGAGAGCGGTGAGGCCTGGTTCTGGAGCCGCTCGCGCGGCGAGCTGTGGCACAAGGGGCAGACGTCGGGCAACGTCATGCGCGTACGTGAGCTGCGCTTCGACTGCGACCTGGATGCGGTGCTGGTGCTGGTGGAGCCCGCCGGTCCCGCCTGCCATACCGGGGAGCGGACCTGTTTCCACAACGGCGATTTGGCACCCGCGCCTCACGAGGCGCTGCCCGGGCTCGAGCGGGTGATCGCGGAGCGCCAGGCGCGGCCGCCCGAGGGCAGCTACACGGCCGAGTTGCTTGCGGAGCCGACGCGGATAGGCGACAAGGTCCAGGAAGAGGCCGAGGAGGCCGCGCGGGCGGCGCGCGAGGAGGACGACGGGCGCCTGGCGGCGGAGGCGGCGGACCTGCTCTACCACCTCGCGGTCCTGCTCGCGTCGCGCGGGCTCAGCTTGGAAGACGCGTTCGAGGAGCTGAATGGCCGTCGCCGTTGAGCCGGCCGAGCTCCACATCTTCCCTAGCCTGCAGGAGGTTCAGGCACTGGCCCACGAGCACACGCTCGTGCCGTTGCGCCACACCTTCGTAGCCGACACCGAGACGCCCGTCTCGGCCTACCTGAAGCTGCGGGGCGGCGGGCCATCCTTCCTGCTCGAGTCGGCCGAGCAGGGACAGCGCTTCGGACGCTGGTCGTTCCTCGGCTTCCGCCCCCGGACGGTGATCCGCTGGAGCCAGGGCGACCCCGGGGACCCGTACGCGCTCGTCGAGGCCGAGCTGGGCCGCTACCGGATCGCGCCGCTCCACGGGCTGCCGCCGTTCGCGGGCGGGGCCGTCGGCCTGTTCGGTTACGACCTGGTGCGCAGCGCCGAGCCCACGGTCGGGCAGGCGAACCCCGATGAGCTTGGCCTCCCGGACCTCGCTCTCATGGTGTCGGACCTGCTGGTGGCGTTCGATCACCTCAGGCACGAGGTCACCGTGCTGGCCAACGTGTTCGCAGAGGAGGACGTCGAACGGGCGTACGGGGCAGCGGCCGGCGCCATCGCGGACGTGCGCGAGCGGCTCGCCGGCCCCGTGCCGCGGGTGCTCGCGGGCCGGCGCGAGGCGCCGGGGTTCGACTCGAACATCGGCTACGACGGGTACACCGCCGCCGTCGAGCGGGCCAAGGAGTACATCCGGTCCGGCGACGTCTACCAGGTGGTGCCGAGCCAGCGCTGGAGCGCCGAGTCGCCGGTGGGCGCCTTCTCCATCTACCGGGGCCTGCGCACGGTCAACCCCAGCCCGTACATGTACTTCCTGGACTTCCAGGACTTCGAGATCGCGGGCGCGTCGCCCGAGTCGCTCGTGAAGGTAGAGGGCCGCCGGGCGGAGCAGCGACCGATCGCCGGCACGAGGCCTCGCGCCGGCACCACCGAGGAGGACCTGAAGGGTGCGCGAGGTCTGCTCGCCGACGAAAAGGAACGGGCCGAGCACGTGATGCTCGTGGACCTAGGCCGCAACGACCTGGGGCGGGTCTGCGAGTACGGCAGCGTGAGCGTCGACGAGCTGATGGTCGTCGAGACGTACTCGCACGTGATGCACATCGTGAGCTCTGTCTCCGGCAGGCTGCGGGCCGGCGTGACCGCCATGGACGCCCTGCGGGCCTCGCTGCCGGCCGGGACGCTGTCGGGGGCGCCGAAGATCCGGGCCATGCAGATCATCGACGAGCTGGAGCCGACGAGGCGCGGTCCCTACGGCGGGGCGGTCGGGTACCTGTCCTACACAGGTGAGCTCGATACCTGCATCTACATCCGCTCGGCGCTCGTCAAGGACGGCCGGGTGTACGTGCAGGCCGGCGGCGGGATCGTGGCGGACTCCGAGCCGGGTTACGAGGTGAGGGAGACCGAGGTCAAGGCCGGGGCGGTGTTCGAGGCCGTACGCCTTGCCTGCTCGGAGGCGGATTGGCCGTGACCCGCACTCTCGTGATCGACAACTACGACTCCTTCACCTACAACCTCGTCCAGTACCTGGGCGAGCTCGGGTCGGAGCTCGAGATCGTGCGCAACGACGAGGCGAGCGTGGACGAGCTGCTCGCGGGCGGCTTCGACAAGGCGATTGTGTCGCCCGGCCCCTGCACCCCCGCCGAGGCCGGGATCTCGGGAGAGGCGGTCAAGCGCTTCGCCGAGGCCGGCACACCGGTGTTGGGGGTTTGCCTCGGCCACCAGGCCCTGGCGGTTGCCTTCGGCGGGCGCGTCGTGCGCGGGGAGCCCGTGCATGGCAAGACCGCCGGCGTGGAGCACGATGGCAGAACGATCTTCCAGGGACTCGAATCGCCCCTCGTGGTGGGCCGCTATCACTCGCTCGTCGTAGACCCCGACGTTCCCGACGAGCTCGACGTCTCGGCCCGCTCCGGGGACACCGTGATGGGCCTGCGGCACCGCGAGCTGCCGGCGGAGGGCGTGCAGTTCCACCCCGAGTCGATCCTTACGGACGCCGGCATGGCGCTCCTCGGGAACTTCCTGGATGCCTAACGCCGTAATCACCGACGCGATCGACCGCCTTTGCGCAGGGCAGGACTTGTCCGCGGACGAGGCGTCTCGCGTGCTCCGTGAGGTGATGTCCGGCAACGCCTCCGAGGCGGAGACCGCCGGCTTCCTGATCGGGCTGCGGACGAAGGGCGAGACCGTCGACGAGATAGCCGGCCTCGCGAGGACCATGCGCGAGCTCGCCGAGAAGGTCCAGGTCGCGGGTGAGCTTGTCGACACCGCCGGCACAGGAGGCGGGCTGCCCACCTTCAACGTGTCCACGACCGCCGCGTTCGTGGCCGCCGGGGCGGGCTGCAGGGTGGCCAAGCACGGCAACCGCTCCGCGACGAGCCAGTGCGGCTCCGCCGATGTCCTCGAGGCGCTCGGAGCCAGCATCGAGCTGGAGCCGGCGGCCGTCGCCGAGTGCATCGACGTCGTCGGCTTCGGATTCATGTTCGCTCCGCGCCACCACCAGGCCATGCGGCACGTCGTGCCGGTCCGCAAGGAGCTCGCCGTGCGGACCATCTTCAATTTCCTGGGCCCTCTCACCAATCCGGCCAGCGCGCGGCGCCAGGTGATCGGGGTGTCCGATGCCGGGTACCTCGAGACAATCGCAGCCGCCCTGCGCGAGCTCGGCACCGAGGCCGCCTTGGTAGTGTCGAGTGCGGATGGCCTCGACGAGTTCAGCGTCTCGGGGGCAACTCAAGTCGTGGAGCTGAGGGACGGAGGGCTTAGGAGCTTCGAGGTCACCCCGGAGGAGGTTGGCCTGGAACGCGCCACCGACGGTGCCGTGGGCGCGGGTACGCCGGAGCAGAACGCCGAAGTGCTGCGGCGCGTGCTGTCCGGAGAGCCGGGCACCGAGCGCGCGCTCGCGATCTTGAACGCGGGCGCGGCGATCTACGTCGCCGGCCTGGAGGAGACGATCGAGGCCGGGGTGCGCCGTGCTGAGGAATCGGTGGACTCGGGCACCGCGCGCACAGTGCTGCGGCGGTTCGTCGAGCGCAGCCGGGAGCTGGCATGAGCGCGGGCTTGGATCCCCTGATCCAGGCTACCCGCGACGCGCTCGCGCAGCGAAAGCGCGAGCGGCCTCTCTCCCAGCTCGAGAGCGAGGCCGGCGTGCGGGGCGAGGGAAGGCCGTTCGCTGAGGCGCTGGCGCGCCCCGGCACGTCGGTGATCGCCGAGCACAAGCGCCGCTCGCCGTCGGCCGGAGCAATTCGCGAGGACGCGAGCTGCCCCGCAGTGGTCCGTGCCTATGAGCGGGGCGGGGCCGCGGCAATATCGATCATCACCGAGGAGACCCATTTCGGCGGCTCGCTCGCCGACCTTCGGGAGGCGCGAGCGGCAACCGAGCTGCCGCTGCTGCGCAAGGACTTCACCATCGATCCCTACCAGCTCTACGAGGCCAAGGCAGTGGGGGCGGACGCGGTTCTGCTCGTCGTGGGCTCGCTCGATCGGCGTGAGCTCGGCACCCTCCACGGCCTCGCAGGCAACCTGGACGTCGACGCGGTCGTCGAGGTGTCGGCCCCGGAGGAGCTGGAGACGGCGCTCGAGGTCGACGCGGACGTGATCGGGATCAACAACCGCGACCTCAGTGACTTCAGCGTCGACATGCGCCGCACCTTCGAGCTGCTGGCAGACGTCCCCGCAGGAAAGATCGTGGTCTCCGAATCCGGCATCACGGGTCGGGAGCAGATCGAGGAGCTCGAGCAGGCTGGCGTGGACGCCGTGCTCATCGGCGAGGTGCTGATGCGCTCGGCCGATCCGGAGGCAGCCGTGCGGGAGCTCACCAGGTCCGAGGAGCCGACGCAGGCTTAGTCGTCGGTCCTCAGTCCTCGGTCGTCAGTCCTCAGGATCTCGCCGAACCGCCTTTCTGGCGACTGGCGACTGGCGACTGGCGCCTCCTCTTACCATGGGTGCCGGCATGGCAATCCTGCCCGAGATCGATCCTCCCGCGGTCCAGGAGCTCGGCTCGCGCCTGCGCGGCAACCTCGCCCGGGCGGTGAAGGCGCCGGCGAACGCGATGAGGGACGTACTGATCGCGCTGCTGGCGGAAGGCCACGTGCTGATCGAGGACTATCCGGGGGTTGGCAAGACGGCTCTGGCCCGTGCGCTGGCCCGCTCGATCGATGCCGAGTACGCCCGGATCCAGTGCACCGCCGACCTGCTGCCCGCGGACGTGGTCGGCACGAATGTCTTCAACCAGCGAGAGAACCGCTTCGAGTTCCGGCCTGGACCCGTCTTCGCCAACGTGGTGCTCGTCGACGAGGTCAATCGCGCCTCGCCAAAGACCCAGTCGGGCCTGCTCGAGTGCATGCAGGAGCGTCACGTGACCGTCGACAAGCACACACACGAGCTGGCACGTCCGTTCATCGTCCTCGCCACCCAGAACCCAATCGAGTACGAGGGCACCTACCCGCTGCCCGAGGCCCAGCTCGACCGCTTCATGGTGAGGGTCTCGCTCGGCTACCCGTCGGCCGAGGACGAGACCGACATGCTTGCCAACCACGCCGAGCACGACCGCGTGCTCGACCTGGAACCCGTCGCCGAGGTGGGCGAGGTACTGGCCGCGCAGGCGGCCGCCGCTCGGGTTCACGGCAGCGAAGCCCTCCGGCGATACATAGTGGCCGTGCTCGACGCGACCCGCGCCGATCCGAGGGTCGAGCTCGGGGCGAGCCCCCGCGCCGGGCTGATGCTCTTCCGCGCCGCCAAGGCGCTCGCCGCGCTCGAGGCGCGCGACCACGCGATCCCGGACGACGTGCAGGCGCTGGCGCCGACCGTGCTTACTCATCGGCTGCTGCTGGCGCCCGACGTGGCCCGAGACGAGCGCCCCGGCGTGATCCGCGACGCGCTCGACCGCGTGCCGGCGCTGTGAACGCCGCCTCTCTCACCCTCGCTCGCGTCTCGCGACTGCAAGCCTCCGCCTCGACGCGCGGCGCCTTGCGGCGCCGACCGGTCGCTGCGCTCCCTGGGGCTCGCCGATGCCTCCGGCATCGAATGCGCCCTGCGTCCTTGCGAAGCGGGCCTTTCACTCGCGAGACACGACCGATGGCTCGGTCGGGGGCGCTGTGAGCCGGGCGCTTGCCACGGCGGCTCTCGGCGTCGGCCTATGCCTGGCGGGCGCGACCTTCGACACAGCGTCACTGTACGTGCCCGGCGTCGCCCTCGCCGGTATTGCCGTCGCCGCGCTCGCCTGGGTCCGGCTCGCGGCGCACGGGGCGCGGGTGACGCGCGCGCCAGGCCCGCACACGGTCGTCGAGGAGGAGCCGTGGCCGCTGCGATTGGACCTCAGGACGGGGATGCTACCGCCGCCTGGAGGGGATCTGCTCGAGCCGCTCCTGGGCTGGCCTGTGCCGGTGGCGGGACGCTGGTGGCGTCGCGTGCGCCTGAACGTACGCTTCTCTCGGCGCGGACGCAGGCGCCTCGAGCCCGCCGTCCTGGTCGTCCGCGATCCACTCGGCCTCGACCGGGTGGAGATCTGGGGCGAGGGCGGCGAGGAGCTTCTCGTGCTCCCCCGCATCGAGCCCGTGGAGCCGGTCAGGCGCGGCGGGGCCGGCGCCGGGACGGCCGAGGAGGGGGAGCAGTTCGGCCCCTCCCGTCGCCTCGACCGCTCCACCGCCGAGCTCGAGATCGACGGACTGCGCCCCTACCGCCAGGGTGCGCCCGCCTCGCGCATCCACTGGCCTGCCGTCGCACGGTCCGGGGAAATGCTCGAGCGCCGTCTCGTTGCCGGCCTCGACGCCGCACCGCTCATCGTCCTCGATGCGACCCGCCCTGCCGGCGAGGAGGCACTCGACGCCGCGGTCCGCGCCGCGGGGTCGCTGTGCGTCCATCTCGCACGGGCCGGCGGCTGCGCGATCCTCTTGCCCGGCGAGAGGCGGCCGGTGGAGGTCGGCGCCGACCTGGGGGCCTGGCCCACGGTTCACGTCCGGCTCGCGCTCGTCGAGCCCTCGCCCGCGCCGCCGGCGCTGTCGCGCGGCGGGCGCGGTGGGGCGGTGATCTGGGTCACCGCGAGGGCGCAGCACCGCGCACCCGGGGCGCTCGAGCGCCTTCCGGCGGGCTCCCGCTGGCTCGTCACGCCGCACTCCGCTGGCGACCGGACCCCGGCGTTCACCGTCGCCGGCTGTGAGGGCGTACGGGTGGACCGAGTACGGCGCCCCGTGCGACCCACGAGGAGCGAGGCCGCGTGAGCGGCGCTGCCGCGCGGCTCGCCGCGCGCCCGGTGCGCGCCGCTGGCTTGCCGGCCGAGGCGGAGGGCCGCGACTCGCCGCTGCTGCGGCTCGTCGCCTTTGCGGCCCTAGCGGCGTACGGCGTCGGACACTGGTGGGGAATGGTGGCCCACGCCCCCGCCGGGCATGCGGCGCTGCTCGTCGCCATCGCCACGGGCGGCGCGGGCCTCCTGTCGCTGCTGCCGGGGCTGGGGCTGCCGCGCCCGCTCATGATCGGCCTGGCCTCGGCCGTCACGCTCGGCATCCTGGTGGCCGGACTCGCCGCGGTCGGGCTGCAGGGGCGGCTCATGCTGCCTGGCGGCTGGCACGAGCTCGCCGACGGGCTCGACCGGGGACTGTCGGGTATTCGCACGATCGACTGGCCGTACAAAGGCCCGGACGGCTGGGTGCGGCTGACCGTGCTACTGGGCGCTCCGCTGCTGCTGACGGCTGCCGCCGCCCTGGCGTTTTGGCCGGCGCGGCGCTACCGCCGCTTCTGGCGGGCCGAGGCACTGGTCACGCTCCTCGTGCTGTACGGGACCGCGGTCACCAACCACGACCCCGGCTCCCCGCTGACCCGGGGCTTCGTGCTGTTGCTTCTGGTGGGCGCTTGGCTGTGGCTGCCCCGCCTCGGGCGGAGGGACGCTCTTGCGGCGGCAGCCGCCACGCTCGCCGCGGGGGTGTGCTCGCTGCCCGTTGCAGCCGCGCTCGACGGCGACCAGCCCTGGTGGGACTACCGCTCCTTCGACTGGTTCGGGGGTGGCAAGAGCATCGTCTTCGACTGGAACCACTCCTACGGGCCGCTCGCTTGGCCGCGGGAAGGAACCACGCTGCTGAACGTCAAGTCCTCTCAGGCCCTCTACTGGAGGACCGAGGTGCTCGACCGCTTCGACGGCGTTCGCTGGCTTCGCCTGCGCGAGGGTCACAGCAACGCGCTGGCCGACCTGCCCCAGCGGTTCAGGCGGCGCGGCCGGCACTGGGACTACTTCGAGTACAACCCCCGTTGGGACAAGCATATTCGCGTGACTGTTCGCTCGCTTCGCAGCGATCTGATAGTGGGCCCGGGCACGATCTACCAGGTGAAGGGCGCCGGCCCGACCGTGACCGCCGACGACGGGACCACGATCAAGCTCGACGACGCGCTCGAGAAGGGGGACGCCTACAGCGTGAACGCGTATGTCCCCAAGCCCACCGCGGCGCAGATGCGCGGGGCCCCCGCTGGCTACCCACCCGAGCTCAACCGCTACACGGTCGTCCAGCTGCCGGGTGCAGGCGAGACCGTGATGCCGCTGCGGGGCGGGCCGGTTGGCGGCACTCCTAGGGCCGAGAGCACGCTGCTCCACTCGCCGTACGGGGACGTCTACCGACTGGCGCGCCGGCTGACGGCCGGCGCGCCGACCGCCTATGACGCGGTAGCGCGCATCGAGCGATACCTGCAGCGCCGCTACACCTATGACGAGGACCCCCCGCGCCGGCGCCTGCCCCTCGCGGCGTTCGTGCTGCGCGACCGGGTCGGTTACTGCCAGCAGTTCTCGGGCGCGTTGGCGTTGATGCTGCGGATGGTGGGGATACCGAGCCGGGTGGCGGCGGGCTTCACCCCGGGATCGTTCAACAGCGACACGGGCGAATTCAGGGTCCGCGACCTCGATGCCCACTCATGGGTGGAGGTCTTCGTCACCGGCGTGGGCTGGGTCACCTTCGACCCCACGCCCCCCGCCGCCCCCGCCCAGACCCAGGCCAGCGGTCTCGAGGCGCTCGGCGGTGCCGGCGGGCAGGCCGGGGACGTGCGCACCAGGCGCGGTGACGGCGGGGGTCCGCAGCGTGGAGCGGACGCTCCAGGGGGCGGCAGTGGCGGCGGCGGCGACACCAGCTGGCGGGTGGGAGCGCTCATGCTCGCCGTCGCGGCGCTTGCGGTGGCCGCCTGGCTCGGCCTGCGGCGCCTTGGGCGGCGGCGTCCGGCCACCGACGGTGAGGCCGCCGAGGCCCAGCTTCGCGAGTTCGAGTCGGCGCTACGGAGGCTGGGGTGGCGCGTCCCGGCAGGCACGACACTGCGCGCCATCGAGGACCGACTCGCACGAATGGCCGGGCCGGACGCCGCCGGCTACGCGGCCGGGCTGCGGGCGCACCGCTACGAGGCGCGCGGCCCCGAGCCTCCCGACCGCGCGGCGCGCCGCGCGCTGCGCAAGGCCCTAGCGGCCGCCGCGGGCCGGCGGGGAAGGCTGCGCGCCCTCGTGGCGATCCCCCCCGGAGGCCCTTTTAGGCGTCTCTAAGGTAGGGCCTCTAGAAAGCCCCGGAAAGAACCAATGGGCCCCGTAACCAGACCCCCGCAGCGCACCGCCGCCTC
>JBKPHP010000163.1:0-3106 GCA_046729895.1 Actinomycetota bacterium
GATCGCAACACCCAGGCGATCCTGCCGCTCCGCGGAAAGATCATCAACGTCGAGAAGAACCGGATCGACAAGGTCCTCTCGAACATCGAGATCCAGGCGCTGATCACGGCCATCGGCACCGGCATCCGCGAGGAGTTCGACCTCGAGCGGGCTCGCTACCACAAGGTGGTGGTGATGACCGACGCAGACGTGGACGGAGCCCACATCCGCACGCTGGTGCTGACCTTCCTGTACCGGGAGATGCCCCAGCTGATCGACGCGGGCTACGTCTACATCGCCAAGCCCCCGCTGTACAGGATCAAGGACGGCAAGCAGGAGGTCTACATCGAGAAGGAGGCCGAGCTCGAGGAGGTCCTCTTGCGAGACAAGCTGGAGAAGATCGAGATCAGGGACCGCGAGGGCAAGCACTTCAAGCTCACCCACTCGCGCTGGCAGAAGTACGGACGGCTGCTGAAGCAATACGAGGGCTGGGCCTCGGCGCTCCGTGCCGAGTGGGGGCACGAGACGATCACCTTCCTAGAGGAGTCGCAGATCCTCGACGACGGTCTGACGAAGCCAGAGCAGGTCGTCAAGCTCGTCAGGGGCAAGGACCCTGTGGGCGAGCCCTACGAGACCGAACTGGTCGACGAGGACCCGATGGAGCTCGTGGTGCGGGTGGTCGAGCGCAAGACCGGCTCGGCCGGCACCTATCGCCTGCGCAAGGACATGTTCTCCACGAACGAGTACAAGGGGCTGGTGCGGGTCCACGGGGAGCTGGAGTCGCTGGCCGGCACCCCGCCGTTCGAGATCACCCTCGGCGATCGGCGCGAGGCGGCGCTCTCTTTCGAGGAGCTCCGCCGCAAGGTGCTCGAGACGGCGCGCCACAAGGTGCCGCTCCAGCGCTTCAAGGGGCTCGGCGAGATGAACGCCGACCAGCTCTTCGAGACCACCATGGATCCGGAGAAGCGCACCCTCCAGGTGGTGACGATCGACGATGCCAGCGCCGCGGACCAGATCTTCTCGATGCTGATGGGGGACCGAGTTGAGCCGCGTCGCGAGTTCATCGAGACGTATGCACGGGAGGCTGAGCTCGATGTCTAAGGGGCCGGCGGCTGGCAGGGCGGCGCCGGCTTCGCCGGCGCGGCTGGCAGAGCGTGCAACGACGACGCCCTGCCAGCTGCCATCTGCCAGCCGCCAGCCGGCCGATCGGAGCGGAGCGCAATGAGCATCGAGCAGTTAACTGGCGGCAACATCGAGCCGCGCGGCCTCGAGGAGGAAATGCGCTCCTCCTACCTCGATTACGCGATGAGCGTTATCGTGGGGCGGGCGCTACCGGACGCGCGGGACGGCCTGAAGCCGGTCCATCGCCGGGTGCTGTACGCGATGCACGAGTCCGGCCTCCAGCCCAATCGTCCGTTCCGCAAGTGCGCCCGCGTGGTCGGCGACGTGATGGGGAACTTCCATCCCCACGGCGACACTGCGATCTACGACACCCTCGTCCGGCTCGGGCAGGACTTCGCGATGCGCTGCCCGCTGGTGGAGCCCCAGGGCAACTTCGGGTCGATCGACAACGATCCGCCGGCGGCGATGCGCTACACCGAGGCCCGCCTCGCGCGGCTGGCCACCGAGATGCTGCGCGACATCGACGCCGACACCGTCGACTTCGGGCCCAACTACGACGAGTCGCGCCAGGAGCCGCTGGTGCTTCCGTCGCGCTTCCCCAACCTGCTGGTCAACGGCGCCACCGGGATCGCGGTCGGCATGGCCACCAACATCCCGCCGCACAACCTCGCCGAGGCGATCGACGCCACGGTCGCCTACATCGACGACCCGGACATCGACCTCGCCGGGCTGATGCGTCACATCAAGGGCCCGGACTTCCCCACCGGCGGCATGATTGTCGGCTGGCAGGGGATCAAGGACGCCTACGAGTCGGGCCGCGGCCGGCTGGTGGTGCGCGGGAGGGCGCACATCGAGCCCCTGCGGCAGGGCAAGGAGGCGATCGTCGTCACCGAGATGCCGTACCAGGTCTCGAAGATGGACGGTCGCAACGAGGGCGCCGGCCTGGTCAAGAAGATTGCCGAGGCGGTTCACAGCGGCAGGCTGAAGGAGGTCTCGGACCTCAGGGACGAGTCGGACAAGGCGGGCATCCGGTTGGTGATCGAGCTCAAGCGCGACGCGATTCCCAAGGTCGTGCTGAACAAGCTCTACAAGCACACGCCGCTGCAGACCACCTTCGGCGTGAACATGGTCGCGCTCGTGGACGGCGTCCCGCGGACCCTCGGCTTGGTCCCGCTGATCAAGAACTACGTCGATCATCAGCGCGACGTCATCGTCCGCCGGACCAAGCATGAGCTGCGGGAGAAGGAAGCACGGCTTCACATCCTCGACGGGCTGCTCGTCGCGATCGGCGACATCGACGCGGTGATCGAGCTGATCAGGCGGTCGCGCGACCCCGACACGGCGCGGGGCGGGCTGATGAAGAAGTTCGAGCTGTCGCGGATCCAGGCCCAGGCGATCCTGGATCTCCGGCTGCAGCGGCTCACCGCGCTCGAGGCGGACAAGATCAAGCAGGAGCACGCGGACACGGCCGAGCGCATCAGGGAGCTGCGGGAGATCCTCGGCGACGAGTCCAAGGTGATGGGCCTCATCAAGGAGGAGCTGCGCGAGATCAAGGAGCGCCACGCCGACGAGCGGCGCACCGAGGTCACCCACTCCGAGGACGAGATCGACATCGAGGACCTGATCGCGGACCAGCAGATGGTCATCGCGATCACGAAGTCGGGCTACATCAAGTCGCTCCCGCTCGCCACGTACCGCAAGCAGTAGCGCGGCGGTATGGGCGTGACCGGCATGGACATGAAGGACGAGGACTACATCGAGCATCTCTTCGTCTGCTCGACGCACGACTACCTGCTCTTCTTCACCAACCGCGGCAAGGTCTACCGCCAGAAGGTCTACGAGCTGCCGGAGGCTTCGCGCACGGCGAAGGGTCGCGCGCTCGTCAACGTGTTGCCGCTGCGGGAGGGCGAGCGCGTACAGGCCGTACAGGCCACCCGCGACTTCTCCGAGGGCAAGTACCTGGTGTTCGCAACTCGCCAGGGGATGATCAAGAAGACCGAGTTCC
>JBKPHP010000164.1:0-6211 GCA_046729895.1 Actinomycetota bacterium
GCGGGCTAGCTCTCTCTGGCGGCGCTCGGCTCCCTTTGCGGGGGCTCGGCTCCCTGGCGGCGGCGCCTCCGCTGCTCGGCGAGCGCCTGACCCGTTCGAGCGGAGTTCCTCGAGTCGCGGCCCCGCACAGTCTCAGCACCCTAACTCACAGAGGGCCGACCGCTGGGAGCAGGGACGCTAGAGGCGAGCCTGGCAAGGAAGCGGGGAGCGACGCGTGCTTCGCACGCGAGCGACCGATGAGCCGCCAGGCGACGCCTATCGCGTCCCTGCTACCAGCGGTAGTGGGCGAAGGCCTTGTTGGCCTGAGCCATCCGGTAGATGTCGTCCTTGCGCTTGTAGGCGCCGCCCTGCTGAGACTGCGCGTCGCCGAGCTCGCCTGCCAGGCGCTCGGCCATCGACTTCTCACGCCGTGCGCGCGCGAACTCCACCAGCCATCGGACGGCAAGTGTCCGCGCGCGGCGCTGGGGCACCTCGACGGGCACCTGGGAGGTCGCCCCGCCAACCCGGCGAGAGCGAACCTCGAGCACTGGTGTCAACTGCTTGATCGACTCCTCCAGGGCCGGGACGGGATCCTGGTCGGTGCGCCTGGAGAGGATCTCGAGCGCGTCGTAGACGATGTGCTCGGCAAGGGACTTCTTGCCGTCGACCATCACCTTGTTGATGACCTGCTGGACGAGCCTGGAGCCGTAGATGGCGTCCGAGTCGATGGGGCGCACCCCGGCTGCGGCGCGGCGCGGCATCTAGCGGGCCTTCGCCCCGTACTGGGAGCGGGCCTTCTTGCGGTCCGACACGCCGGCGGCGTCCAGGGTGCCGCGCACAACCTTGTAGCGGACGCCCGGCAGGTCCTTGACCCGGCCGCCCCGCACCAGCACCACCGAGTGCTCCTGGAGATTGTGGCCCTCGCCTGGAATGTAGGCCGTGACCTCCATGCCGTTGGTCAGGCGGACGCGGGCGACCTTGCGGAGGGCGGAGTTGGGCTTCTTGGGCGTGGTCGTATACACGCGCGTGCAAACGCCGCGCCGCTGCGGCGCCGCGATCCGCTTCTTGCGTCCCTGTCCGGACTTGAGGCCGGGCGTCGCGACCTTCTTCTTGGGCTTGCGGCGCCCCTTGCGGACGAGCTGGTTGATGCTGGGCATGCGGCGCGTGATGGTAGCAACGGCCCTCAGCCCGGCAGGGTGACCGCCCCGTCCTCGTGGACGGTCCAGTGCGGGTTGTGCGCCACCTCCCAGGGATGTCCGTCAGGATCGACGAAGACGCCGGAATAGCCGCCCCAGAAGGTCTCGGCCGGCTCGCGTGGGATGTCCGCGTCCGCCGCGCGCGCCTCCCCGATGACCGCGTCGACCTCCGCCGGGGAGCGGACGTTGTAGGCCAGGGTGACGCCGCCCCAGCCCGGGCTGTTCGCCACGCCGCTGTCCTCCGCGAGCCGGGCCCGGTCCCAGAGGGCGACGATCATCCCCCCGGTCTGGAAGAACACGACGTCGTCGTCCGGTGCGGCGTTCGTCCTCCAGCCGAGCGACTCGTAGAAGGCGCGCGAGCGGTCGAGGTCCTCGACCCCGAGGGTTATCAGGCTGATGCGCTGCTCCACGTCGCCTGACTATTGCAGGAGACGGGAGCCCCGCCCCGCCGCGAGGGAGCCCAGCGCGCCGCTGGCGCGGGAGGTGGGCTCTTTTAGGCCGTATATGGGGCTTGAAAGAGCCCAGGCCCGGATGGCGCTCAGGCCGCGCCCGAACGCGCGAGTCCGACGGAACGCGCGAGTCCGAATGCGTGTCCCAGTTGGGATGGGGCTCAGGCGGTGGCGGTGCGGGCGGCCCGCAGCGGGGCCGGTGTGAGGGCGGCCGCCACGATGACCATGACGAAGGCGAGGCTCTGGATGACGACGCCAACGGGGTCGCCCGGCATCGGGTCGCCGAAGACGAGGATGCCGCCACTGATCGTCGAGATGTTGGCGGCAGCGCTCGTAAGGGTGATGACGGGAACGGCCTCGCCCTTCTGCAACCCGCGCGCGGACGCGTAGAAGGCGATCACCGACGCGGTGATGCAGGTGAGGAGCCACGGTGATACCAGCCCGATGGCGCCCTCCCCGCCGACCGAGCCGGTGAGGGCCTTTATGGCGATGTCGGAGACGCCGAACAGGATTCCGGCGGCCGTCCCGAGCACCACACCGTGGTGCTCGTGTGATCCGAGTCGCCGCGAGAAGACGAGCGTCATGCCCACCGCCATGAGGGCGGACTCGAAGGCGATCATCCCGGCCACCGAGTAGCTCGAGTGCGCGACGGTTCCGGAGGGCTGGGTGACAGCGAGCAGCTCGAGCCCGAGAGCCGTGAGGCCCACTCCGCTCCACTGGCGTACGCCCACCGAGCAGCCGAAGTAGCGCTCGGCGAGCACGGTGAGGAAGACGAGCCCGCCCGAGATCAGCGCCTGGACGAGCGACAGCGGCGCCATGGCGAGAGCGGCCACGTGGAGACACCAGGCGCCGATCGCCACGAGCATCCCGATCGCGAACCACTTGGACCGGAACAGGTCAATCGCGCTGCGCAACGGGTGCCGCATCCTCACGGCCGGAGCCGCGCAAGCCCCCCGGTGCTTGAAGAGGAAGCCCAGGTTTGTAGCGAGCGCGCACAACAGCGCGAGAAGGATTCCGATTTGGAGGGTCATCTCGTAGGAAGTGCGGGTTACCCGAACCGCTATTCGAGCTATCGGCTAATGGGCCTCCCGCCTTAGCTGGAAGCCGATGCGATAGTCAACCTATCGAGTTCCCATGTGAAGGGTTTCGTACGCCTTCGTGACAGAACGCACCAGGTCACCGCTTCTGTTCGTCGACGTGGACGGAGTCATCAGCCTGTTCGGGTTCTCGCCGGACGCAGGGGAAGTGCCCGGCCCATTCCACTGGATCGACGGGGTCGCGCACTGCATTCCCCCAAACGTCGGCGAGCGGCTGGTGCGCCTGTCCAGGCGCTTCGAGCTGGTATGGGCAACCGGCTGGGAGGAGAAGGCCAACGAATACCTGCCGTACATCCTCAACCTTGACTGCGATCTGCCGTGCCTCTTCTTCGAGGGGCAGGCGGTGTTCGGGGCCGCGCACTGGAAGCTCGACGCGATCGACGAGTACGCGGGCGACCGCCCGGCCGCCTGGATCGACGACAGCATCGACGACGCCTGCCGCCGGTGGGCGGCGGCGCGCGAGGCCCCGACCCTCCTCCTGCAGACGGAGTCGGCCGTGGGGATGACCGAACACCACGTGGACAGGCTCCTCGCCTGGGCAGACCACCTGACGCCTCCACCCGCGGCCGAGGCTGCCCAAGGGCCTAGGTCGTGAGAGTGGCGCCCTCGGTGGCCAGCGAGAGGTCGTAGGGGTCGCCGCCCGCGTTCTCCCACCCTGCCCGGGCGCGCTCGCCCAGCTCGTCCAGGGCGCCGTCGTCGTGGGTCGGGTCGTGGTGGAAGAGGACGAGCCGCTGGGCCTCGGCTCGCCGTGCGAAAGTGACGGCGTCGGACACGCTGCTGTGGCCCCAGCCGAGGTGCGCCGAGTACTCGTCCTCCGTGTATTGCCCGTCGTGAATGAGCACGGAGGCGCCGGCTGCGAGGCCGATGCCTGAGATCCACCCGGCCGCGGCTTCCGCCAGCGCCCCGCCGAGGGCGGGCTCGTGGTCGGGCAGGTAGCAGAGCGAGTCGTCCCCCTCCGTGATTCGGTAGCCGACCGTCACGCCCCGGTGAGCGACTATGGCCGCCCGGATGCGCGCATTGCCGACTTCCCACTCCTCGTAGGGGCATGCCGCGAACTCGACGCGCGCGGGCAGCTCTCGCAGGTCCAGCGGGGAGAGGGGAGCCGAGAGGTAGCGGGCCAGCCGCTGATCGAGGCCGGGACCGGGCGCGGGTGGGCCGTAGACCAGGATCTCGTTTGCCGGGTCAAAGAGCGGCGGGAAGAAGAGCAGTCCGTGTATGTGGTCGAGGTGCAGGTGAGTAAGCAGCAATTGCAGGCTCCGGGAGGCCGACGCACGATCCATCCCGAGCTCGCGAATCCCGGTGCCCGCGTCGAGGATGACCTGCGTCCCGTCTTCGAGGGTGACCTCGACGCACGAGGTGTTGCCCCCGTAGCGAAGCATGCGCCGGTTCGGGACGGGGACCGAGCCGCGCACGCCCCAGAACCTGATCCGCATTGCCTACGTCGTCTCTGGCGCCGCGTCCTCGACGGGCCAGAAGACCACTAGCGCACCCTCGTAGAACCCGGGCTCGAGCAGCGGGAGTGCGCTGACCTCGACCTCGCGCAGGCCGCTCTCACCCAGGCGGACATGGAAGCGGCCCTGCGCCGGATGGCCGTTCCGAAGCGCCATCGCCAGGGGCAGCGAGCCATCTGCGAGCGGTCGTCCCTGGTCGTCGAAGGGCCCTATGTCGCGTGCCCATACCTCCTGCGGAAGCTGACCGACCTCCTCGAAGCGGCGGCCGAGAACGGCGGCCGCCGCGTCGTTGAAGAAGAGGAGCCGGCCGTCGGGATCGGTCAGGAATGCGGGCAGCGCAAGGTTCGTGATCAGGTTGCGCGCCTGGATCAGAAGGAGCGGCTGGTGCTCGACCGCCACATCTCCCCTATGCCCCGCGGGAGGGGGCGCGAATCTCGCACGCCGCAACCACTACCGAGCGGGCCCTCAGGCGGCTACCTCTCGCCGTCACCCTCGCCGGGCAGGTCGGCCAGGTCGCCGAAGCCCGTGTCGCCGTCGCCGCCGTCGCCGCCCATGCCGAAACCCTCGATCTCGCCGGAGTCGGTCAGGCCGAGCTCGGCGGCCAGCTCCGTCTCGTCGAGGAGGCCGATCTCGTCGGGAGCGTGGCGCCGGACGGGCTCCGTGGGCTCGATCTCGACGCGGCGGTAACGCTTGAGGCCCGTTGCCGCCGGGATCAGCTTGCCGATGATCACGTTCTCCTTCAGCCCCAGGAGCTTGTCCGTGCGGCCCTCGAGGGCGGCGTCCGTAAGCACCTTGGTGGTCTCCTGGAAGGAAGCGGCCGAGAGGAAGGAGTCCGTGGCAAGCGACGCCTTGGTGATGCCGAGGATTATCTCGTTGAACTGCGCCGGCTCCTCCTTGGCCTTCTTGAGCTCGGCGTTCGACCTCAGCATCTCGTTGCGGTCGACGTACTGGCCGGGCAGGTAGGTGGTATCGCCCTTCTGCTCCACCTGCACCTTCTTCATCATCTGCTTGACGATGATCTCGATGTGCTTGTCGTTGATGTCGACGCCCTGCGACTTGTAGACCTTCTGCACCTCGCGGATGAGGTACAGCTCGGTCGCCGTGCGCCGAGCTGCCTCGTCCTTGCCCGCGTAGGCCAGCAGGTCGTGCGGGTACACCGAGCCCTCGTTGAGCTGCTCGCCGGGCCCCACCTTGTCCCCTCGGGAGACGCGCAGGCGCACCCGAGGCGGAAGCGTGTAAGCGTGCTCCTCGCCGTCTGAGTCGGTGATCACGACCCTGGTGGCCTTGTCGGTCTCCTCGGTCTCGGTCACGCTCCCGGCGACCTTGGACAGCTCGGCGAGCCCCTTGGGCTTGCGGGCCTCGAACAGCTCGACCACGCGGGGCAGGCCGTGCGTGATGTCAGCGCCCGCTACGCCACCGGTATGGAAGGTCCGCAGGGTGAGCTGCGTGCCTGGCTCCCCGATCGACTGGGCGGCGATGATTCCGACCGCGTCGCCGATCGCCACGACCTTGCCGGTGGCGGGGGCCACGCCGTAGCACTGCTGGCACACGCCGGCCTCGGCCTCGCACTTGAGCACGCTCCGAACCGGCACGCCGACCTCCTCGTCGGCGACCGCCTCGCCGATGTCGTCGAGGTGCTCCTGCGTGATCAGCTCGCCCTTGCCGACGAGCGACCGGCCGCGCTTGGTCTTGAACTCGCTGGCAGTGAAGCGGCCGAGGAGGTTTGCGTTCAGCTCGCCCTCGACACGCAGCGACATCTCAATGGAGTCCTTGGTGCCGCAGTCCTCCTCGCGAACGATCACGTCCTGCGCCACGTCCACGAGCCGGCGGGTCAGATAGCCCGAGTCGGCGGTGCGCAGCGCGGTGTCGGCGAGGCCCTTGCGGGCGCCGTGCGTCGAGATGAAGTACTCGAGCACGGTCAGGCCCTCCATGAAGTTGGCCTTGATCGGACGCTCGATGATCTCGCCCTTCGGATTGGCCATCAGGCCGCGCATGCCGGCGAGCTGGCGGATCTGCTTGAACGAGCCGCGGGCCCCCGA
>JBKPHP010000165.1:0-4883 GCA_046729895.1 Actinomycetota bacterium
CGCGCTTCCCCGGGCTCGAGCCGAGCCGCGAGGTGCTCGACTGGCTGGGCGAGTCGCGCCGCTGGCGCGCGGTGGTCACTGCCCACCAGGACGAGCATGGCCGGGGCGCCTTCCTGCTGCGGACGCTGCAGGGCGATCCGCCCTCCTCGGTCCTTGCCGCAACCTCGCCGGGCGAAGGACACCTCGAGCTGCGCTTCTCTCCCGAGAACGCCTCGTTCCTCGAGCAGCTCGACGGTGTCGAGCTCGACGACCTCGCGCGACGGTGCCTCCTTGATCTGCGCTCCGGTCGCTCGCCGGCTCCTGCGTCGCTCTCGATGGGGATCGACGACGACGGCGAGCCCGAGCTGACGCTTGTCACGCTCTGGAACCCGGCGCCGGCTCACGACTTCCGCCGCATGCCCGAGGCGCGGTTGTTCTACCGCGCCGGCCGCGTATTCAACCGGCACGCCGTCTCCGGCGTGGCCGTCCCGGGCGATCCGGCGCTGGCGCACCACCTCGCAGACTTCGTTGCCTCGCACCGCGACGTCGAGGTCGATCCGCAGGCCCTCCCACGGATCGAGGCGCTCGCCGCCGCGCACGACCGGACCGCCGCGGTGGTCAAGCTGTCGTACGCGGACGACGCCCCGCTTCCTCACGGTTTGGAGCTGGGGGGCGAGCTGCACCCCTTCCAGCGCGCCGGCGTGCAGTACGCGCTCTCGCGGCGGCGGACGTTCATCGCCGACGAACAGGGCCTAGGCAAGACGGTCCAGGCGCTGGCGACGCTCGAGGCGGACGAGGCCTTCCCGGCCGTGGTGATCTGCCCGGCGTCGATGAAGCTGATGTGGGAGCGCGAGAGCCTCAAGTGGCTGCCGTCGCGAACCGTCGAGGTGCTGAGCGGCCGTGCGGATGATGCCTGGACGCCCGAGGCGGACCTGGCCGAGATCCTCGTCCTCAACTACGATATCCTGGAGGCGCACGTCGACCGCCTTGTGAAGCTCTCGCCGCGCGCGCTCGTCTTCGACGAGTCGCACTACGTGAAGAACCCGCAGGCCGGCCGGACCAAGGCTGCGTTGGAGCTGGCGGCCGCCCTGCCGTCCGATGCCTTGCGGCTCGCCCTCACCGGCACACCGATCCTGAACCGGGCCGACGAGCTCGTCACGCAGCTCCGGGTGCTGGACCGGCTGCGCGAATTCGGCAGCGGAGCCCGCCTCAGCCGCCGCTTCCGTTCGGCCGGAAGCGACGACCGCCTCCATTGGAACCTCCGCGCGATCGGCTACGTGCGCCGAACGAAGGAGCAGGTGCTGCCGCAGCTGCCGGCCAAGCGCCATGACACGGTGCCGCTGCTACTGGCGAACGAGCAGGAGTACCGCCTCGCCGAGAGCGACGTGATCGCCTGGCTCCAGACGCTGCCTTTGGATTTCCGAACGCTCGACGCCAAGGTGGCCGCGGCTCTCCGGTCCGAGCAGCTCGTCCGCCTGAACAACCTCCGCCAGCTCGCGGCTGTAGGGAAGCTGCAGACCGCCCTGCCGTGGATCGAGGACTTCCTGGCATCGGGCGAGCCGCTGGTCGTGTTCGCCGACCACATCGCGATCCAGCAGGCAGTCCTGGAGCGCTTCGTGTTCGCCGCCCACATCCTGGGATCGGATTCCGCTTCGGCTCGCCAGGCGGCCGTCGACTCGTTTCAGCGCGACGACGGCCCGCAGCTGATCGTCTGCTCCCTGCGCGCGGCATCCCAGGGAATCACTCTGACCCGGGCCTCGAACGTCGCGTTCCTGGAGCTCGACTGGACCCCGGCCCGCCACGACCAGGCCGAAGACCGCCTCCACCGGATCGGGCAGCGCGACGCCGTGACCGCCTGGTACCTGCTGGCGCCGAACACGATCGACGAGTCGATGGCGTCGGTCCTCGAGCAGAAGCGCGCCCTGATCGAAGCGGTGACCGACGGCCAGGTGCGGACCGAGGAGCGGCTGGTGGACGCGGTGGTGCGGGACCTGCGCGAGCGGCCGTTAAGACGAGCCGCAGCGGACGGGATCAGGCCGGATCGGGGGATCCCCCGCACGACCGAGTCCCGCCGCCCCGGATGGGGCGCCGGCTCTAGCCGTGCTTCCAGGCCACGCTGAACGCCGTCCCGCCGGATATGGCCGAGGGCACAGCCCGCGCAACACCTTGGTTCGTCACCATCGTGATGCGCTCGGCGTTGCCGAATGAGCCCAGATTCCTGGTCAAGCCGCTGATCGTCGCCGACGCGCCGCTGAAGGGCTGGGTGCCGAAGTTCGAGAGGAGGCCGTTCGAGGGCCCTTCCATCACCCACTCCACGGACGTGCGCCGCGCCTTCTTCGAGGTCTGCGTCGTCTGGAACGAGGCTTTCGTCGTGTTGTTGGTGGCCCGCCACGACCAAGCCGAAGACCGCCTCCACCGAATCGGCCAAGAGGACTCGGTAACGGCCTGGTACCTGCTGGCCCCGCACAGAATCGACGAATCGATGGCCGCGGTACTCGAGCGAAAGCGCACCCTGATCGACGCGGTGACGGCTGGTCAGGTGCGCGACGAGGAGCGGCTGGTGGACGTGGTGGTGCGGGAGCTGAGGGAGCGGCCGCTGAGACGCGCAGCCGAGGCTGGGATCAGGCCGGAGCGGACAGCGGACTCGGCGCGCCGCACTCGTGCACGCCGCCGTCCCGGTTGGGGCCGCCGGCCAGGGTGACCTGTGCGCCGGTTCGGTTGGAGGACAACGCCTGAGAGGGGGGCGGGGACCCTTGCTTCGGTATCACTCTGGTCTGTGCGCGCTGGGTACGTGCGGAAACTGTGATCCGTCCGCTTCTGGACAGCCGCCGACCGGAGCGCTCCGGCCTTGGGCGTTACCCGGCCGCCGCGCGACGGAGGCTCGCCCGCTGGCGCTATCGGGGCAGCGCGGTTCAGTGTCCCTGCTGCCTCCGTAGCTTTCGCGACTACGCGCCCGACTGGAACCGCCCGAGCGCTATCTGTCCGGGATGTGGATCGCACGAGCGTCACCGGGCCCTGTGGCTCTACCTCGACCGATGCACCGACCTCGGTACCCGGCAGGCGTCGCTCTTGCATTTCGCCCCGGAGTTTTGCCTGAGACAGCGCCTTCAGAACCTGCCGCAGCTCGAATACGTGACCGGTGACCTCGACCCTCAAGAAGGCGACTTGCAGGTCGACATTACCGCCATGACGTTCGCCGACCGCTCGGTCGACGCGATCATCTGCAGCCACGTTCTCGAACACGTCGAGAACGACCGGCAGGCGATGCGAGAGCTCTTTCGAGTGCTGCGACCGGGTGGCTGGGCGCTCGTCCTCGTCCCCCTTGCCCCCGAACGTTCGACGACGTTCGAGGACGCCCGAATCGTCGCGCCGCAGCAGCGGGTAATCGCCTTCGGGCAGCACGACCATGTCCGCTTGTACGCGCTAGACATCGTTGATCGCCTGAGCGCAGCAGGGTTCTCCGTCCGATCCGAACACCTTGCCGAACTGTTCGCGCCCACCCTGCTCGAGCAGCACGGACTCACGGACGAGATCTTCTTCCGCTGTACCCGGCCGGTCGCGCACAGCGGATCCGCCTGAAGCATGTCGGTAAGAGGCGATCGACAGTAAGCCTTTGTGATATCGGACTTCGCTCCCAGCGGGGGCCTGCACGTGTGACGACACTAAGGGCCAGTCGGAAGTCCAGTCCTACCTCCCGAAGCTGCTGGCGGCGCCAGCGCCTACCGGTTACCCGCAGCCCGTGTTGTTCCCGCAGCTCGAGCAGGTGTAGCAGCTGCCGGTGCGCTGCATCATTCCGCCGCACTGGCTGCAGGCCGGGCCTAGCTCGAGGCCCTGGAGCTTCGCGGGCGTTACGGGTGGCTCGTCGGTGAAGGCCACGGCGGCGGGCTTGGGTTCCGGGGCTGAGGCCGTTGCCTCGGAGGCGCCGCCGTTACCGGATGAGGGCGCTCCGTTGCCGCCGTCGCTCGAGCCGTCCCCGCCCTCCGGGACGTCGCCACGCATCAGGGCCTCCTGCGACGCCTTCCGGGCCCGCACCTCCGGGGTCAGGATTCCCAGCTCCTCCTGGATCTCGGCGTCCAGGAAGCGGCTGGCCAGCCAGCGCATGATGTAGTCGGGCATCGACTTGGCGAAGGGGATCTCCGGGTTGGTGGTGATTCCTTCGGGGTCGAAGCGCATGTAGCTGAACTTGCGGACCAGGGTCTCGAGGGGGACGCCGTACTGGAGCGCGATCGAGATCGAGGTCGCGAACGCGTTCATCATGCCGCGGAGGGTCGAGCCCTCCTTGCCGATGTCCGTAAGGAAGATCTCCCCGACCGAGCCGTCCTCGTACATGCCCGCCGTGATGTAGCCCTCGTGGCCGGCGATCGAGAACTTGTGGGTGATGGACTGGCGCTCGCGCGGCATCCGGCGGCGGAGCGGCTTGGGCTCGGCGGGCTCGGGAGCGGCCCCCGACAATTCCGCGGAATCGTCCTTGGAGTCCTTCGATTCCGTCCGCAGCGCCTGTGCCGTCTTCGATCCGTCGCGGTAGATGGCCAGCGCCTTGAGGCCGAGCTTCCAGCCCTGGAGATAGGCATCGGCGACGTCGTTGACGGTTGCCGTCTCGGGCAAGTTAACGGTCTTGCTAATCGCCCCGCTTATCGACGGCTGCACCGCCGCCATCATCTTGATGTGGCCCATGTGCGAGATGGCCCGCTCGCCGACGGCCACGTCGAACACCGGCAGGTGCTCTTCGCGCAGCCCGGGCGCGCCGATGATCGTGCCCTTCTCGGCGAGATAGGCCTCGATCTGCTCGATCTCGGTCTCGGAGTAGCCGAGTGTGCGAAGCGCCGGCGGCACCGTGCGGTTGACGATCGTCATCTGGCCGCCGCCCACCAGTTCCTTGAACTTGACCAGTGAGAAGTCGGGCT
>JBKPHP010000166.1:0-5744 GCA_046729895.1 Actinomycetota bacterium
GTGGGTGCCCTTCAGCGTGGGCGCGCCGGCGCGGATCTCGAGCAGGCGCAGCTTCTTCGCCGTCAGCGACGGCTGTTGGTAGGCGTAGTCCTCCTCGCGGGTCAGCAGACACCAGAACAGGCAGGCGAGCTTGCGGGCGCATGGACCTCGCGCTGCCCGCGACGCCCGGTGACGCCGATCCACCTCGGACGAAGACCGGAAGCCCCGCCTAAGCCCGGGCAGAGTTTCTCCATGAAGAGGGGCCGCTTGTCTAAGGGTGCGCGATGTCGATGGGATGGTGTGGCGTTGACGTTGCACACCCTGCTAAACAACGCCCGCGATCGGCCCATGGATCTACCCGAACTGGCACTACCGCTGGACGCCGTGTGGCCACGAGCCGGAGATTGGGCCAGACAGGGGGCTGCGCCCTGCGCGAGCTGCGACGAGGTCGAGCGGCGGCGACAGCCGCGACTATCCAGACCCGGATGGCGGCTAACGTCGGACGAAGCCGGCGACGGCGCTCGCAGGCCCTCGTTCCCCACGACCGTCACCGCAACATGAACGGCCTCCGGCCCTTGCCCGCACTCCGTCGCGGCTATCGGGCTGTCTCGCCGGCCGAGCGAGCGGGCTTCGGAATGTTGAGCGCGTTCGCCACGACGATCGGCATTTCTCGCGCACGGCCTTGCCTCGCAGATGCTCCGGCACGAACTCCTCTGGCGGGGCCGGGAAGAGTGCAAACGCGGTGGCGAGCTCGTCGGGGCCCGCGTCGACACAGTCGCGGTAGGCGCGCCGTACCTCGCTCGCGTGCTCGAGTGGGTGCATCAGCATTCCACCGACAACCATCGGGCCGACCCGGTGAAGCCTGAACTCGAACGAGGTGACGATCCCGAAGTTGCCGCCGCCCCCGCGCAACCCCCAGAAGAGGTCCTCGTTCTCGGTCCCGCTGGCCGTCAGCAGGCGCCCGTCCGCCGTCACCACCTCGGCCGAGACTAGGTTGTCGCAGGCGAGCCCATACTTCGGCGAGAGCCAGCCGTAACCGCCCCCAAGGGTGAAGCCACCGATCCCTGTGGTCGTCACCCGGCCGCCGGGAGTGGCGAGGCCGAACGCCTGTGTCTCACGGTCGAAATCGCCCCATAGGACGCCACCGCTCGCGTGCGCCGTGCGCCGGTCGGGATCGACCCGCACTCCCTTCATGAGCGAGAGGTCGACGAGAAGGCCGTCATCGCAGACGCCCTTTCCGGCGACGCTGTGCCCTCCACAGCGCACGGCGACCGGCAGGCCGCGCCTCCGCGCGAGGTCGACGGCCGCGACAACGTCGCCCGCACTGCGCGGACGGACGATCAAGCCAGGGCGCTTGTCGATCATCGCGTTCCAGACCCGGCGAGCTTCGTCGTAGCGGGATCGTTGGGCGCGATGACTTCGCCGGGCAGGCGGTCCTTCAGGTCTTGGGCGGCTGTCTTAGTGCTGGTCACTGGTCGCCTCCGGACCTGTCAGTGGAATGAACGGAATGGCCCTGCGCACTTTCGGCTCCCTTCGATCGCCGGTTGCTGATTCGACGCTGGCGATCATGACCCGCCCGCGGGCTTCGATCATCGGGCAGGTGCCCTATTTCGAGGCGGATTTCTCGGCCCGTTCGCGCGCGGCATACGCGGCGGCTTCCGCCCGCGTCTGAAGCCCAAGCTTGGCCAGGATCCGGCTCACGTGGTGGGAGGCGGTCTTGGGCGCTATGTACAGGCGCTCGGCGATCTCCTTGTTCGAGAGCCCCGCCTCCACCAACCCGAGCACCTCGAGCTCACGTTTCGTCAGCTCCCCGGCGCGCCTTGGCGCGCGCCGGCCTCTCACCCCAAGCGAGCGGAGCAGATTGGCCGCCTCGTCCGCGTCGCCGGCTGCGCCCAGCCGCTCGAATATTTCGAGCGCACCCCGCGCCCGGGCTACGGCCAGCTCCGACTGGCGCTCGGCGACGAGCCGCGCCAGCTCCAGCTGGGATTTGCCCTCCTCGTAAGGCATTCCCAACCTCGAGAAGACATCCCTGGCCGCCTCGGCGTTCACGATCCCCTCCGCCTGAGAGCTGATGCCACTGGCCTGGGCGGCCGCCAGCTCGGCGGTCGCGTGCAGGTGCTCGTGGCGCAGCCGCGCCGCGAGTCCGACGAGAGCCTCCAGCGCGGAGCGTGCGGCACTGAGGTCGCCCTGCGCGAGTCGCGCTCTGACGAGGAGCGGAAGGTACGGCGCCGCGAACGGGCTCTCGTCTCCCAGCCGCTCCAGCGCCCGCTCGAGCCTTGCGCTCGCATGGGCCAGCTCTCGGCGCTCGAGCAGCAGCGAGATCACGACCGGCCCCATCTCCGGGTGCTCCTCCCAGCCGGCGATCAGCTGCTCGGCCTCCTCGATCCGCCCCTGCCGCATCCGCAGGCCGGCGAGCCGGGCGAGCGGATAGGCGGCCAGGGGCTTGCCGAAGCCGCGGTAGGCGCGGAGCGCGACCTGCAGCTCCGCCTCCGCCCGTTCCCAGTCACCCCGCGAGATCAGCACGCCCGCGTAGACCGACCGGCACAGCGCCGAGAGCGGCACGTAGCGGCGGCGCTCGGTGAACTCGGTCACGACCCGGCACCACTCCTCCGCCCGACGCAGGTCGGATATCCGCTCGCACGCGAACAGCATCGAGCAGCAGGTCGCGCCGATCGCCCACGGATCCTCGAGCTCGCCCCCCATCGCCGCGGCCATGGACTCGTCGAGGAGCGGCATTCCCCCTCGACGTCGCCCAGCGAAACCCTCAGGAATCCGAGCCCGCTCAGCGCCCGGACCTCGCTCTCCGGATCACCCAGCTCCTTGGCGATCTCGAGCGCGCGCTCGAAGTGGCGCCCCGCGGTGACGGCGTCCGGCGCCTGCTGCGCCCGCTGGACCTCGAGCTGCGGGTGGGCCGGGCAGAGAGGCGCCCCGGCCAGGAGCCGCTCGGCGCGCTTGAACAAGCCGCCGGCCGCCGTCAGGTTCCACAGCGACGTCGCCTGCTCGACGACCAGCCAGAGCGCGATCTCCGCGGCCCGAGCGACCTCCCCCGAGCGCCGAAGCTCGGCGTAGGCCTCCTCGCGCCGCGCGATCCCCGCATCGATTTCCCCGCTGAGCCAGAGCGCCTCCCCGAGCCGGTCGAGTGACTCCGCGCTCCGCTCCTCCGCCAAAGCGGCCTCGTAGAGCTCGCATGCCGCGGCGAACTCCCCCCGCTCGAACGCCGCCCGAGCGGACTCGAGCGCCGACGTACTCACCTCCCCACTCACGCGAAAGATCCTGGCACAGCGCTCCCGGCGGAACGCGAAGCCCGTGCAACTCCCGAACGCGCAGACCAGGATTCCAACCGCGCGCTACTCCTCCGCCGCCTAGCAAGCTCCGCTATCGCTCTTCGCACCGGCCGTGAATGCATTCGGCGCATCTGAGTAGCGCGCCCCACTCTGGAAGAGCGAAAGCAGAAGCGTCGAAGAGCCCTAGCGTTACCGCGTCTCTCTGACTACACGATCCGCTTCCGACCTCGGACCGGTGGCGGCGCGGCAACCGGATGGTGGCCTAAGCGGTCGCGCGCGGTCACGCCGTCGAGGCGCTCGCATCTCGTCTCTATGAAGGAGGGCCGGCTGTCAACTGGCGGTCGGTAGGTCGGCCAACCTCCTCTCGGCTTCGAGGTGTGGAGCAGCGCTCATGTCTCTATGGCCTCCTCGGGGGAGGATCAGGCGAAATTGGAACGTTCGCTCGCGGGCGCATGTCCAAAAGGGCGGTCAGGCCGCCAGACGAAAGGCGGCGCCTCGGGGAGCGAACTCCTCGTTTCGAGTGAGCATGTGCCAGATCGCGTGGGCGAGGCGGCGGGCGATGTCGATCTGGGCGACCTTGGCGCCGCGCTGCTTGCCGAGCCGCCGCTTGTTTCGCTGGTAGCGCTCCGAGTAGGCCGGGTGCTTGAGCGCCTGCATCGTCCCTTCGAGCAGCGCCCAGCGCAGGTAGGTGGGCCCGTGCTTGGTCAGCGGGCCGCGGCGGTCCTTCTCGCCCGACTGGTTGACGCGGGGGCAGAGGCCGGTGTAGCCGGTCAGTTTCTGGGGGCTTGAGAAGCGCTCGATCTGGCCGATCTCGCCGGCGATCGTAAAGGCGAGCACCCAGCCGATCCCCGGTGCGCTCATCAAGAGCGGAATGTAGGGGTGGTCGGCGTGGCCTTACCTCAGCCGCCGGTTGACGGCATCGATCTGGTCTTCGAGGTCATCGATCAGCTTTAGCGCGGCGGTGACGTTCCCCCGCCTGGGCTCAGGGACCTCGAGCCCGTGGAGCAGCTCTCGACCCCGAACAGGTCGGTGACCGGGCAGGGACGGCCGAAGTTGATCAAGGTCGAGTGGATGCGATTCTTGAGCGCCGACTTGTGCTTCACCAGGTGAAGGCGAAAGCGGGCGAGCTCGCGCTCCTCGCGGACTCGCGGGTCGGGGAGCCAGATCGCCGGCACCAGGTCGCGATGCGAGAGCAGCGCCAGGACCTTGGAGTCGATCGTGTCGGTCTGGCAGGCCAAGGGGGCCAGGCCCTTGACCTTCTGCGCGTCGGCGATCTCGACCGACCAGCTCTCCTGCTCGAGGGTGTCGTGGACGAGCCGGGCACCGGTCATCGACTCGACCACGGCGCAGACGGGCTCTGCGTGGACCTCATCGATCCGGCGAGCGAGCCTCCTCAGCGAGTCGACGTCAGGCGGGACGGCGAGCTGGTCGAGGTGTCTGCCCTGCTCATCCAGAAGGCAGACGTCGAGCTTCTTTCGACTGAGATCCAGTCCAGCTTGCAACATGCCGAGCGGGTCCTCCTCGGTGCTCGTTTTCGGTGACAACGGCAAGCGTGTCACCGAAGGGGGACCCTCCTTCATGGCAGTCCACAGCAAGCGCTTCGGTATGACCCCCGAGACAGCTCCGTCTCGCGCGATGCAGGAGCGCGGCGGTCGGTACCCGGACGTCGCAGGTGGGTCCGCCGCGAGCGCCCGGCCGGGTTCGCGTTCTGCACAACCACACTCGGATCCTCAACTAGGCCCCGACACCGTGGTCGCCGCGATCGAGGACGTCATCCACGAGTCGCCCTGACTTAGGGCATCTGCATCGAATCCATGGTCGCCTCGCCCTGGTGCGAGCCGGGGATCGTGAAGCCGGGCACGTCTTCGGGTGCGAAGGCCACGCCTAGGGCCAGTAGCGCCAGTGCGACGGCAACGCCGCACCCGGCGATCGTCTGCCACGGCAACAGCCGCTCTGCGGCGATCAGCGCGGCCACGAGCGCCATCCAGCCGGTGCTCATGACCCCGAGGGCGAAGAGGGCCGCCATGAGACCCCATGCGCAGGGCGCCCGCGCGGCCCGGGCGCCAGTGCTCGCCAAGGAACCCCCGCGCGTCCCGACAGCGACGCAGGCACGCATCCTTCGGGCGCGTCAGCTGGTACAGCGCGCCGCCGAGGATCACGCTTCCCGCCAGGTAGCGACCCGCCTCGTCCCAGGCGAGGAATCCGAGGTCGAGCGAGCGGACGCCTTCGACGAGCACGTAGCCCAGCAAGCCCGCTACGAGCCAGGCGATCAGATAGCCGGCCGCGAAGGCGGGGGTGGCCCCCAGGCCCGCTGTCCGACCACGGTACGCGGCCACCATCGGCGCGACTGCGGGCGGCATCATCGCCGCCATCATCAGGGCCCAGGTGGCGGCGAACCAGCCGAGTCGGCCAAGGTCGCTGCCCGGCCCGGCGTCCATCCCGGCCATGCGCCGGTGGGTCAGCGCCCACGCGATGCGGCCA
>JBKPHP010000167.1:0-17552 GCA_046729895.1 Actinomycetota bacterium
CAAAGGGAGCCGAGCGCCGCCAGAGAGAGCTAGCCCGCCGCGAGGGAGCTAGCCCCGCCGCTGGCGTGACGTGGGCTCTTTTAGGCCCGTATACGGGGCTTGAAAGAGCCCAGGCCCGGATGGCGCTCAAGGCCGCGGCCCGGAACGCGCGCGAGGGCCACGTACTCACGGGACGCTGGCTACGGAACGAGCGAGTTAGCTGGTGGCCAGCGCGCTGCCGGGACCCGACCTACTCGTCGCGCCGGACCAGGCGCGCCGTCCCCGCAGCCCCCGCCAGCGCTCCGCCAATCAGCTCCAGGTAGAGGCCGGCGCCGGCCTTTGCCGTCGCCCCCTCGAAGTTGCGGCCTATGGCGCCCGTTCTGTTCGTCTGCGGCAGGTCGAAGGCCAGCGACAGCGCGATCACGAGTGCACCTATCCCCAGCAGGGCGATGGCCGCTGGCCGGGAGCGGCCCACGCCCGCCCCCCATGCCATGGCGCCGGCCACCACGCCCAGCAGCAGAAAGGCCCCGCCGTGGCGCTCGAAGCCGCTCAGCGAGCAGCGGTCGGCGAGCTCGGGGTCGGCGTCGTTGATCACCTCGCAGCTGCCACTGGCCACGTCGACCGAGGCGATCGTGCTGAATTCCGAGATCACAAGCAGCAGGCCGGCGATCATCCCGGCCGCCGTAAGGGCCAGCGCAAACGCGCTTGCAGAGCGCATTTTGGCCCCTAATCCGCCCATTCGGGACGCCAGCCTCCTGCTACCATCAGCGGTCGGTTCGCGGCCGGTCCTTCCCCGGCCGGGGCCTTGCTCAGTCACGCGGAATGGAGACCTCTCCGAAATAGAACGATCCCGGGCGATCGCAGCGTGCTGGACCGGGCCCGAAACGGGCCTTTTTTCTGCTCGAACACCGGAAACTCGCAAGAAGACATGCCACGCAAGGTCACGCTAGAGAAGACACGCAACATCGGGATCATGGCGCACATCGACGCCGGTAAGACCACGACTACCGAGCGGATCCTGTTCTACACCGGCCGGACCCACAAGATGGGGGAGGTCCACGAGGGCGCGGCCGTCATGGATTGGATGGAGCAGGAGCAGGAGCGCGGGATCACGATCACGAGCGCTGCCACCACGGCCTTCTGGCGCGACCACCGCATCAACATCATCGACACTCCCGGTCACGTGGACTTCACCGTCGAGGTGGAGCGCTCGCTGCGCATCCTGGACGGCGCGATCGCGCTGTTCGACTCGGTTGCGGGTGTCGAGCCGCAGTCCGAGACCGTCTGGCGCCAGGCCGACAAGTACCGGGTTCCACGCATCGCCTTCATCAACAAGATGGACCGGGTGGGGGCGGACTTCGGGAACGCGGTTCAGACCATGGTCGAGCGCCTGGGCGCCCATCCCGTGCCGGTGCAGCTTCCGATCGGCTCCGAGGGGGACTTCACCGGGGTCATCGACCTGGTGTCGATGAAGGCCCTCGTCTACAAGGACGATCTCGGTCAGGAGTGGGCCCAGGAGGAGATCCCGGCCGAGCTGGCCGACCAGGCCCGCCTCGCCCGCACCGAGCTGATCGAGGCGGTGGCCGAGTACGACGATCACCTGCTGGAGGACTACCTGGAGGAGAACCCGATCGAGCCGGAACGGCTCCGGGCCGACATCCGCAAGGCCACCCTCGATATCTCGATGACGCCGGTCCTCTGCGGCTCCGCCTTCAAGAACAAGGGCGTGCAGCCCCTTCTCGACGCGGTCATCGAGTACCTGCCGAGTCCGCTGGACGTGCCCCCTGTCGAGGGTTTGGAGGGCTCCCAGATACAGGACGGAGAGGGCACCCCCACCACACGCGAGGCCTCCGACGACGCGCCTTTCGCCGCGCTCGCGTTCAAGGTGATGGCCGATCCCTATGTCGGCAAGCTCACCTACTTCCGCGTCTACTCGGGCAAGCTGGCAGCCGGCTCCCGGGTCCTCAACTCCGTCACGGGGCGTACGGAGCGGGTCGGGCGCATCCTGATGATGCACGCCAACCACCGCGAGGAGCAGGAGGAGATCCACGCGGGCGACATCGCCGCCGGCGTCGGCCTGAAGCAAACCTCCACGGGCGACACGCTCTGTGCCCCGGATGCGCCCATCGTCCTCGAGACCATCAGCTTCCCCGCCCCGGTGGTGCACGTGTCGATCGAGCCGAAGACCAAGGTGGACCAGGAGAAGCTCGGCGTCGCGCTGGCGCGGCTCGCGGAGGAGGATCCCACGTTCCAGGTGCGCACCGACGACGAGACTGGGCAGACCGTGATCTCCGGGATGGGCGAGCTGCACCTCGAGGTCATCGTCGACCGGCTCAAGCGGGAGTTCAGGGTCGAGGCCGGCGTGGGGCGCCCCCAGGTCGCCTACCGCGAGACCGTCCACGACGAGGCCAGGAAGGTCGAGGGCAGGTTCATCCGCCAGACGGGAGGCGCGGGCCAGTACGGGGTCGTCTTCATCGATCTGGAGCCCGCTCCCGGCGAGGGCTTCGACTTCGTCAACCAGATCAAGGGGGGCGCCGTGCCCTCGGAGTTCATCCCCGCTGTGGAGAAGGGGATCGAGGAGGCGCTCGACTCTGGCGTCAGGGCGGGGTATCCGATGGTGGACGTCCGCGCCACGCTCGTGGACGGCAAGTACCACGACACGGACTCCTCCGAGGTGGCTTTCAAGGTCGCGGGGACGCTGGCGCTCAAGGAGGCCGCCAAGCGGGCGAATCCTGTGCTGCTCGAGCCCGTGATGGCGGTGGAGGTCGTGACGCCGCAGGAGTTCATCGGCGACGTGATCGGCGACCTGTCGCGACGCCGCGGCCACGTGGAGAGCCAGGAGCCGCGGGGCAACGCGGTGGCCGTGCGAGCGAGCGTGCCGCTGGCGGAGATGTTCGGCTACGCCACCGACCTGCGCTCGAACACCCAGGGGCGGGCGAACTACACAATGCAGTTCGATCGCTACGAAGAGGTCCCGCAGAACATCGCCGAGGAGATCATCGAGCACCGCACCGGTGAGCCGGTCGGGGCGGGGGCATAAGGAGTATGTTTCGCAAGCTCGGGCCCCTGGCCCGCGAAATCGCCCGAAAGGAGTAGTCCGGAGTGTCGAAGGAGAAGTTCGAGCGCAACAAGCCGCATGTGAACGTCGGCACGATCGGTCACATCGATCACGGCAAGACGACCCTCACAGCGGCGATCACCAAGGTCCTGGCCCAGAAGATCGGCGGACAGGCCAAGAGCTTCGAGGAGATCGACAACGCCCCGGAGGAGAAGGAGCGCGGGATCACGATCGCCACGTCGCACGTGGAGTATGAGACCGAGAACCGCCACTACGCCCACGTCGACTGCCCCGGCCACGCGGACTACATCAAGAACATGATCACCGGCGCCGCCCAGATGGACGGCGCGATTCTCGTGGTGTCGGCTGCCGACGGCCCGATGCCGCAGACCAGGGAGCACATCCTGCTGGCGCGTCAGGTGAACGTGCCGTACGTGGTCGTCTACCTGAACAAGGTCGACATGGTCGACGACGAGGAGCTTCTGGAGCTCGTCGAGGTGGAGGTTCGCGACCTGCTGACCGAGTACGAGTTCCCCGGCGACGACGTGCCGGTGATCCAGGGCTCGGCCCTCAAGGCGCTGGAGGGCGACGCGGAGGAGGAGCGGAAGATCCTGGAGCTCGCCGACGCGCTGGACAACTACATTCCGCAGCCGGAGCGGCCGCTGGACAAGCCGTTCCTGATGCCCATCGAGGACGTGTTCTCGATCACCGGCCGCGGTACCGTGGCCACCGGCCGCATCGAGCAGGGCGTCGTGCACACGGGCGACGAGGTGGAGATCGTCGGGATCCGTCCTCAGACCTCCAAGACCGTGGTCACGGGCGTGGAGATGTTCCGGAAGATCCTCGACGAGGGCCAGGCCGGCGACAACGTGGGCTGCCTGCTGCGCGGCACCAAGCGCGAGGACATCGAGCGGGGCCAGGTGCTCTGCAAGCCCGGCTCCATCACCCCGCACACGAAGTTCAAGGCGCAGGTCTATTGCCTGAAGAAGGAGGAGGGCGGCCGCCACACCCCGTTCTTCGACGGCTACCGGCCGCAGTTCTATTTCCGCACCACCGACGTGACCGGGGTGGCCCACCTGCCGGAGGGCACCGAGATGGTCATGCCGGGGGACAACGTCGAGATGACCGTCGAGCTGATCCAGCCGATCGCGATGGACGAAGGACTCCGCTTCGCGATCCGCGAGGGCGGAAGGACGGTTGGCTCGGGGGTGGTCACCGACATCGTCGAGTAGCACCCTCCGACAAGGAGCTTTCCGGGGGCGGGCATACGACCCGCCCCCGAGTGTGTCCAAGACCTGAATGGCAACCCTCACGCAGAACAAGATCAGGATCCGGCTCAAGGCCTACGACCACTCGGCGATCGAGACGGCCGCCAAGGAGATCGTGGACACGGCCGTGCGGACCGGCGCCTCGGTCTCGGGCCCGGTTCCGCTGCCGACGGAGAAGAACGTCTACTGCGTGGTGCGCGGTCCGTTCAAGGACAAGGACTCGCGCGAGCACTTCGAGGTCCGTACCCACAAGCGGCTGATCGACATCCTGCAGCCCACCCCGAAGACGGTGGACTCCCTGCAGCGGCTCGACCACCTGCCGGCCGGTGTGGACATCCAGATCCAGCTCATCTGAGGGGCGATGGCGGGACTCCTCGGAAGAAAGCTGGGCATGACGCAGGTCTTCGACGCCGACGACGGCCACGTCGAGCGCGTGACGGTGCTCGAGGCCGGCCCCTGCTTCGTAACCGCGATCCGGCGGGCCGAGCGGGACGGTTACGACGCCGTGCAGCTCGGCTTCGCAGAGGCTCCGGAGAAGCGGCTGCAGAGGGCCCGGCTCGGCCACCTGAAGAAGGCCGGTGTGGCGCCGCTCCGCCATCTGCGCGAATTCCGCGGCGAGGCGGACGAGCTCGAGGTGGGTGCCGAGCTGCGGGTGGGAGACCTGTTCGAGAAGGGGCAGCGGATCAAGGTTTCCGGTACCTCGAAGGGCAAGGGCTTCCAGGGGACGATCAAGCGCCACAACTTCCATCGCGGGCCCGTCTCGCACGGTTCCCACAACGTCCGGGCGCCGGGCGCGGTGGGCGCCTCGGCCGATCCGTCGCACGTCTTCAAGGGCACGCGCGGTCCGGGGCAGATGGGCAACGAGCGGGTCACCCAGCGCGGGCTGCAGGTCGTGGAGGTTCGCCCCGAGGAGAACCTGCTGCTGGTGCGCGGCGCCGTTCCCGGCGCCAAGGGCGCAGTCGTCGAGATCAGGCAGGACTCCTGACGATGGCCGCTCCCCAAGCCCCGTGGATCGGCAAGAAGCAGGGGAAGCTGGCGCTCGACCAGGCGGTCTTCGGCGAGCGCTTCCATGGGCCTCTGGTCCACGAGGCCGCACGGGCCGAGATGAACGCCCGGCGGCGCGGAACAGCCTCCACCAAGTCCCGCGGCGAGATCGCGATGACTGGCGCCAAGGCCTGGCGGCAGAAGGGCACCGGCCGGGCGCGCGTGGGGCAGCTCTCGGCGCCGCAGCGCGTCGGGGGCGGGGTGGCGTTCGGTCCCAAGCCGCGCGGCTACGTCACCAAGGTCAACCGTAAGGCGGGGCGGCGCGCGCTGCGGGCGGCCCTGTCCGTCCACGCCGATCGTGGCTCGATCGCCGGAGTGGACGCGTCGGCCTTCGACACTCCGGCCACGGCGCAGGCCGCCGAGGCGCTTGCCGGGTTTGGCGAGGGCCGGGCCCTTGTCGTGCTGGCCGACGGTGAGGAGACCTGCGCCAAGTCGTTTCGCAACCTGCCGGACGTCTCGGTGATGCACGTCGAGGACGTTGGCGTGGTGGACGTCATCGGTGCCTCCCGGTTGTTGGTCTCGGAGGCCGCGCTCGCGCGGCTGGTCGAGAAGGCGGTGCCCAGGTGAATGCGCGCCAGGTGATCGTCCGGCCGGTCATCTCCGAGAAGAGCTACGCGCTCCTGGCGGCCAACAAGTACACCTTCCGAGTCCACGAGCGGGCCAACAAGACTCAGGTCCGCCAGGCCGTGGAGGACATCTTCGGCGTTCGCGTGGCCGGCGTCCGAACGGCGTGGGTCAAGCCCAAGTCCAAGCGCCGCGGCTGGACCTCCGGGCAGCGCCGCCGCTGGAAGAAGGCCGTCGTGACGCTCCACCCTGAGGACTCCATCGAGCTGTTCGAGGGCCAGGAGCTAACCGAATGACACTGCAGACCTCGGAGCTCGCCTCATAATGCCCGTCCGCAAGCACAAGCCCACCACCCCCGGACGCCGCTTCGCGACCTGGGCGGATCACTCGGAGGTCAGCCGTCCCGAGCCCGAGAAGGCGCTCACGGAGGGCCTGTCCAAGTCAGGCGGCCGCAACTCCAAGGGCCGGGTCACCTCCCGCCACCGCGGCGGCGGCGCCAAGCGCCGCTACCGGCGGATCGACTTCAAGCGCCGCAAGGACGGGGTGCCGGCCAAGGTCGCCGCAATCGAGTACGACCCCAACCGCAGCGCCCACATCGCGCTGCTGCACTACGCCGACGGCGAGAAGCGCTACATTCTCGCGCCCGCGCGGCTGCGGGTCGGGGCTTCGCTGATGTCCGGTGACAGGGCCGAGATCCAGGTCGGGAACTCCCTGCCTCTCCGCTCGATTCCCACGGGGACCACGGTCCACAACGTGGAGCTCACGCCCGGGCGCGGCGGCCAGCTCGCGCGCTCGGCGGGAACGGCGATCCAGCTGATGGCCAAGGAGGGCCGACACGCGACCCTCAGGCTGCCCTCGGGTGAGATGAGGATGGTGCCGCTCGACTGCCGCGCCACGATAGGCGCGATGGGCAACGTGGAGCACGAGCTCGTCGAGCTCGGTAAAGCCGGGCGTTCCCGGCACCGCGGCAAGCGCCCCCAGACGCGCGGCGTCGCGATGAACCCGGTGGACCACCCCCACGGCGGCGGCGAGGCACACCACACCCCCGGCGGCCACCCCGTAACCCCCTCGGGCGTGCCGACGCTGGGCTACCGCACTCGCAAGAAGAAGAAGGCGTCCGACCGCTTCATCGTCCGCGGCCGCCGCCGCGGGAAGAAGGGGAAGCGATGATGGGCTGGCAGCTGGCAGCTGGCAGCTGGCAGAGGGGGTGCTCATGAGCCGCTCCAGCAAGAAGGGGCCCTACGTCGAGGAGCGCCTGCTGCGTCGGATCGAGCAGATGAACGAGTCGGGCCAGAAGCAGATGGTCAAGACCTGGTCGCGCAACTCCACGATCTTCCCCGAGATGGTCGGCCACACGATCGCCGTCCACGACGGACGCAAGCACGTTCCCGTGTTCGTTTCGGAGTCGATGGTCGGACACAAGCTCGGCGAGTTCGCCCCCACTCGGGTGTTCCGGGCCCATGCCGGCAGCGACAGGGTGAGGATGCGATGAGTCCCGCGAAGCGAAGGGCCGCGCCGGAAGAGGGCTGGGAGTCCCTGACAGTCGACGAGCTCCAGGGGGAGCTCGAGACGCGCGGGCTCAAGAAGAGCGGCACCAAGGACGAGCTCGTTTTGCGGCTCGAAGAAGACGACGCCAGTCGCCAGGCGCCGGTCGCCAGTCCTCAGTCCTCAGTCCCCAGTCCTCAGGAGGCCGAGTCCAAGCCCCGACGCTCTGCCGAGACCGTCACCGAGACGAAGAAGGCGGCCCCACGCGAGCCCGACGGCGCCGTGGTCGTCTCCGCGCGGGCGAAGTACGTCCGCAGCGCCCCGCACAAGGCACGGCTCGTCATGGGGCACATCCGCGACAAGCCGGTCGAGCAGGCTCGCGCCATTCTCCACCACGGGTCGCGCGTCGTCTCCGACGACATCCTCAAGCTGCTCGACTCCGCGGTGGCCAATGCGGAGGCGAACTACGAGCTGACGTCGGACGAGCTGCGGGTCAAGCGGGCCTACGTCGACGAGGGGCCCACCATCAAGCGCTACCGGCCGCGCGCGCTGGGCAGGGCCACGCGCATCAACAAGCGCACCAGCCACATGACGATCGAGCTGACTACGAACGAAGGGACGTAATGGGGCAGAAGATCCATCCCGAGTCGATGCGAGTCGGCTACATCCACGACTGGAAATCCACGTGGTTCAACGAGAAGGAGTTCTCGGACTACCTGCTCGAGGACATCCGGATCCGCGACCACATCGAGAACAAGCTCGCGCACGCGGGGCTCTCGAACATCACGATCAAGAAGAACAAGAACGAGATCGAGGTGAACATCCACACGGCCCGGCCGGGCATCGTGATCGGCAAGTCCGGAAGCGAGGTGGACGCCTTGCGGAGGGAGCTCCACAAGATGACCGGCAAGGCCGTGAAGGTGAACATCCTCGAGATCAAGCGCCCCGAGCTGGACGCCAGGCTCGTCGCCCAATCGATCGCCGAGCAGCTCCAGAACCGGGTGGCGTTCCGCCGCGCGATGAAGCGGGCTCTGACCTCGGCGATGCGGTCTGGTGCGAAGGGCGTGAAGATCCAGGTTTCGGGCCGCCTGGGCGGGGCCGAGATGGCGCGCACCGAGGGCTACTCGGATGGCCGAGTGCCCCTCCACACGCTGCGGGCCGACATCGACTACGGCTTCTACGAGGCCCGGACCACGTTCGGCCGCATCGGCGTCAAGGTGTGGGTGAACAAGGGCGAGATCATGCCCAAGGGCTTCGCCCAGGACCTGACCGAGCTCGAGGCGCCGCAGACCGTGGGGCCCGGGGGCGGCCGCGGGCGCGGACCGCGGGGCGGCCAGCAGGGCCGTGGGGCGCAGCCGCCGACGGGAGCGGGCGCCTGATGCTGCAGCCCAAGCGCGTCAAGTGGCGCAAGGAGCACCGCGGCCGCCGGCGCGGCAACGCGAAGGGCGGCACCCGCGTGGAATTCGGCGAGTATGGGCTCAAGTCGCTCGAGCGCGGGTGGGTGAGCAACCGCCAGATCGAGGCCGCCCGAATTGCGATGACCCGCAAGATCAAGCGCGGCGGCAAGGTCTGGATCAATGTTTTCCCCGACAAGCCGGTCACGAAGAAGCCGGCCGAAACCCGGATGGGATCCGGCAAGGGCGCTCCGGAGGGCTGGGTCGCTGTGGTCAAGCCGGGCCGCGTGATGTTCGAGCTTTCCGGCGTGCCAGAACCGCTCGCGCGCGAGGCCATGCGGCTCGCGGGCCACAAGCTTCCAGTGAAGACCAAGTTCGTGCTGCGCGAGGGGGCCGGGCAGCAGTGAAGGCGGTGGAGGTACACAATCTCGACGACCCGCAGCTCGCGCAGTTCGTGGAGCGCGCGCGTGAGGAGCTCTTCAATCTCCGGTTTCAGCACGCGACGGGCCAGCTCGAGAACACGGCCCGGCTGAGGCAGGCGAAGACCGACTTGGCGCGCGGCCTCACGGTGGCCCGCCAGCGTGGGCTGGCCGTGGAGGACGAGATCAGGAAGCAGCAATGACAGAGGAAGAGAAGAACGAGCAGCAGGCAGAGGACCCCGCTTCGCAGGAGCCTGCGGCCGAGGAGGTTCCCGCCGAGGAGCCGGCCGAGGAGGCGCCTGCAGAGGAGCCAGCGGCCGAGGAGGCGCCTGCCGGGGAGCCGGCCGCGGAGGCTCCTGCAGAGGAGCCAGCGGCCGAGGAGGCGCCAGCCGAGGAGGAGGCTCTCAGCCCCAGGGAGCGCCGCAAGCGGGCGCGCTCGGCCCACGCCGCCGAGGTGCGTCCGCAGCGATCGGCCGAGGAGCGCGCCCGGGAGCGCAGCGAGGAGCGGAGGTGGAAGGCCGCCCGGCGACGCGCGTGGCGCCGGCGGGCTCGCGAGAAGGGCGAGCCGCGCGGCGAGCCCACCCCTCCGGCCGCCAAGGGAACGGGCAAGCCGAAGCTGCGCCAGGGGATCGTCGTCTCCGACAAGGCCGAGAAGACGATCACCGTACGGATCGACAGCCAGCGGTCGCACCGGATGTACGGCAAGGTCGTCCGCAGCTCATCCACCCTGCATGCCCACGACGAGAGCAACGAGGCCCACGTCGGCGACACGGTGAGGGTCGTGGAGAGCCGCCCACTGAGCCGCACCAAGCGGTGGCGGCTCGTCGAGGTCTTGGAGAGGGCCCGATAGGGAAGGACCTTGGATGATCCAGCAGGAATCGCGCCTCAAGGTCGCGGACAACACAGGCGCCCGCGAGCTCCTCTGCATCCGCGTCGCCGGCGGGTCCCAGCGCCGCTACGCCGGCGTGGGCGACGTGATCGTCGGGACCGTCAAGCAGGCGATCCCGCACGGCAGCGTCCGCAAGGGCGAGGTCGTCCAGGCGGTCGTGGTACGCACGAAGAAGCAATTCGGCCGCGACGACGGCACCTACATCGCCTTCGACGAGAACGCCGCGGTGCTCATCGACGCCCAGAACAACCCACGCGGCACCCGTATCTTCGGCCCCGTGGCTCGGGAGTTGCGCGACCGCAACTTCATGAAGATCGTTTCCTTGGCTCCGGAGGTCCTATGAAGATCCGCCGAGACGACACGGTGAAGGTGCTCACCGGCAAGGACCGGGGAAAGACCGGCCGCGTGCTGCGCGTCGATCCCAAGCGCGGGCGCGTCTACGTGGAGGGCATGAACGTGCAGAAGCGCCACACCCGCCCGCGGTCGCTGCGGGACACCCAGCGCTCCCAGGAGATCGGCGGCATCATCGAGGCGGAGGGGCCGATCCACGTCTCCAACGTGATGCTCGTCGACCCCAAGTCGGGCGACCCGACGCGGGTCGGGGTCCGGCGGGAAGGGGGCCGGCGCGTGAGAATCGCCAAGCGATCGGGCACGGAGATCGACTGAGGCAGAGATGGCAGAAGGCAACGGACAGCAAACCATCACGCCTCGGCTCAAGGAGCGCTATGAGCAGGAGATTCGCGACACCCTGCGCAGACGCTTCGGCTACAGCAGCCCGATGGAGGCGCCGCGGTTGCAGAAGATCACCCTGAACATGGGCATCGGCGAGGCCAAGCAGGACTCGAAGGTGCTCGAGTCGGCCACCGAGCAGTTGGCGACCATCGCAGGCCAGCGCCCCAACGTCCGCCGCGCCCGCAAGTCGATCGCCGCCTTCAAGCTGCGCGAGGGGATGCCGGTGGGCGTCTCGGTCACGTTGCGGCGCGACCGGATGTACGAGTTCCTGGACCGTCTGATGTCGGTCGCCATTCCGCGGATCCGCGACTTCCGCGGCTTGGGCACCCGCTCCTTCGACGGGCGGGGGAACTACTCGCTGGGCATCCGCGAGCAGATCATCTTCCCCGAGGTCGACTACGACTCGATCGACCAGGTCCGGGGCCTGGACGTCACGATCACCACGACAGCGAAGACGAACGAGGAGGCCTACGCGCTACTCCGCGAGTTCGGCATGCCCTTCCAGCGCGAGGGCGCGCCGGGCGAGGACGAGGAGGCCGCCCGTGCGGCCGAGGAGGAGAAGCGCAAGGAGGAGGCGCGGCTGCGCGCCGAGGCCGAGCAGGCGGCGCTCGAGCAGCTCAAGGAGGAGAACCCGGAGGCGTACGCGAGACGCGTGGCGCCGGAGGAGGGCGAAGAGGGCCCCGAGCAAGAGGGCGCCACGGAACAGAAGAGCGAAGAGGAGTAATGGCCAAGACTTCACAGAGAGTGCGTCAATCGCGCCCGGCGAAGTTCCAGACGCGCAACTACAACCGCTGCAAGCGCTGCGGCCGTCCGCGTGCCTACCTGCGCAAGTTTGGGCTCTGCCGCATCTGCCTGCGCGAGGTCGCCCACCAGGGCTACATCCCGGGCCTGACGAAGTCGAGCTGGTAGACGGATGCAGACAGATCCGATAGCAGACTTCCTGACCCGAATCCGGAACGCCCTGACGGCGGACCAGGACGAGGTCGCGATGCCGGCGTCGAGGTTCAAGACCGAGCTCGCGCGAATCCTGCACGAGCAGGGCTACATCGAGGACTTCTCCGTCGACTCCGACCGGGTCGGCCAGGTGCTGCGGCTGCGGCTGAAGTACACGGAGGACCGTCGCTCGGTCATCAGCGGCCTGGAGCGCGTCTCGAAGCCAGGCCGCCGCGAGTACGTCGGCGCGGACGAGGTCCCGAGGGTCCTGGGCGGCATGGGAACCGCGATCGTGTCGACCTCCAGGGGCGTGATGACAGGCCACGATGCCCGTCGGGCGCGGGTGGGCGGCGAGCTCGTGGCGAAGGTGTGGTAAGCGGCAATGAGCCGAATCGGAAAGCAGCCGATTCCCGTGCCCGAGGGCGTAGAGGTGCAGGTCGAGCCCGGGCTCGTGAAGGTGAAGGGGCCGAAGGGGGAGCTCCAGGAGCGAGTCACGCGGGACATGACCGTTACGCACGAGAACGGAGAGATCGTCGTCACGCGGCCCTCCGACCGTGGCGAGCACCGGGCGCTGCACGGGCTGACCCGGAGCCTGATCTTCAACATGGTCCAGGGCGTCACCGAGGGATTCGAGAAGCGGCTCGAGATCCAGGGCGTGGGGTACCGGGCCCAGCTGCAGGGCAACAAGCTCGTCATGAACCTCGGCTACTCCCACCAGGTCGAGGTTCAGGCGCCGGAGGGGATCGAGTTCGAAGTTCCGCAGCCGACCCAGGTCGTGGTCCGCGGCATCTCCAAGCAGGCCGTCGGCGAAGTGGCGGCAGGCATCCGAAAGAAGCGCCCCCCGGAGCCCTACAAGGGCAAGGGCATCCGCTACCAGGGCGAGTACGTCGCGAGGAAGGTCGGCAAGCGGGCGTGACCACGACTTCGAACACTCGCCGCCTGCGGCGCCGGAGGCGCGTGCGCGCCAAGCTCGCCGGCACGGCTGACCGGCCCCGTCTCTCGGTCTTCCGCTCGAACCGCGGCATCCAGGCTCAGCTGATCGACGACCTGAGGGGACACACGCTCGCCGCGGTCAGCTGGACGGAGGACGAGCTGAAGGCCGTACCGCGGATGGACCAGGCAAAGCGGGCGGGCCAGCTGATAGCGGAGCGCGGCAAGCAGGCCGGCGTCGACGAATGCGTCTTCGACCGCGGCGGCTACCGCTACCACGGAAAGGTCAAGGCGCTCGCCGAGGGCGCCCGCGAGGGCGGCCTCCGCTTCTGATGAGCCCGCGGATCGCTACGGTGAGGAACGGTGGCAGCTAGGGACAGGACACGGGGCGATCGCGCGGGTCCGGACCTGCAGGAGCGGGTTGTCGAGATCAACCGCGTGGCGAAGGTCGTCAAGGGCGGCCGGCGCTTCTCATTCACCGCGCTGGTGGTGGTGGGTGACGAGAAGACCAGGGTCGGCGTGGGCTACGGCAAGGCGAACGAGGTGCCGGTCGCGATCCAGAAGGGCGTCGACCGCGCCCGAAAGGCGCTGTTCGAGGTGCCGATGCACGGGGCGACGATCACCCACCAGGTTGTCGGCCGCCACGGGGCGGCGAGGGTGCTGCTGAAGCCCGCGTCGCCCGGTACCGGGGTGATCGCCGGCGGCGGCGTCCGCGCCGTGCTGGAGCTCGCCGGGATCCGCGATGTGCTTTCGAAGTCGCTCGGCTCCCAGAACCCGATCAACCTCGTCAAGGCCACCGAGGACGCGCTCGAGTCGCTGCGAAAGCCGGAAGAGGTGGCGGAGCTGCGGGGCATAAGCGTCGCCGAGGTGCTCGGGCTGGGCGACGGTCCTCAGTCCTCAGTCCCCAATCCTCAGGATGAGGGCGCCGCCGCCGAGGGGGCACTCGCCGAGGAGGCCTCCACCTGATGGCGGGGACGCTCAAGCTCAGGCAGGTTCGCTCCTCGAACGGGGCGAGCAGGAAGCAGAAGGACTCGCTGCGCACGCTGGGCCTCGGCCGGATCGGCAAGTCCGCCGAGCGCCCCGACGACCCGGCGGTGCGCGGCGTGATGCGCTCCGTCGAGCACCTGATCGAGGTCGACCATGGCTGACGAGCGCATCGGCCTGCACAACCTGTCGCCGGCGCCCGGCTCGCGCAAGGAGCGCAAGCGGGTCGGCCGCGGCGAGGGCTCCGGCGTCGGCAAGACCGCGGGACGCGGCCACAAGGGGCTTGGTGCCCGGTCGGGGGCCAAGAAGCGGATCAACTTCGAGGGCGGGCAGAACCCGATCCACATGCGGATGCGCAAGCTCCGCGGGCCCCACATGAAGAAGTCGATGCCGTTCGAGAAGTTCCGCACTAAGACACAGCCGGTGAACCTCCGGGATCTCGAGGCGCGCTTCGACAACGGCGCCGAGGTGACGCCCGAGGGCCTGCGGGAGCGCGGTCTCGCCACGCGCAAGGACGTTCCGGTGAAGGTGCTGGGGCAAGGGGAGCTCTCCAAGGCGCTCACCGTGCATGCCCACGCCTTCTCCAGGTCTGCACGCGAGAAGATCGAGGCCGCGGGCGGCACCTGCCAAGTCATCGAGGCCTAGATGGTTCGCACCTTCCTGAACTCCCTCCGGGTTCCCGAGATCAGGAAGAAGCTGGCCTTCACGGCCGCGATGCTGGCGCTCTACCGAATCGGCGCCTACATCCCGGCGCCGAGCATCAACGTCGACGCAGTCAAGGACATCTCGGAGAACTTCACGGGGTCCAACGTCCTGGGCTTCCTGAACCTGTTCTCGGGGGGCGGCCTCCAGCGCTTCGCGATCTTCGCGCTCGGGATCATGCCCTACATCACGGCCTCGATCATGCTGCAGCTGCTGACGGTCGTGGTCCCCGCGCTCGACAAGCTGCGCAAGGAGGGCGAGGTCGGCCAGCAGAAGATCACGCAGTACACCCGGTACCTGACCGTCGGGCTCGCGTTCGGCCAGTCGATCGGCTACGTGTTCCTCTTCCGAACCTTCTCGAGCGGCAGCGCCGACATCGTCAAGGAGTTCACCTTCGGCCGCGTCTTCGTGATCGTCATGACCCTCACCGCCGGCTGCGTGCTGCTGATGTGGTTCGGCGAGCTGATCACCCAGCGCGGGATCGGCAATGGCATCTCGCTGATGATCTTCGCGTCGATCGCCGCCCAGATCCCCAACGGCATCTCGGCCTGGTGGACCAACCCCGATCAGGTCTTCAAGGTCATGATGCCGTTCGTCGCGCTGGCCGTGATCGCCTTCGTCGTCTTCATGCAAGAAGGCCAGCGGCGCATACCCGTTCAGTACGCCAAGCGCGTGGTCGGCCGCAGGATGGCCGGCGGCGGGTCGACCTACCTGCCGCTCCGGGTGAACATGGCTGGCGTCATCCCCGTGATCTTCGCCGCTTCGCTGATGGCCTTCCCGCCCACGGTGGGAGAGCTCTCGCAGGCGCAGTGGGCGCGTGACTTCTCCGCCTTCTTCAATCCCAGCGACGCGCCCTACATCATCGGCGAGTCGCTGTTCATCATCCTGTTCACGTACTTCTACACGGCGGTGACCTTCAACCCCGTCGAGCAGGCCGACAACCTCAAGAAGTACGGCGGCTTCATCCCGGGGGTGAGGCCTGGAAGACCCACGGCGGAGTTCCTCGACCGCATACTGGCGCGGCTCACCTTCCCCGGCTCGCTCTACCTCGCGGCCGTGGCGGCGCTCCCGACGATCCTGATCAACCAGACGAGCGCCAACTTCTTCTTTGGCGGCACTTCGCTGCTGATCGTCGTGGGCGTGGCGCTCGACACCATGAAGCAGCTCGAGGCGCAGCTGATGATGCGCAATTACGAGGGGTTCCTGAAATAGCTGCCAGCCCCAGCTAGACGCTAGCCTCTCCGAACTTCGTGGCGGAGCTGAATCTCATACTCATGGGCCCGCCTGGCGCCGGCAAAGGGACGCAGGCGGAGCGGCTGGTCGACGACTTCGACCTGCCGTATTACGCCACCGGCGACATCCTCCGCGCGGCGGTCAGCAACGGCGCGGAGCTCGGCAGGCAAGTCAAGGAGTACATGGACCGTGGTGAGCTCGTGCCCGATGACGTGATCTGCCAGGTGATCATGGAGCGCCTGGACTCGAGCGAGGCCAGCGACGGCTTCCTGCTCGACGGCTTCCCGCGCACCGTCCCGCAGGCGGAGGCGCTCGACGACGCGCTCGACAAGCGCGGGCGCTCGCTCACCGCCGCCCTCCTCATCGACGTTCCCGACGAGGAGGTCATTCGTCGGCTCTCTGGCCGTCGCATCTGCGTGAAGAACCAGCACGTCTACCACGTGGAGTTCGACCCGCCCAAGGAGGAGGGCGTCTGCGACCAGGACGGCTCGCGCCTCATACAGCGCGACGACGACAAGCCGGAGACGGTGCAGAAGCGGCTCGACGTGTACCACGGGCAGACGGAGCCGCTGATCGGCCGGTACGAGGAGCAGGGTCTCCTGCGACGCTTCGACGGCCGCCGGCCTCCCGACGAGGTCCACGATCACATTCGCGCGACGCTCGCCACCCTTAGGCTGGAAGCCGAGCTCTAGATTTGACCCTGTGATCATCCAAAAGACCACAGAGGAGATCGAGAAGATCGCCGCGGCGGGACGCATCCTGGCCCGCTGCCACCAGCTTCTGCAGGCGAAGGCGCGGCCGGGGGTCACGACCGCGGAGCTCGACGCCGCCGCCGACAGCTTCATCCGCTCGCGGGGCGCCTGGCCGGTCTTCAAGGGCTACCGCGGCTTTCCCGGGTCGATCTGCGCGTCGCCCAACTCGATGGTCGTGCACGGCATCCCGGGCTCCTACAGCCTCGACCGCGGGGACATCCTGTCGATCGACATCGGGGTCGAGCTCGACGGGTGGGTGGCGGACGCGGCGGTCACCGTGCCCATCAGCAAGGTCACCCCGGTGGCTGGCCGGCTGCTCTCATCGACGAAGGCCGCGCTGTTCGACGCCGTCGAGCAGTGCCGGCCCGGGAACCGTCTCGGGGACGTCTCCCACGCGGTCCAGAAGCGGGTCGAGGGCGACGGATTTTCGGTCATCCGCTCGCTCGTGGGCCACGGGATCGGGAGGGAGATGCATGAAGACCCGCAAATTCCGAACTTCGGCGACCCCGGCACCGGGCCCGAGCTCGCCGAGGGGATGGTCCTCGCGGTCGAACCCATGGTCAACGCGGGTGACCACCAGGTACGCATGGGGAGCGACAACTGGGCCGTGTACTCCCGGGACGGGTCGCTCGCGGCCCACTTCGAGCACACGGTCGCGATCACCGCGGACGGGGCTCGGATCCTCACGCCCTGGCATCTGGAGGAGCCAGAGGCCCTCGGCAGGCCCGCCACGGCGGCTAGTGGCGCCTGAGCCTTACGCCCGCGGCGAGTAACCGAAGAATTCGTGAGCCATGGACGGCTAGCGGATTGCTACCCTTATCGGTCGGCGCTCAGCCGACTCCTGGGCTCTGCGCCGCTTCTGTTTATACGTCAGGTCACCACGGAGCGATGAAGGTCCGAGCCTCGGTCAAGCCCATGTGCGAGAAGTGCAAGGTCATCCGCCGCGGAGGCGCGGTCCTGGTGATCTGTCAGAACCCGCGCCACAAGCAGCGGCAGGGATGAGTTACTCGAGACAACAGGTCGAAAGGCAGCATCAGAACGCGGGGCTGGATGCCCCGCGGAGGTAACCCATGGCTCGAATCGCCGGAGTCAACATCCCCCTCAACAAGCGGGTGGAGGTCGGCCTCACCTACATCTACGGCATCGGCCGCTCCACCTCGAACGAGATCCTGAACGAGGCCGGGGT
>JBKPHP010000168.1:0-7871 GCA_046729895.1 Actinomycetota bacterium
GTCCTTGAGCTCCTCCACGACGCGCCGGTCCTCCCTCGCCCAGCGGGCTCGGTCGGGCGAGATCCACACCCGCGCGACGCGCGAGTCGGGCACCTCCCCGGTGCTCGGCCAGCCCTGCACGTCCGGCTCGACGCCCTCCCGCGGCTCGAACTTCTCGTCCAGGACGGTGGCGGAGCGGATCCGGTCCAGCCTGAAGGAGCGCGGCTGGTCCTTGGCCGGGTCCCAGGAGTGGACGTACCAGCCCTCGCGGCCGTTCATCAGCATGTAGGGCTCGACACGCCGCGTGGTGAATTCATCGAGCTCCTCCTTGTAGTGCTCGATCTCGAGGAGCCGCCGGCGGGTGATGGCGCTGCTGACGACGCGCGCCATCTCCGAGTCGTCGCCCTTTGCGGTCGTGATATGGAGTCCATCCTCAGCGGGGTCCTGCCCCAGCGCCTTGACGATCTTCTTGCGAGCAGACTCGAGCGACCCCTCGGGCAGATGCTCGCCGAGCAGGTCGATCGCGGCCACGAGTGCCTTTGCCTCGAGCGGCAGCAGCCGTGCGGGGCGGGCGAAATTGTCGCCGTATGGCTCCGGGTCCACCTCGACCATGTCGCCCTGCACCTCGGCGTAGAGCACGTAGCTGCCGCCACCGAAGTTCACGACGTTCAGCACGTCGATGTCCTGCTGCAGCTCCTGCTCTGTGAGGTGGAGGCGCTTGCGAAGGTCTGCGACGTCGAGCTTGCGAGCGTCGCGTGCCGCGTCGATGAGGATCCCCGCCAGCGTGACCAGGCGGGCGAAGCGCTCGGGACGGATCGGCGACTCGGCCTTGCCGTTCTCATCCGCCTCTTCCTCCGGGGAGCCGACACGTCGCCGCCTCGCGGGAGCCGCTGTTTCGAACTCCCCTGTGTGGCGGTGGACCATCAGGGCCACCCGCTCCTGGAGCTCGGCGACCAGCTCCGGCGGGTCGATGATCAGCGCCCGCGGGCCGAGTCCCAGCACCCATGAGACGATCTGGCGCGAATCCGCGTAATCGGTCTCGAAGACGACGCCGTCGCCCTCCTCCGCGGGAGTGACCCCGCCCGCGTCGCCGAAGTGGCGCAAAGCCAGCCAGTCGATGCGCTCCGAGAGCCAGATCCGGGCGGTGCCCACGGGATCGCCCAGCTGCCAGTCGGTGCGGTCGGCGTAGACCCGAGGATCGAAGTCCTCGGGACGGGCGAAGTCGTGCTCCGCCTTGGAGGCATAGCCAACCTTGCCGCGGATCCGGGAGACGCGAAAGACCCGAATGTCGCCACGCTCGTGGGAGTGGCCGATCAGGTAGAACTGTCCGCCTCGGTAGAGGAGGTGGTAGGGGTCCACCTTGCGGGTCTCCTGGGCGTCGCGGCCGATCGTGTAGTACTCGAACACGATCGTCTTCCGCCTGAAGATCGCGGTCTCGAGCTTCGAGAGGCGCTGCGAGAGCTCGCGTCCGCCGGGACTCGCCGTCACCGCGAGGGCCACCGACCGCTCCTCGGGCGCGTCGAGCGGCGAGGCCTTGCCCCAGGAGAGCTGCTGCAGCGCGAGCCTGAGGGGCTCCGCGTAGGCAAACTCGCCGTCGAGCAGCGACAGGGCCGCGCGGAGGGCGCCCAACTCCTTGCTGGTGAACTCGATCGCGGGCAGGTAGAAGTTCTCGGGCGGCAGGGAGTAGTTCTCGGCCTCGTAGTAGCCCTCCGCCGGCTTGTCGACCTTGAGCTGGATTCCGAGCGCCTCGAGCTCGGCGCGGTCGGCGTAGAAGCGTCGCGCGAAGGCCTCGTCGTTCATCTGCGAGTAGCCCTCCACGTCCTGCTTGATCTCGAGCGCGGAGACCGGCCGCCGCTCGGCCATGAGGAACGAGATCAGAGACAGCTGGCGTATGAGCTTCTCGGTGTCCTTGGCCATGGGGGCCTAACGAGCATAAGCCGGAAGCCCCTGAGAGGCCTCCCCCTTGGAGGCCGCCCCCGCTATTTGCGACGACTCGCGCGCCCGCTACCGGGCTATCCGGAACCTACCTCCGGGCCGCCGGTAGCGGTTCCCGGGGATCCACGGCCCGCACCCTGAGGCGCGTCGTCAGCCTGCCGGCGCTAGGCCGCCTCTCGCCCGCCGCCCTCGGCGGCTGGGGGAGCGAAGAACGCCGACCCCGAGATGCCGCGGTCGAACCCCGACCAGCGTTCCCCGTCGGCGAGGCTCCTCTGGAGCCGGTCGAAGCTTCCGAGCGTTCCACCCAGCTTGTCGATGGTGTGCACGAGGCTGGCCTCGCGAGTGCAGGGGACCACCGGGCTGCCGTGCTCGAGCAGGCCGTGATGGCTGAGGACGATGTGCAGCACGGCCTGGGCCTCTAGCGAAGGGAAGCCTTCGATCGACTCGATCGCCCTCCGGACCATGTAGTAGCCGATGGAGATCTCTCCGAGCAGCTTGCCCTGGTCGGTCAACTCGATCGCGTCGCCGCTCACCGCATAGGCGTCGACCTTCCCGACGTCGTGGAGCAGGGCGCCGGTGACTGCCACGTCCCGGTCGATCTCCGGGAAGGTCGCAGCCATGGCGCTGACCCCCTGCGCGACCGACAGGCAGTGCTCGAGCAGCCCGTGGCGGTATGCCTGGTGGTAGTGCTTGGCGGCCGGTGCCTCGCGCCAGCGCCGTCCGACTTCCGTGGCCGGGCCCAGCAGCCGGCGAAGCAGCTCCCGAAGGTGCGGCCGCTGAACGGTGTCGATCAGCGCGTCGAGGTCGGCGGACATCTGCTCCACGGGCGTAGAGGGGCCCGTGTGGAGATCGGCCGGGTCGTACTCCGCGTCGCCTGCCGCGCGCAGGGCCCTGATCACGAGCTGGGGTCCGTAGCGCTCGTGCACGGAGAAGCGACCGGCTGCCCGGACCACCGCGCCGGGCACGCAGTCTCCGTCGATTTCCTCCACGTCGTCCCAGACCATCGCCGGAAGCGACCCCGTGACGTCCCCGAGCTGGAGTCGCAGGTAGTGGGATCCGCTGCGGGCCTCCCTTCGCGCGCGCTCGCGCACGACGAAGACGGAGTCGACGTCCTGGCCGTCGACCAGGTCGCGGACGAACTCCTTGGCCGTGCTCAACTGGGTCTGATCCATCGCGCCCGCCACGCTAGAGCGGCTTCCGGACGGGATAGCCTCCACGCTCATGGAGTCGCCCCCCGGACCAAGGGCCTGACGTGGGGGTACTCGTCGCGGGAGGAACAGGGGCCCTCGGGGGGGCCGTCCTGCGCGAGCTGTCCGCCACCGGCTACGCGGTCACGGCCAGCTGGCTCGTGGAAGCGGAGGCCCAGCGGATCGAGTCCGAGCTGGGCGAGGCGGTGAGGCTCGTGCGAGCCGACCTGTTCGACCCGGAGCAGGCGTCGGACGCGGTCGGGGCGGTGGAGGATCTGGAGGCGGTGGTCAATCTGGTGGGGGGGTTCGCCGCGGGCCCCAAGGTGCACGAGACTGACATCGCGAGCTTCGAGCGGATACTGCGGTTGAACCTGGTCCCTGGCTTCAACCTGGCGCACGCGGCCATGCCGCGGCTCGTCGAGCGGGGCGGGGGAGCCTATGTCGGCGTGTCGGCGCGCGCGGGCCTCCGCCCGTTCTCCGGCGCGGCCGGATACGTCACCTCCAAGGCCGGCGTGCTGGCCTTCGTGCAGGCGCTCGACGCCGAGTACAAGTACTCCGGAGTGCGCTGCAATGCGATCCTGCCGAGCGTGATCGACACTCCCGCGAACCGCGAGGCCGATCCCGATGCCGACTGGTCCAAGTGGGTTCCGCCGGAGCAGGTCGCGAAGGTCGTACGTTTCCTGATCTCGGACGACTCCGCTCCGACCTCGGGCACCGGCATCCCCGTCTACGGCCGCGCCTGAGGACCTTCGCCGTAATAGGCAATGGCCCGGCGCCCGAGGTCCTTGGTGCCGGCTGAGTTCTGCACCGCGCCGATCGGCGCCCCCAGGAGCGGCAGCAGCCGTCCTGCTGCGCGGCGAGTCACGCGCATGCCCACATAGCGGAGGAGGCGCTCGTACACCGTGCGCTCGCGACCGCCGAAGAGCGTGCGCTCCGCGGCGGCCACCGCCAGGTGCCTGCCGATCCCGTCCAGTGCCTGCCGGGCTTCGGCGGGGGTCTCGTAGAAGCCGGTCAGGGCGAGCAGCTCCGCCGGACGCATCGGGTGGGTGGGGTCGAAGCCGTAGGCAGCCCCGATGTAGAAGACCATGCGGCTCTGTATCCAGCCCAGCGCCACGAGGTCGGCGGCGGCCGTGGTGAAGCCACCAAGTCCGAGCGCCGCCCCCTCCAGCCGCGACATCCGGACGTGCTTCTTGAGCGCGGTCCTGGCCAGGCCGTCAGGCGTCTGGCCTGGACCCGCGACCTGCACCCAGCGCACGGCCTGCGGGCCGAAGCGGTCGGCGGCGGCAAGGGCAATGTGCTCCGGCGCGCGCTCTGGCTCCGCGCGGATGCGCCTCCAGAGCGACTGCGGGACCCGGCCTACCTGCTCTTCCTCCACGTCGAGCAGTTTGCCGACACCCGCGCCCAGGTATGTTCAACACATGGCCACACCCACCACTACCCCACGGCAGGGCATTCTGAGCCCCGACAAGTCGGAGGAACGCCGGCAGCTCATCGAGCTCCTGACCAGGGCGTACTGGATGGAGATCGAGACCGTCATGAGCTATCTGGCGAACTCGATCAACCCGGACGGCGTTCGCGCCCAGGAGATCAAGGAGTCGCTCGACGAGGACATCACGGAGGAGCTCGGTCACGCCAGGCGGTTCGGCGAGCGGATCAAGGAGCTGTACGGGGTGATCCCGGGCTCGCTGGAGTTCTCGGCCGAGCAGTCCTATCTGCAGCCACCGTCGGAGCAGACCGACATCGTCCATGTGATCAAGGGCGTGATCGAGGCCGAGACCGGCGCCATCGAGCACTACAACCGGATCGTCGAGTTCTGCGACGACAAGGACCTGGTGACCCAGGACATGGTGATCGAGATCCTCCACGACGAGGAGGGCCACCGGCGCCTGTTCGAGGGCTTCCTGCGCGAGTTCGAGGCCGAGGGCCTGGCCTGAGGTCACTCGCGGCGCGCCGCGCCGGGTTCGGGGCACCCCACCGCGGGCCTGGGCGCCTTTGCCCCAATTCGCTCGGCGTCCATGCATCACGAATTCTTGGCATACAAGTGCTAAAGCGCCCAGCGTTTGCCGCGGCTACTGGCATGCTCCGCCGGGCATGTCGGAGGTGCCCGCCCTACTAACCCTCGCCGGCGGGATTGCCCTTGTGGTCGCGGGGGCCGAGCTCTTCTTCGATGGTGTGCTTGCCGTCGCGAGCCGGCTCGGGGTCTCGGCCTTCGTGCTCACCGCGGTCGTCTCGGGGTTCGAGCTGGAGAACCTGGCGGCGGGGATCGCGGCCAATGCCCGCGGGCTGAGCGGAGCGGCCGCAGGGACCTTCCTGGGCGGCACGACCTTCCTTGCCCTGGGCGTGGCCGGTCTCGCCGCGCTCGTCGCCCCGATCCGGGCCCGGCTGCCGTTCGCCGCGTTGGCCTGGACGGTGGCGTCACCGCTTCCGCTGGTGGCTTTCGCCGCCGATGGCCGGATCTCGCGAATCGAAGGCGCCGCCCTCGTGATCTGGTTCGCTCTCTGCCTCACCGGGCTGGCCGGCTCGGGCCGCTCGTTCCTCGCTGAGGAGCCCGTCAAGCGCTCGCGTCCGCTGCTGGGCCTGGTCGGGGGCCTGGGTCTCCTCACCGTCGGCGGCGACCTGCTCGGCCGTGGCCTGCGCGACGTGGTCGCCCGTTTCGACGTCTCCGGCACCCTGCTCGGCAACACCGTGGTGGCGGCCAGCGTCGAAGGCGAGGAGGTCGCCCGGGTAGTGGTACCGGCGCGGCGGGCCCGCGGCGACGTGGCGCTGGCCAACGTGCTGGGCACCATCGTGCACTTCGTGGGACTGAACGCCGGCGTCATCGCACTGGTCAAGCCGTTGCGGCTCGACACGGACACCTTGCATCTCCACCTGCCGGCGGCCGCCGCCTCGCCGGCGGTCGTCTGTGCCGTCACGGCGTCTCGCGGAGGGCTCTCCAGAGCCGAGGGGGCGCTACTGGTGGCGCTCTACGCGGTGTATGTCTCGCTGGCGGTGGCGGTGGGTGCCTAGGCCCGCCCGCCGCTACCATCGCCTGGCCACGGCGAGGTAGCTCAGTTGGTAGAGCACACGACTGAAAATCGTGGTGTCGCCGGTTCGATTCCGGCCCTCGCCATATGACTCTGTGCGGGACCCGGACTGAGGCCATAGTGGGCCGGTGAAGGTCGGCGAGGGCGCCTGGTGCTGGTTCAACGAGCCCCGCGCGCTCACCACTCAGGACGTGACCATCACCGGCTGGGTGAACCGCAACGGCGACATTCGCGTCGCCTCGTACAACAACGAGACCGGCGCACTGGTGGCCCGCACGCTCCACCCCGGGCTGCAGTACGACGACCACGCCAACCCCTCCTTCTATCTTCGCCAGGACGGCCGGATCACGGCGTTCTACTCCAAGCACGCCGGGAGGCCGCTCTACCACCGCACGACGACGGTCCCGGCGCGGGTGTCGAACTGGGGGCCGGAGAGCACGATTCCCACGAACACTCCGGGTCCGTACGGCTACACGTATCCGAACCCCGTCTGGTCTCCACTCGAGTCCAGGCTCTACCTCTTCTGGCGGGGCGGCAACTTCCTCCCGACCTACTCGACCAGTGACGACGAGGGGGAAACCTGGGCCCCGGCCCGGACCCTCATGGACGACAACGAGCCGGAACGCTCGCAGCGTCCCTACGCGAAGTACGCCTCGAGGGACGGCGTCATCCACGTCGCCTACAACCAGTCGCATCCTCGGAACCGCGCGACGAGCGTCTTCTACATGAAGTACGTGCCGGGCGATGGCTGGCAGCGCGCCGGCGGCGCCGACATCGGCACGCCGCCGTTCATACCCATGGACGGCGATCGGGTGTTCAACGCTTGGGACTACGACATGCGGTCGTGGGTGCACGACGTCGCCGTTGGCGCGGACGGGCGTGCGCGGATCGTGTTCGCGACGTTCTCGCGCGCGGCGAACTACACCGACCACCGCTACTGGTATGCCCGCTGGGACGGTCAGCAGTGGCGAAAGCGAGAGATCGCCAAGGCGGGACCCTCCATCGATCCCGATGGGGAGATCATGTACTCGGCGGGAATCGTGCTGGACCACGAGAACCCCGAGATCGTCTACCTCTCGAGGAAGAAGGGCAGCTGGTTCCAGGTCGAGGTCTGGAAGACCTCGGACGGGGGCAGGACCTGGAACGTCACTCCCGTCACCACGACCGCGAAGAACCACGTTCGGCCGATAGCGCCTCGCAATCATCCAGGTACGGACCGCGTCCAAGTCCTGTTCATGGCCGGCCGGTACGACAGCTACACCACCTACAAGACAGACGTGGCGCTCACGAACCGGACGCTGGCCTGAGACCCTTCAGTTGCCTCGTCCCGTCCCAGGGCAATCTGCGAGGGCTGTGAAAGACTGCCGGCAGCCGGTTGGGGGCCGGCCGCCTCCAACCCGAAAAGTTCGGATGGGAGGTTCGCCAAGGATGGATAGGGCCGCTTGCAGGAGACCCGGAGAGACCGGACGGCTGACCCGCCGGGCTCTTGGTCTCGCCGCCGGCGCCGTGATGCTGGTTGGCCCCGGCCATGCCGTGGCGGCGAAGCCTCCGTCCCCGAGTGTCGACTTGAGCAGCGCGGATCGCTGCGACTTCATAGGCCCTCAGGAGGGCTCTCGCTGCCTCCTCCCGTTCCCCGACGACTACTACACGGTTAGTGACCACTCCACGGCGACGGGGCGTCGGCTGGATCTGAAGACGGCCTCGCTGCCGGCCAACGGGCTGGGCGCCCACATCGACGCGACCCCGT
>JBKPHP010000169.1:0-4649 GCA_046729895.1 Actinomycetota bacterium
CATAAGTCGCTTGCCCTGCGGGCTGCGGGCGAACCGGTCGATTCGATCGAATAGTCCGGGCATCTCCGGTCCTAACGATCCGGGCCCGCCGACACGTCGCTCCCTGCGGGTACTGGCTCAGCCACGCTGACTCCCTTCACCTGCTGTCTCCCGTGAGAACGTCGCGCGCACCGCCGAGTCCCGACTCAGCGGGAGGATTCCGCCGCATCGGTCGGGGACGGGGACGTGGCAGTGCCGGTCTCCCCCGGGGCGCTCCGCTCCGCGTCTCGGTCGCTTGCCTGCGATCCGGAGTCGCTCGAGAGGACCGCTCGAATCTTCGCGCGTCCGCCCTCGCTCATGACCACGGCCGCGCCGCCGCCTGCGAGCGCGACCAGGACGAGCTTGCGGCCGCGGCGCTTCGGCTCGGGGCGCTTGCGCTGAAGGGCGAGGGCGGCCCTCCTTATCGACGTGGCGGACTCGCGCAGGTGTCCGTAGAGCTTCTTGTCCTCGGCGGCCTTGCCGCGCTGGCGTGACGCCCGCTCGTATGCCCCTCTCAGTCCCGCGACCGCGTTGCGCAGCTGCGCCTGCACGTAGTCGTCGTCCGCCAGGCGCCGGGCGTACGTAATCGCTGACTCCCGTTTCTTGCTCCTAGCCATTCGGCCTCCTAGCTAGCCGTCCTTGCTCGTTAACGCCGCGGACAGTTGCCTGCGCGGGACGCCGCCGTCCCGCCGCGAGCCACCAGTTGGCGGTAAAGATGCCGCCTACCAGAACAACCGCGATGAGGGGGATCCGCTTCGCGTCCACGGTGCCGCGGCTAGCGGTTCTTCATCTTGCGCGTGTCGCGGGGTTCGAGGAAGGGCTCTTCTTCCGCCGGGTGCCCCGCCTCGATCTGGCGGCCGCGCTCGAGCTCGGCGTTGAACTCCGCCCCGAGCAGGACCGCGATGTTCGAGATCCACAGCCAGATGAGGAACACGATCACTCCACCGAGCGCTCCGTAGGTCTTGTTGTAGGAGCCGAAGTTCGCGACGTAGAACGCGAACGCTGCCGACGCCACGATCCAGAGAAGGACGCCGACGACGCCGCCCGGGCTGATCCAGCGGAACTTGGGGTGCTTGACGTTCGGCGTCGCCCAGTAGAGGAACGCGAACATCGTGATCACCACGAGCAGGATCACAGGCCACTTGGCGATGTTCCAGACCGTGACCGCCGTGGAGCCCACTCCGAGCACGTTGCCGACCTCCTTGGCGAGCCCACCCGTCAGCGTCACCCCGATCGCTACAGCGGCCAGCATCACCAGCAGCACGAGCGTCGTCAGCACGCGCGTGGGCAGCGACTTCCAGATCGGGCGGCCCTCCTCGACGTCGTAGATCGAGTTCGACGCGCGCATGAACGCGGCTACGTAGCCGGAGGCGGACCACAGCGCGCCTCCCAGGCCGACGAAGAACAGGATTCCCGCCGCTCCCTGGCTCTTCTGGAGGTTCTGGATCGCGCTCGTGAATATGTCCTTCGCCGGGCCGGGTGCGACCTTCCCGAGGTTGTCGATCAGCGGCTGCGTGGCGGACTGCCCAACCAGCCCGAGGATCGAGACCAGCGCCAGCAGCGCCGGGAAGATCGCCAGGATGCCGTAATAAGTGAGCGCCGCCGCCCAGTCGGTGAGGTTGTCCTCCTTGAACTCGCGGACGGTGCGCTTCAGCGTGGCGAACCAGCCCTTTGCCGGAAGATCGGTCGGCGTCTCGGGGGCTCGCCCATCACCCTGCCGGCGGTCTGCCCGATCTCGCTCGCTCGTGTCCCGCGCCATAGCCTGCCTCCTAGTCGCCCGGCCAGACGCCGGTTAGCTTCTCGAAACCCTGCGCGCCGCCACGGTCGACTGCGGCCTTGACGAGGCCGAACACCGCGCCCTGGGCTGCGGCGGCCGGAAGGATCTCCTTCCAGCCGTACTCGCTTTCCTTCGCCTTGGGCGCCTCCTCCTCGCCGGCCACGCGCTTCCAGATCTGCTTGAAGATGGTCCCCGCCAGGATCCCGCCGAGCACGCTGAACAGGATGCCGAGCGGCTTGTAGAGCAGCTTCACGCCTACCTCCTCCGGATCAGCCGCAGGAGGATCAGCCCGGCGAGTAGCCCGGCAACGGCCGCGCCGATCGGCACCGGCCGCTGCTTGGCCTGCTCGGCCGTCTCGCCGACCTTCGCCTTCACCTGCTCTTGGGCGCCGCGCAGCTGCTCCTTGCGCTCCTCGACTTGCCGCTGGACCTGCGCCTTGCGCTCCTCGACCTGCTCCTGGACCTGCGCCTTCACGTCGGCCTTCTGGGCAAGCGCCTCGACGGTCTCGCCGAGCTCCTCGCGGTCCTCCTGGATCTCCTCGCGGAGCCGCTGCGGATCGCTCGGCGGCTTGTCGCCGATACCGGTCTCGTCCTTGACCGCCTGGGCGGCCTCGTCGCCCGCCTGTTGAGCGGCCTTCTCCTGCTCCTTTGCTGCCTTCTCTCTCGGCGTCACCTGCGACCCGCCCTCTCCTTGACTTCGTCGATGTCCGTTTTCACGCTCTCCATCGCCGCCTCGGGCGCCGGCGGCGTCGCCTGCTGGACCTGCTGCTTGCCGGTCAACGCTAGGACGCCCGCGACCGCGAACAAGACGACCGCCACGATCAGGGCCGCCAGCCAGGCCGTCACCGCGGTGGCGAGCGCCAGGATCGCCGCAGCGATCAGAGCACCGACGCCGTAGAGCGCGACGAGCCCGCTGCCGCCGAACATGCCGGCACCTATGCCGGCGCGCTTGCCCTTCTCCTGAAGCTCGACCTGGGCAAGCCGGATCTCCTTGCGAACGAGGCTCGCCGTCTGACTCGAGAGCCGTTGCACTAGCTCGTTCAGCGACTGCTCGGTCGCCTCTTGCCTGGCCACGCTTTTCTCCTCTGGCTGCATTTGGCTCGCTATTACCGGTGTCCCGCTTTCTGAACCCGGTTCTGTGAAAGTTCGTCACCGCGATCATCGCCCGCTGGCACGCCGTGTACTCCAGCGTCAGCTGGATCGACTGCAGGCATCCGCCTCCGCTCGTGCTCCGCCCGGACAACACGATCGAGCAGCTGTCGACCGAACCGGGTCTTCCCCTCGGAATCTTCGAGCGGGAGCGCAGCTCGACCATGTCGTTGTCGGAGGCGCGTCGCCGTCTGCTGCATCGCGACCTCCCGCCGGCGTCACGGCCCCGCCAGCTCGCGACCCCCCGCCTGGCCAAACGAACCTGCGCCAGCTAGACTTAGACTTACTTCTTGTAAGTCACTCACAGGAGATAGGCCATGGAAAGCCTACTGCTCGTTCCGGTTGACGACTCGGTCGTCTTCCCCCATATGACCGTCACCCTCGCCGTCGACATCGGCGAGGAGAGCCGGGTGGTGCTCGTGCCGCGGGCGGATGACGCGTTCGCGACCGTCGGCACCGTTGCGGAGGTCGTGGACCGGGTGCGGCTGCCGGGCGGGGCGCGGGCGACCGCGCTCGCCGGTCTCCACCGGGGCACGATCGGCGCCGCTCACACCGACTCGACGGGCGACCTGCGGGTGGACGTCACGCCCCATCCCGACGACGAGCCGGTCGACGGGCGAACCCGCCAGCTCGAGCGCGAGTACCGGGCGGTTGTCGAAGAGATCCTGGACCTCCGGGGGGACGACGGTCGCGTCGGGGCGTTCGTGCGTTCGATCAGCGAGCCCGGCGTGCTTGCGGACACCTCCGGCTTCTCCCCCGACCTCTCCTACGAGCAGAAGGTCGAGCTGCTCCAGACGCTGGACGTCACCGAGCGCCTCGAGCTAGCCCTCCGCTTCCAGCGCGAGCGCCTGGCCGAGCTCCAGGTGCGCAAGCGCATCCGCGACGACGTGGAGTCGGGCGCCGAGAAGCAGCAGCGCGAGTACTTCCTTCGGAAGCAGATGGAGTCGATCCGCAAGGAGCTAGGCGAGGACGACGCCTCGATCGTCGACGAGTACCGCAGCAAGATCGAGGAGGCGGGCATGCCCGACCCCGTGCGTGAGCAGGCCGAGCGGGAGCTCTCCCGCCTCGAGCGCATGGGCGAGGCCAGCGGTGAGTCCTCGATGATCCGCACCTACCTCGACTGGCTCATCGCGGTCCCCTGGTCGGAGCGCTCGGAGGAGCGCCTCGACCCGGTCCACGCGCGCGAGGTGCTCGACGCCGACCACGCCGGCCTCGAGGACGTCAAGGACCGCATCACCGAGTACATCGCTGTCCGCAAGCTCCGCAAGGAGCGCGGCATCCAGGAGGACAAGCGCTCCGGCGCGATCCTCACGCTGATCGGCCCACCCGGTACGGGCAAGACCTCAATCGGCGAGTCCATCGCTCGCGCCACCGGCCGCGAGTTCGTGCGCATGTCGCTCGGCGGCGTGCGAGACGAGGCCGAGATCAGGGGCCACCGCCGAACCTATATCGGCGCCCTCCCCGGCCGCCTGGTCCGCGCGCTGCGGGACGCCGGCACGATGAACCCGGTGATCATGCTCGACGAGGTCGACAAGGTGGGGGCCGATTGGCGCGGCGATCCAAGCGCCGCCCTGCTCGAGGTGCTCGACCCTGCACAGAACCACTCGTTCCGCGATCACTACCTCGACGTCGAGCTGGACCTGTCGGAGGTGGTGTTCATCGCGACGGCCAACGTCGCCGAGACCATCCCCGCCCCGCTCCTCGAC
>JBKPHP010000170.1:0-5355 GCA_046729895.1 Actinomycetota bacterium
GCCTTGTGCTGCGCGGCGCCCACCAGGGACTCGAGCAGGGACCGCGCCGGGCCGGCGGGATCGTGAGCCGCCGCGGCCACCGGCAGCAGCGCCGCGACCCGTGCCGGCGCCCCCCGGAATTCGCGCAGCCGCGCCCGGCAGGTGAGGCAGGTCTTCAGGTGGGGCCGCAGGCCGCGCAGCTCCTCCGCCGAGGCCTCGCCATCTGCCAGCGCCGATACGAGCGGCAGCAGCCGCTCGCACTCGGAGCCCGCCTCGATGCCCGCGAGCCGCTCGAAGAATGCCCGTCTTCCCTCCGTCAGGCAGCGGTTCACCTTCGTGTACGTCCAGCCGGTGATCGCGGAGATCTCGCGGTAGCTGTAGCCCTCCGCCTTCAGCAGCAGGGCGCGAACCTCCTGGGGCTTGAGGCGGCCGAGCGCCTCCGCGCCCTGGTGGAGCCGCTCGAAGCGCTCGCTCCGCTCGTGCGGCCCGCCACCCGGGGCGGCGGGATCCCGGAGCTCGCCGTCGTCCGTGACGGGGGAGGCGCGCTCGCGCTGTCGGTTGATCGCGAAGGCCTCGTGCTTGACGACGGTCTTCAACCACGGGACGAGCTCTTCCTCCGCGGTCGTGGGAGCCTTCGTGATCAGGATCTCCAGGCCGCGCTGGTAGGCGTCCTCGGCGTCCTCGTCGGTCGTCGAGTAGCGGCGCGCCGTGGCCAGGATCTCGGCGCCGCGGCGCTGCAAGATGTCGAGCGCGACGCGCTCGAGCTCCGGCCGCGATGGTCGCCGGTTGTCACGTCGAAGCATCGGCACTCCTGAGAGGGCCCGATCCTCCAGGCTTCGCCCTGGGCCCGCGAGGGGCGTCCCCGGAAAATGCGCGGAATCCGATTGGAGGTGCCGAGCCCACGCGCGGGGCGGCGACCACCGCGAGCCGCGAGGGCGGCGAGCACCCCGAGCCCGTGAGCGGGGCAATCGCCCGCGGTGTAGCTTGGCCGCGTGCCGGCCCCCGGACGAACGCTCAGCGGACGCGAGCTGAACCGCGCCCTCCTCGCGCGACAGATGCTGCTCGAGCGCGCCTCGACGACGCTGCCCCGCGCGCTGGAGCGAATGGGGTGCCTGCAGGCGCAGTACGCGCCGTCCATGTACGTCGGTCTCTGGTCGCGGCTCGAAGGAATCGAGCGCGACCAGGTGACGAAGGCGCTCGAGCAGCGGAAGATCGTCCAGGGGACGCTGATGCGGGTGACCATCCACCTCGTCTCGGCGCGCGACTACTGGCCGCTCGCGATCGCGATCCGGCACGGCCGCAGGGAGCTGTGGTTGCGTGCCCGGAAGGGCCAGAGCGCCAGCAAGATGGCGGCGGCCGCGAAGCGCCTTCGACCGCAGTTCGCCGATGGTCCCCTGTCGCGAGCCCAGCTCGGCGAGCTCCTAGGCGGGGATCCCGTGGTCGTCAACGGGGTGGGTCTGTGGCTCGATCTGGTGCGGGTGCCCCCGTCGGGCACGTGGGAGCGCCGCCGCGCCGACCTCTACGCCGCGGCCGACGACTGGCTGGGGCCAGCCCAGCCCCTGACGCAGGGGGAGGCGGTCGAGCACCTCGTCCGCCGCTACCTAGGCGGCTTCGGCCCCGCGGCGCGCAACGAGATCGCCGATTGGGCGGGGCTGCCGCCGAAGCAGCTTGCGCCCGCACTCGAGCGCATGCGCCTGCGGCGCTTCCGGAGCGAGGATGGCGAAGAGCTGCTCGACATCCCCCGCGCGCCGCTCCCGGACCCCGACACCCCGGCTCCGGCCCGCTTCCTGCCCGTCTGGGACGCGACGCTGCTCGTGCACGCACGCCGGACCGGCATCCTGCCGGAGGACTACCGGCCGCTCGTATTCAACGCGAGGACGCCGCAGTCGATGAACACGTTCCTCGTGGACGGGGCCGTCGCCGGCTCGTGGGGCTACGAGAAGGGCAAGGTGAAGCTCGAGCCGTTCGGCCGCGTCGGCAGGTCTGCACACCGGGAGCTGGACGAGGAGGCGGAGCGCCTGGCCGCCTTCCACGCGTGAGCTCTGGTCCCGCACGTGCCGACCGGCGCATCCGAGTCATGCGCCAGGGCGAGCGGTCCCAGGCGGCGACCAAGCGGTCGTCGCGTTTCCCGGGGTAGGCGGGGCCGGGCTGCGCCGCTACATTCACCCCTCTCGACTGTTTGACTACACAGTCCGGGGGAAGCGAGTGGCCAGCGGTCTCGCCAAAGAGCTGAGAGATGTAAAGCCGGCTTCCCGGCCGCCCACCGCGCTCCCCGAGCGCGACGTACGGGCTCGTCGGCCGATGGTGCTGGCGACGGTCATGCGCTACGAGGCTCTGCGCCGGGTAGCCCGCGTAGTCCTGCTCGGCGCACTCGACGTGAGTGCCCTGTTCCTCGCGATCTGGACCGCGCACGCGATCAAGGCCCTAGTTGTGTCGCCGCAGCACCTCGACCGCACGCTTCACCAGGCCGCGGACGTCGCGCCCCTCGCCTGTCTCGTGATGCTGCTCCTGTTCGCCCGCTCCGGGCTCTATCGCGACCGGGCGCAGCGGCCGGGCTTCACGAAGGTAATCGCCTCGTTGTTCGAGGTGACGGTGGTGGTCCTCCTCTACGCGATCGTCGAGGGTTACGACTTCAACTCGTACTGGATCTTCTATGGCTCGCTGTTCTTCGCGCTCATCTACGTGTCCGCCTTCCGCTGGGCCTTCGAGCGCGCGAGCGGGACGATCCTACGCGCGGCCGGCTATCGCCGGAGGGCCGTGCTGGTGGGCTCGGGAGCGCAGATCGAGGCCGTGGCTCACGCGCTGCGGGACAGCTCGGAGATCGAGCCGTTCGGCTTCGTCTCGCTGAACCACACGCCCGGCAACGGTTTGCACGACTTCCACTCGCTGGAGCGGCTCGAGAGCCACTTCGACGACGTCGACGAGGTGCTGATCGCCGACCCAGACTTCCCCCAGAACGAGGCCGTGGAGCTCGTGGAGCGCTGCCACCGCCACGCCGTGCGCGTCCGCGTGGCGCCCTCGACCATGGAGATCCTCATGGACAGGGTGGAGTTCGTGCCGGGGCAGGCCCTACCCCTGTTCGAGCTCAAGCCGCCCGTGTTCGAGGGCATCGACTTCGCCGTCAAGCGCACCTTCGACCTGGTCGGCGCGGCCCTGATCATCGTGCTGTTCGCGCTGCCCATGGCGGTGATCGCGCTGGCGATCAAGCTCAGTTCCCGCGGGCCGGTGCTGTACCGGTCTATGCGTCCGGGGATCGGTGGCAAGCCCTTCGTCTGTTTCAAGTTCCGGACGATGGTGGCGGGCGCCGAGCACCTCCAGGAGGAGCTCGAGCCCAAGAACGAGCTCGACGGCGCCCTGTTCAAGATCCGCCGCGATCCGCGCGTCACAGCCGTCGGACGCTTTCTGCGGCGCTGGTCGCTGGACGAGGTTCCGCAGCTGTTCAACGTGCTACGAGGGCAGATGTCGCTCGTGGGGCCGCGACCGCTCCCGCAGCGGGACTACGACCGGCTCGACGACTGGCACCGCAAGCGCTACCTCGTCCTGCCCGGAATGACAGGGCTCTGGCAGATATCCGGGCGATCCGAGCTCGACTTCGATGAGCTCGTGCGGCTCGACTTCCTCTACCTGGAGCGCTGGTCGGTGTTCCTCGACCTCTCGATACTCCTGAAGACCGTGCCCGCGGTGTTCAGGGCGCACGGCGCCTGGTAGCGCCCGCGGGAGACGATCGGCGGGGCGTCAGCGTCGGCGTCGCTTCGGCGCCTTCAGGGTGATCCTCAGCTTGGCGGTCGAGGTGAGGTCCGCGGAATTGCGGAGCTTGACGGTGACGGTGATCCGTAGCTTCCTGTAGCGCTTCAGGATCCGCCGATTGCGGCGCGAGAGCTTGAACCTCACCTTCACCTTGCCGCTGCCCGGCACGGTGAACGTCTTGTTGGCGAAGGTGACGCGCCGCTTGCGGCCCCGGTTCCCCGGCCGCACCCGGCGGACGGTCTTGAGCGTGATCCTGCCCGTCAGGCCCGCCGCGGCGGTGAACGTGAAGCTGAAGCGCCACTTACGGCTGACCCGGATCGAACGCTTGGAATCGGCGAAGCCGGCCTTGCCCGGCGGCGTGGGTGGGGGCGGCGGCGGCGAGACCGCCCGGGGACGGCTAGGGAAGGCGCGGGCCCGGCGTATTGCCGCCGCGCCGTCCACCAGGCCACCCGCCACGGTGAGGCCGGCCAGCGACGGGAGACCGCGCACGCTCTGCTTCATGGCCTGCACGATTTCGGTGTCGGGTGCTGTCGGGTCGCCTCGTCTCACCAAAGCGGCCACCCCGGACACGTGGGGCGCTGCCATCGAGGTGCCGCTGAGATAGTGGTAGGAGCCGGCGGGGCTCTGATGCCCGAACGCGCTGAGGATCCTCCGGCCTGGCGCACCCAGGTCGACGGTGGTGCGGCCGTAGTTCGAGAAGGCGGACAGAGCTCCGTCGTTGTCGACGGATGCGACGCAGATCAAGTTTGGCTGCGGCAGGATGCACGAACGGTCGGGACCTCGTCGTTGTCCGAGGACTCGTTGCCGGCGGCGGCTACCACGACCGTGTTGCTGGCGTTCGCCGTGTCGATCGCGTCGGACTGGAACTGGTCGGAGCTACCCGAGCCGCCTAGGCTGAGATTGACCACATCGGCACCCTCGGTGGCCGCGTACGCAATCCCGTCGCCGATGCTGACGCTCGAGCCCTGGCCGGTGGCGTCGAGGGCGCGCACAGCCATGATCCTGGCGTCCGGAGCCACGCCGGCGACGCCCATGGCGTTGTTGTCGACCGCCGCGGCCGTGCCGGCGACGTGGGTCCCGTGGAAGCTGGGGGACTCTTCGTCGTCCGGATCGCTGTCGTTGTCGACGAAGTCCGCCCCGTGCAGGTCGTCGACGAAGCCGTTGCCGTCGTTGTCGCCGCCGCCCGGCGGATCGTCGTTCACCCAGGCGTTGCCGCCCAGGTCCGGGTGCGAGAGGTCGACGCCAGTGTCGACGATCGCGACGACCGCGCCGGCGCCGCGTGTGGTGTCCCAGGCGCCAAGGGCTTTGACGTCCACGCCGGCTTTGCCAGGGAACCCCAATATCGACTGACCGGTATTGCGGAGCCCCCACAGCTCGCCGAAGCGGGTGTCGTTCGGCGGAGCGGCAGTGGCGCGGTAGACGAAGTTGGGCTGCGCGTAGCGCACGCCCGCTTGCCGATTCAAGCGCGCGACCGCGCCCCTGACGGGTCCGTCCACGGCGACCAGCTGGGCCCGCCTGATCCCGAGCGATCGCTTGAAGCTCACTCCCGCGCGCGCCCTCGAAGCCGCGCGCTGCGGCGCCGTCGTTCCGCGCTCGAAGCGCACGATGGCCTCGCCAGCGACGAACGTG
>JBKPHP010000171.1:0-10958 GCA_046729895.1 Actinomycetota bacterium
AACATGCCGGTGATCAAGGACCTGATCGTCGACATGGACGCGGTCCACTGGAAGAAGATCCAGCGCGTCACGCCGTGGCTGCTGCCGGAGGGCGAGGAGCCCGAGCGCGAGCACATCGTCCCGGCGGAGGCGATGATCGACGTTACCCAGTCGATGGCGTGTATCCACTGCGGCGTGTGCGTTTCGGCGTGCCTGTCGCTGGAGGTGGACCCGGACTTCGTCGGCCCGGCGGCGCTGGCCAAGGCCTACCGCTTCGTGGGCGATCCGCGTGACGGCGCCACCGAGGCGCGCCTGCGTGACCTGGCCGAGGATCCCCATGGCATCTACGACTGCACCCACTGCTTCGCCTGCATCGAGGTCTGCCCCAAGGACGTCGCGCCGATGTCCCAGATCATGCGCCTGCGGCGCCGCGCCACCGCGGATTACGAGATCAAGGACCGCAACAACGGCTACGGGCACGAGCAGGCGTTCACGAGCCTGGTGGAGAAATACGGCACGCTGTTCGAGGCTCAGCTGCTGCCGCGCTCGTTCGGCGACGGCTCGCTTGTCAAGGGACAGCTCTCACCGAGTGGTGCGAAGCAGCTCATCCCCACACTTCCCACAGCCGCCCGGGGCCTCAAGTCCGGCAAGGTCTCGCCGCGCAAGGCGCTGACCCACCCAAAGCTGCCCGACCAAAAGCAGGTCCGACGCATCTTCAAGCAGATCGAGTCCAAGGACGAGCGCCTGGAGCTGAACCTCTACATCGTGGGCGAGGCGGGCGAGGGTGAGCCCGAGGAAGAGGTCGGGAAGGAGGGCGTCGAGTGAAGCTCGCCTACTGGCCCGGTTGCGTCTCTCGCGGCTTCACCCCCGAGCTCCACGGCTCGATGGCGGCCCTGGCCCCCAAGCTCGACCTCGAACTGGTCGAGCTGGACCGTGCCAACTGCTGCGGCGCCGGCGTGATCGCCGAGCACAACCAGGAGCTGGTCGACACCCTCAACGCGCGCACCTTCGCGATGGCTCAGGGGGTCGAGGGCGCCGCGGGGATGATGAACATCTGCTCCACTTGCCAGGGGGCGCAATCCGAGTGCCAGGAGCGGCTCGACGCAAGCGGCGAGTACCGCGACGACATCAACTCAAACCTGTCGGGGGAGGGTCTGCGGTATGAGCGTGACGGCCAATGGTGGAACAAGAACCTGCTCTGGCTGCTGGTCGAGGAGATCGGACTCGAGAACGTTCGTGAGCGGGTGGTGCGCCCGCTCGAAGGGATGCGGATCGCCCCCTTCTATGGCTGCTACATCGTGCGCCCGACGAGGCGGCTCGGTTTCGCGGACCATCCGGAGCGCGACCTGTACCTGGACCAGTTGATCGAGGCGCTCGGGGCGGAGCCGGTCGAATACGCCGGTGCTCGCAAGTGCTGCGGCTTCCCGGTGATCACGATGAACCGCACCACCTCGCTGCGCCAGGCGGGCCGTCACCTGGCTGACGCGATCGACGCGGGGGCCGACTGCCTGGTCACGCCGTGCCCGCTCTGTCACCTGAACCTGGACCTGCAGCAGCCCGAGGCAGAGAAATACGTGGAACGCAGCGACCTGGGCATTCCGGTCCTGCACCTGCCGCAGATGGTCGGCCTCGCGCTCGGCCTCGAGCCCAAGGAGCTCGGGATGAGCAAGCACGTGGTGTCAACCAAGCCTGTCCTCGAAAAGCTCGCCGCGACGCCGGCGGTGGCCTGACGCTTCCGGGCGACCAGGCCGGAGGAAAACGTCCCCAGAAACGAGAAAACCGACCTGTGGCTGGTCGGCTCTCGTCGAAACCAGGCGTACCCCAGTCCGCCCTTGGAAGATTTGAAGATCTGTCCCCTGCCTTTCCCTCCGGACCTCCCTAACCGAAGGTTCGGCAATGATGCGGCACGCGCGAGGCTTTTTCGTCCCCTATCGGGTGTGATCTTGGGAGGAAGAAAGCGGGTGAGAGAGGGGTGAGCGCGATTCCCCCCTTCTCCCCCGCTGCGGCGTAGACTCACGCCGCAATGCCCGGCGGCAACTCCCGCGTCAAGGTCGTGGCCGCGAAGTTCGAGGACCTCGTGGCCGTCGGCCTCAAGCAGCTGATCTCCGAGGACCCCAACCTGGAGCTTCGCGTCACCGACGTGCCGGTCGGAGACATAGAGCGGGAGATCGAGCGGCATGAGCCGTCGGTGGTGGTCCTCAACTTCGGGAGCCTGGAGAGCCTCGCCCAGGTATTCCAACTCCATCAGGCCTACCCGGAGACGCGGATCGTCGTCCTCGCCAACCGGCCCACGGCGGCCGAGTGCAACCAGATGCTTTCCTTTGGGGCCACGGCCTGCCTGTCCAAGGAGACCGAGGCTCGCGACGTGATCAACGCCATCCACCTCGCGTCGCGCGGGATGCACGTGCTGCCTCCCTCGGCCGCCTCGGGCGGCGGGGTGGACAGCCTCAGGATCGAGGGGTCCGACGTTCTCACTCCGCGCGAGGCGGACGTCTTGGAGCTCCTGCAGGACGGCGCCACGAACGCCCAGATCGCGCACACCCTCTCGATCGGCGTGGAGACTGTGCGCACGCACGCCCGCAACATCTATCGCAAGCTCGGCATCTCCTCGCGGCGCGACCTCGCCCGGCTCAGCCGGCCGGAGCCGATCGTGGTAGACGGCCCGGAGGCCGCCCCCGAGGCGACGTCCTAGGCTGCTGGCGCGCCTCGGAGCAGGTCGCGCACCTGGAGCAGCTCCGCCAGCTGCACGGCGTTCGTGGCGGCGCCCTTGCGCAGGTTGTCACCGACAACCCAGATGTTCAGGCAGCGCTCGTGCGAAGGATCGCGTCGGATGCGGCCGACCAAGACGTCGTCGCGCCCGGCCGCGTCGATCGCCAGCGGGTAGACCGCGTCGGCGGGATCGTCCAGGACCAGAACGCCGGGTGCCTCCGACAGCACCTCCCGGCAGTCCTCCGGCGTCAGCGGCTCACGGGTTTGCACGTTGATCGACTCGGAATGGCCCGTGTAGACCGGGACGCGGACGCAGGTGGCCGAGATCCCGATGTCCGGGGCGTCGAGGATCTTCCGCGTCTCCGCCATCATCTTGCGCTCTTCGGTCGTGTAGTCGTCGCCGTCCTTGAACCTCTCGACCTGCGGGAGCACGTTGAAGGCGATCCGGTGGGGGTACACCGACGGGGGCGGCAACTCGTGGGCCTCCAGCACCGCCCGCGTCTGATCGTGCAGCTCCTCCACCGCGCGTTGCCCCGTGCCCGAAACGGACTGGTACGTCGAGATCACGAGCCGCTCGAGGCCGGCCGCATCGAGCAAGGGCTTCAGCGCGAGGACCATCTGCATCGTCGAGCAGTTGGGATTGGACACGATTCCGCGGTGGTGGTCGAGCGCGTCCGGGTTCACCTCGGCGACCACGAGCGGCACGTCCTCGTGCATGCGCCAGAAGGACGAGTTGTCGACCACGACCGCACCGGCCTCGGCGAAGCGCGGCGCCCACTCCTCGCTGACGCCCGAGCCGGCAGAGAACAGGGCCAGGTCGAAGCCGCGGGGGGCGCCGTCTTCCAACGGACGGACCTCGATGTCGACTTCACCGTGGTCGATCTTCCGCCCCGCCGAGCGCGCCGAGGCGAACGGCACGACCTCGTCCGCGTCGAAGCCACGCTCGCGCATGACGCCGAGCATCGTGGAGCCCACCGCGCCGGTGGCGCCGACGACCGCGACCCTCACGAGCTGGCCTCCGGCTGCACGACCGGCCGGTGGTCGCCCGCCACATCTTCGCGCTTGACGGCGTCGGCTCCGAGCTCGAACGCCTCGTGCAGCTCCCGGACCGCCGTGGCCACGTCCTGCTCGCGCACGACGCAGGAGATCTTGATCGGCGAGGTGGAAATCATCTCGATGTTCACGCCGGCGTCGCCCAGGGCCCGGAAGGTCTTGTAGGCGACGCCGGGGTGGCTCTTCATTCCGGCGCCAACCACCGACACCTTCCCCATCAGCTCGTCGGTCTGGATCTCGCCGAAGCTGAGGTCCTCGTTGAGGCGTTCCAGCGCCTCACACGCCATGGAGAGGTCGTCGCGCGGAACCGTGAACGACATGTCGGCCTTGTGCCCCTCCGTCTGCGGCTCGTTCTGAATGATCATGTCCACGTTCACGTTCGCGTCCGCGAGCGCGCCCATCACGGCAGCGGCGATCCCCGGGCGGTCGGGCAGCCCGGTGAGGGTCACCCTTGCCTCCGCCGTGGAGTGGGTGACCGCAGTGACAAGGGGTCGCTCCATGGTCTGCTGCTCGTCGAGGATCAAGGTACCGGGTCCGTCCTCGAAGCTCGATCGGCAGTGGACCGGGATGCCGTAGTTGCGGGCGTACTCCACGGAGCGCAGCTGCAGCACGCCGGCGCCGGAGGCGGCCATCTCCAGCATCTCCTCGAAGGACACCTGGACGAGCTTGCGGGCATTCGGGACGAGCCGTGGGTCGGCGCTGAAGACGCCCGCTACGTCGGTGAAGATCTCGCAGACGTCGGCTCCGAGGGCGGCGGCGAGCGCGACCGCGGTGGTGTCCGAGCCGCCGCGGCCGAGGGTGGTCACGTCGGCCGAGGTCGAGACGCCCTGGAAGCCGGCGACGAGAACGATCTTCCCCTCGTCGAGTCCGCGGCTGATCCGGCCGGCGCGGACTTCCAGGATCTTGGCCTTGGTATGGGAGGTGTCGGTGACTATTCCTGCCTGCGAGCCGGTCAGGGAGATCGCCTCATGACCGAGGTCGTTGATGACCATCGCGGCCAGCGCGCAGGACACCCGCTCCCCCGTCGAGAGCAGCATGTCCATCTCCCTGGGGTGGGGGCGGTCGGAGACCTCGTGGGCCATGGCCACCAGCTCGTCGGTGGTCTTGCCGCGCGCGGACAGGACCGCGACGACGCGATTGCCCTCTTCCTTGCGCTGGACGATTCGGCCGGCGGCCGCCTTGACCCGCTCGGCGTCGCCCACCGAGGTGCCGCCGAACTTCATCACCACTGTCTCGGCGGCTTCGGACATGCGGTCGAAAGATAGCCTCCGGGCGGGGCGCCAATCGGATGCCCGCAGCGTCGCTAGAGGGCGTGCCGCCCGCGCAGGGCGTTGCCGAGCGTGACCTCGTCCGCGTACTCGAGGTCGGAACCCACCGGTAGGCCGCTCGCCAAGCGCGTGACGGACACCCCGGGGGAGCGCTCGCGCACAGCCTCCGCCAGGTAGAGCGCCGTGGCTTCGCCGGTCGTGGTCGCGTTGGTTGCGATCACCACCTCGCGCACTCCGTTGGAGGAGACGCGCTCCAGCAGCGGGCTGATGTGCAGATCCTCTGGATCCACGCCGTCGATGGGCGACAGCGCTCCACCCAGAACGTGGTAGCGACCGCGGAACTCGTTGGTGCGCTCGATCGGGATCACGTCGCCCGGCTGCTCGACGACGCAGATCACCGAGCCTTCGCGCCGCTCGTCCTGGCAGATCCGGCAGGTGGGCTCGACCGCGAGGTTGAAGCAGACCTCGCACTGGCCGACGCTCTCCTTGACTTCACGGATCGCGTCGGCCAGTGGGAGCGCCTCCTCGTCCGAGACGCTCAGAAGATAGAAGGCGAGCCGCTGCGCCGTGCGCTGCCCGATGCCGGGCAGCTTGGCCAGCTCGCCGATCAGCCTGTTGACGGGAGGCGCGAACACGCGAACTTCTCAGCCTAGCCGCCCACTCGGAGGTGTCAGGCGGACTCGAGCTCGACCCGGTTGTCGTTGAACGTGGGGGCGTTACCGGCCCCGAGGGCTACATCCCCGGCAGGCCGAGGTTCCCCAGGCCGCCGAGGCCGCCGGTCGCCTGTCCCATCTTCGACGCGGCCAGCTCCTGTGCCGAGCGGATGGCCTCGTTGACGGCGGCGAGCACCATGTCCTGGAGCAGCTCGACGTCCTCAGGGTCGACGGCCTCGGGATCGATCCTCAGCTCGAGCAGCTCCAGCTCGCCGCTCATCTTGACCGTGACCATGCCGCCGCCCGCGCTCGCCTCGACCACCGCGCTCTTGAGCTGCTCCTGGGCCTTGGCCATCTCGGCCTGCATCTGCTGCACCTGCTTCATCATCTGGTTCAGGTTCGGCTGCTTGGGCACGCGATCAGTCCTTCCCATCGTCGTCGGGTACTTCCGTCGCCCCGAACTCGGAGCGCAGCCGCTCGAGCAGCTCTTCCTCGCTCAGCAGCGCCGGGCCCTGGCCCGCCGCGGGGCTTAGCTCATAGGCCACGGTCAGCCCCCGGCCCGTCAGCCCCCGAAGGGCGTCTGACACCAGCTCGCGGTTGGCCTCAGCCTTCTTCTTGGCGAACGTGGCGTCCTCCGCGAACGCCACCTTGAGCCGGTCGCCCTCGAGCTCGGTGGGCCGCGCCTGAGCGAGCAGAGCGCCGAGCATGCCGTTGCGCTCGCGGACGACATCTGCGACGGCCGGCCAGACCTGCTGCACCTTCTCGAGGTGGAGCGACAGCGGCGCCTCGGGGACGGGATCCGGCTGGGCGACGGCCGGCGCCGCTGCGGCGCCAGCGCCACCACCGGTCGAGCGCTGAGGGCTGCTGCGCGGTGCCGCGGGGGCCCCCGAGGAGGGAGCGTCGCCCGCGCCCCCGAGACCCCGCTCGAGTTGCTCGATCCGGTACATGAGGCCCTGCAGCGAGAGGTCGGCCTGTGGCTGCGTGGACTTCAGCAGCGCGAGCTCCAGCTGGATGCGCGGGTCCGACCCGTCCTTGACCGCGGCGATCCCGCCCCCCAGGAATTCGATCGCCCGAACCACCTCGCCCTGGGCGATCCGCTCGGCCTGGCCGGTGACACGGTCGGGGTGGGCGGCGGTGACGGAGAAGGTCTCGGGCAGCTCACCCGTTATCTGGACCACGAGCAGGTGTCGCAGGTGGGCGGTCAGGTCGCGCATGAATTGGGTGAAGTCACGACCGGAGTCCGAGAGCCGCTGGACCGAGCAGAGCGCGGCCTTCGAGTCATGCGCGACGAGCGCGTCCGCCGTGTCGAGCACCAGCTCGGCGTCCGCCACGCCGAGGATCTCGAGCACGTCGTCGAGCTGCACCTGCTTGCCACCGTAGGTCACGAGCTGCTCAAGCGTGCCGAGAGCGTCGCGGAAGCTGCCCGTGGCAGCCCGCGCGATCATTCCCACAGCCGGATCGGGCACGTCGATCTGCTCCTGCTCGGCAACCCGTCGCAGCACCGCCGCGATCTGCTCGAGCGAGGGGCGCTGGAAGTCGAACCGGTGGCACCGGTCGACGATGGTCGGCGGCACCTTGTGCGCCTCGGTCGTGGCCAGCACGAATATGACGTGCGGCGGTGGCTCCTCGAGCGTCTTGAGGAAGGCGTTCCACGCCTGCGGGGTGAGCATGTGCGCCTCGTCCAGGATGTAGACGCGACTCCCGCCCTCCATCGGCGCCAGGCCCACGTTCTCCCGCAGCTCGCGGATGTCGTCGACGGAGTTGTGAGAGGCGGCGTCCATCTCTACGACATCGAGCGAGGTCCCCGCCAGGATCGCCCGGCAGGCCGGCTCCTCCGGGTCGAAGTCGGCCAGCGGGCCACCATCTGCGTTGAGCGCGCAGGCGAGGAGCTTGGCCATGGAGGTCTTGCCCGTGCCGCGTGAGCCGACGAACAGGTAGGCGTGATGGACCTTGCCGAGCTCGATCGCGTTCCTGAGGGTGCGAACTATGTGCTCCTGGCCGACCACCTCGTCGAAGGTGCGGGGGCGGTGGCGGCGGTAGAGCGAAAGCATCGGCTCAGCTCATGCTAGCCGCGCGAGCGGCGATAGCCGCGCAGCGCGGCGGCTGCGTCCACGGGCTCGACCGGCGCTAGGGTGCCGCGAGATGGAACGCGCCATCATCCGGTCGGACGACGCCCCCGAAGCGGCTGGCCCCTACTCGCAGGCGGTGCGCGCGGGCGATTTGCTCTTCTGCTCCGGCCAGATCCCCCTGGATCCTTCGACCGGCGAGCTGGTCAAGGAGGACGCCCCCGGACAGGCGCGACGCTGTCTCGAGAACCTCGACGCCGTGTGCCGGGCGGCGGGCGCCCGGCTCGCCGACGCCGTGCGGTGCACCATCTACCTCACCGACATGGGTGACTTCGGGCGGGTGAATGAGGCGTACGGGGAGTTCTTCGGAGGAGAGCCGCCTGCCCGGGTGGCCATCCAGGCGGCAGGCCTGCCGCGCGGCGCGGACGTGGAGATCGACGCGATCGTCGCCCTCTGAGGGGTCCCTAAAAGCCGGTGCGCGCGTCCCCGCCATGGACGGGGATGTCGTCCTCGGGGAAGAAGGGCTTGATGTCGAGTACCGGGGTCCGGTCGAGTAGGTCGACACCCGCGAATCGGAGTCGCCTCCCTTCGATCCCCAAGACGCGCACCAGGCTGAGGCCGACAGGGTTTGGGCGAGCGGGAGAGCGAGTCGCGAAGACGCCGAAGCGCCGCCCGGTTCCTCGCAGCGGCCGCGGGACCTGCTCGAGGGGAGCGGGCTCGTCGGCAACCCGGTCGAACCACGTTATGAGCCAGACATAGTCGAAGCCCTCGAGGCCCTTCAGGCCTTCCCGGAGCTCCGCATGGACCACGAGCTCACCCTCGCTGACGTTGTCGGTCGCCTGAGCGGGCGTGCTGTCGCCCCCCTCGAGCCCCGTGAGCACGTAGCCAATCGGGCGCAGGGTCACTTCGGGCGGATCAGTCGAGCTCGTGGAATTCAATGCAGCTCACCCTTCGGCGGGAAGGGGGCTCTGCCATTCGACAAAGCCCGGGTCCTGCTCATATCCACACCGCCAACGTATGGACCGTGCACCCGCCGTCGAGGCGGGCCCTCGGGCGTGTCCGCCGGTCTTCGGCTCCGGCCAGGCTGATCCGCGGCGCATGAGCGGTATCGCTTAAGGCTGCTTCCTCCCGGACCTGACCTGGTTCGCGAGCGCTCACCGCGCGGGACCCGGCCATCAACGCCTCTGTCCGGCGTACTGGCCCCGAAGGCCGAAGGCCCCTCGGACGGGGATTCAGCCCCGCTAGAGCGGATTGCGGGTGCAGGGCACCGCTACCTCCCCGCCTAGCACGGTCCACGGCCGATGGTAGCGCGCCCGGCTCAGCCCATCATCTTCATCTGCATCTCGTGCTGGGGCTCACTGAAGCCGGGTACGTCGCCTGGCACGAGCGCCACGGCCAGGCCCAGTACCAGGAGGGCGACCGCCACCCCGAATCGGGCCGTCCGCGGCCACGGCAGGAGCTTCTCGCCGGCGATGAACGCGGCGATCACCGCCATCCACCCGAGGCTCATCACTCCGACCGCGAACAGCGCCGCCATCAGAGCCCAACAGCAACCGACGCACCATGCGCCGTGGGCGGCTCCCAGCTTCAGCGCCCCCAGCCGCCCGTGTCGCCAGCGCTCGGCCAGGAACATGAATGGGCTCCGGCACTTGACCAGACAGGCCTCCTTGGCGGGCGTCAGCTGGTAGACAGCCGCGGCGACGATCACGCCTCCGGTCACCCAGCGGCCGGCCTCGTCCCAGGCCAACCACCCGGGACCGAGCGCACGGCCGAGCTCCAGGAGCCCGTAGGCGGCAAGTCCGACGGTGGTCCAAACCGTCAGGTATCCGGCGACGAAGAGGGCGGTGGCGTCCGGCGCGGCGCCCCTGCCCCTCGCGCGGTGCCCCTCACGGAGGCGCTCGTAGGTGAGCACGGTCGGCGCGACCGACGGGAACATCATCGCCGCCATCATCACCACCCAGACCGTGGTGTAGAAGCCGATGCCCCCGAGGTCCATACCGGGGCTCGAGTCCATGCTGCCCATGCGCTCATCGGTCACGAGCCAGGAGAGAGCGGCCAGCACGAGCAGCGCGCTCAGCAGCAGCAGCTGGCCGCGCTCGAGCCGCGCGGCGGACGGCCCGCCGGGAAGGCGAGCAGCCTCCACTCTCAGGCGGCCCAGGAGAACGGGCTCGAGAAGCCCGCCTTGCCGACGTGCGAGAAGTCGAGCCCGAACGCGCTCATCTGAGACTGCTCGACTTGGCGATGGTCAGATCGTCGCCGGCGGGATGGAAGACCCCTACGAGCCTCGCGGGCTCGCCGTTCTCCTTGCCGAATGACACAACGTCCTGCACCTCGATCTCGCCGCCGTCGCCGAACCCGAACCTGATGCCGTGCGTGCCGTTCTGGTGGTAGACCTCCATCGGCACCCGCTCCGCTCCCAGGTTCTCGCCCACCAGTGGGGCTAGCGCCTCCATCGGACCGCCCAGCTGGCCGCCGAACACGGCCCCCAGCTTCTCGGCCTGCTCGTCGGAGGCGTTGTCACTGATCAGTACGCCAAGGCGCCAGCTGCCCTCGCTCATCACCTTCGGTGTGTCGGCTAACCCGACCACCGTCACACCGCTCACGTCGACGCCCTCCACCTCGCCCGAGTTGACGGTGAAGACGAGGCAGACGTTGCAGCGGTCGTAGTCGGCTCCGAGGTCGAGCGACACCGTGCAGGGACAAGGCACATCGCAGGAGCAGTTCTCGAAATAGTCGCCTTCGATGCTCCAGGCCATTCGTCTCCCTTCCGCGGTCGCTCCTGACGATTCTCGTGAAGTGACGCCTACCCAGTCAACTGCGCCATGAGGGTCCGAAGGTCCAGAGGGCACTCAGCCGCGGCCCTCGCCTTCGGCGATCGCCGGGCGGCGTGGGGCCGGCAGCCGCAGCGCCCGGCGGACGCGCTCCGGCAGATACCAGTTCCAGTCGCCGATCAACTTCATGGTGGCCGGTACGAGGATCGCCCGCACCACGGTGGCGTCGAGCAGGATCGCCGCCGAGAGCCCGATGCCGAACTCCTGGAGGCCGACGAACGAGCCGAACGTGAAGCCCGAGAACGCCGCCACCATGATGATCGCCGCCGCGGTGATGATCCGGCCCGTGTGCTCGAGCCCGAAGGCCACCGCCTCCTCGTTGTGGCGCCGCTCGTCCCACTCCTCGCGCATGCGCGAGAGCAGGAATACCTCGTAGTCCATTGAGAGGCCGAACAGCAT
>JBKPHP010000172.1:0-3547 GCA_046729895.1 Actinomycetota bacterium
GTATGGGAGGCGCGAATCCCGTGCTTCTTCAGCTTGGTCCCCTGCTGGAGGCCCTTCGTACCCGGCGGTACGACGAACGCCGCCTGGCCCCGGGCGCCCAGCTCGGGGTCGACAGAAGCCACGACCACGTGGACGTTCGCAATGCCCCCGTTGGTGGCCCAGGCCTTCTGGCCGTTCAAGACCCACTCATCGCGGGCCTCGTCGTAGCGGGCGCGGGTGCGAAGCGCCGAGACGTCGGAGCCTGCGTTCGGCTCCGACACGCAGAAGGAGCCCACCTGCGGGTCCTCCGGAGTCCCGTAGCACTGTGGAACCCACTCGGCCAATTGGTCCGGGGTGCCAGCGGAGAAGATGCCGGCCACGGCCAGGGTGGTGCCCATGATCGACATGCCGATGCCGGCGTCTCCCCAGAACAACTCCTCGTTGACGAGCGGCAGAGTCAGGCCGGACTCGTCTGCCCAGAACTGCGCAATCGCCTCCAAGCCGTAGAGGCCGATCGTGGCCGCCTCCCGGATGATCGGCCAGGGCGTCTCCTCGCGCTCGTCCCACTCCGCTGCGGCCGGCCGCACGACCCCCTCAGCGAACCCGTGGACCCAGTCGCGGATGTCCTTCTGATCCTGTGACAGCTCGAGCGAGAAGGAAGGTCGCTCGCCAGATGGAGCCAGCGCCTCCTCCACCGCAGCCTGTCCATTCTTTCCTTCCATCCATCCTCTCTTTCCGAGTTATGCGGGAGTCCGAGTCAGCGCGGGACCAGCGCCTCGCGGCGCGCGAAGCGCAGGAGGCCCCACGTCAGTGCCGTGATCAGGCCGACGAAAATGCCGAGCACGACCAGGTACGCGCCGGCGGAGAGGGCTGGGGAGACGCCCGCCTTCTGCTCACGCTGCAAATTCTTCTTGTCGCGAACGAACGTGCGGGTGAAGCGCGAGCGGGCCGGGATCTCCTTGACGGGAATGGCCGGGTCGGCGGGCATGAAGACCGGGAGGCCGGCCACCGTTCGCCCCTTGTGCAGACGCAGCGTCGACTTCCAGTTGCCGTAGACCGGGATGGGCTTGGTGGTGCGGTACATACCCGGCCCGACCTTCTTCAGGCGATCGACCACGCTGCCGCCGCCCTGCCAGGCCGTTGCCGTGAACCACTCGGAGTTGTCGGCGGCGTCGGTGGGATCGAGCTTCACCGTCGCCGTCACGGTTCGCTGGGGCGGGGGGGTCACGTCGTGCAGCGTCACGGCCGCCTTCGTCCCGGAGCCGCCGTTCATCGGAAGCGCGAAGGCCCCGATCACGGCGACCCCCGCCAGCGCCGGCGCCCAACCCGGCTGCGGCGGCTGCTCCTTCAGGCAGCCGCCGATGAAGCCGCCGATGACGCCGCCCCCCACGGCGGCGAGAAACCCGGCCACGATCCCCTCGGGCAGGAGGGCGCCGGTCCACGGGATCGTCCACCACACGTGCGACCAGCCCCATTCGGCGGCGAGCCCGAAGCTGCCGATCCCGAGCCCCGCGAGCGCACCGAAGCGCACGCCCTTCTCGGGATCCGCCCCGAGGGCCACGGCCTCCACCACCAGTGCCTCGACCAGGTAGAGAGGGAAGTGAAGCGCCGTGTGGCCCGCGATGGGGCCGACGTACAGCGACAGCAGACCGCGGATAACCAGGTACACCGCCACCGCGAGCAACGCGCCGCCGCGGCCGATCACGATCCGCGCCGCGACCAGTCCGATTCCCGCGGCGAGCATCAGCAGGATCGGGTGCCAGACGAGCCGGAATTGGGGCACAGCGAAGTCGAACTCGGCTTGGAAGGTGGAGAGGGCCACGAGGAAGGCGCCGGCCTGGGCCGCCCGGCGCCCTAGCAGGATGGAGGGCCCTTCCCGTGGGCTGTCGACGTTGCGAGCGCTCACTCCCTCCGCGAGCAGGATCAGGCCACCGACCGTGGCCAGCCCCGCGCCTCCGATCAAAACCAGGTGCGTCGGTCCCCATAGCGTCACGTCCTGACCGAAGATCCGATGCCAGATGTCGTCCATTGGGAAGGCCGCCAAGGCGAAGGAGGCCGACAGCGTCATCAGCACTCCGCCCAGCGGCGCGTACCAGTCGCCGGAGACCCTGATCGCCGAGCGGCTCGGACGGCCGCGCAACGGCAGGGCCATCGACAAGAGGCCGGCGAAGAAGATCCCGAAGAGCCCGAGCAGGATGAAGTAGTGAGCCGCGTTCGCCAGCGGACCCGGGTCGCGGCCCTCGTCCAGGTGAATCGAGATGTCCCAGTACATGCCGAACACCGCGACCGCCAGTGAGCCCGCGGCGAACGCGAGCGGTAAGGAGGCCCAGCCCGGAATGCCCGACGAGCGCTCGGCGAACGCCGCGATCCGGCCGACCTGCGGGAGCCGGCCATTGCGGTGTCCGGCCACAACGGCGATCATCGCGGCGCTGATCACCGCGGCGCCGCCGGTGGCGAGAATCGTTTCGCCGACCGCCGCGCCGCCCGCGGGGGCGGACTTGGCAATGAGTTCGAGCTCGCTCATGTCGTCACTCGAATTCTCGTGATAAGAAGTGGGGGTCTCTGCGCAGCGACGCCACAACCCGGCCACAAAGATTGTGAGATCACCACAAAGAAGGCCTCCCTCGTACCCCGATCGCCCATGGCGGGCCCTCCCGCCGGGGGTGGCTGCCGCCCTACGTCCCTTCCTTGCCCGGACGGTGGACGAGATAATCAAGACGATCCGGGAGACCGTCCCGGCATACGCGCGACCACTCGAGGGCGCATTCGGGACCGCCCTCCGAGCCGGTGTAGAGCGCGCGCTGGGCGACTTCCTCGACGAGGTCGAGGGCAAGCACGTGGAGGCCGGGCGCGACAGAATCTACGTTGCCCTGGGTCGTGGCGAGGCGCGTGAGGGCCGCACCATCGAGGCGCTGCTGGCGGCCTACCGCGTGGGGGCGCGGGTCGCGTGGCGGCGATCCTCCGAGCAGGGCCGTCGGGCCGGATTCGACACCGAGACGCTCACGCTCCTGGCCGAGGCCTTCTTCGCCTACATCGATCAGCTCTCGGCACTCTCGGCCCAGGGCTACGCGGAGGAGCAGTCGGTGCTGGCGGGGGAGCTCGCCCGCCGCCGGCGCGCGCTGCTAGGTCTGCTCGTTCAGATCCCACCGGCCGAGCCCGCGTCGGTGGAGGCGGCCGCGCGGGAGGTGGGCTGGGAGCTCCCGGCGGAGCTCGCCGCGCTGGTGTGGCGAGCCGAGTCCGAGCAGCCGGTTGTCCGGCGTCTGCCGCTCGGGGCCCTGGCCGCGCCCCTCGACGAGGTCGTCGTCTGCGCGCTCGTGCCCGACCCCTGTGCGCCGGGCCGCCGTGCGGAGATCGAAGGCGCGCTGGGGCGGCGCGAGGCGGCACTCGGACCGGCGGTGGCCTGGCCTGACGCCTGGCTCAGCGCGGCCCGGTCGCGTGCCGCGCACCGGCTGATGATCGAGGGGCGGTTCCAGGTGGACGGGCTCGCGATCGCCGAGGATCACCTCGCCGAGCTGATCGTCCACGGGGACGGGGCGCTCCTCGGTGAGCTCGCGCGGCGTCTTCTTGC
>JBKPHP010000173.1:0-3768 GCA_046729895.1 Actinomycetota bacterium
GATCTCGGCAGCGACGTCCAGCTCCGTGCGCTCCCGGCGCACGCGCCCCATCCCGATCCTGCCGCCTCCCCCTCCGGCGCCCAACCCCACGGTGAGCCCGGCTCCAGGGCCGCGTGACCCCGGCGCACCCGGTCTCGAGACCGGCACCAGCCGGACCAAGGTCGTTGTAGACGCGCGGCGAGCGGTGATCTTCTCCTACCGACTGTCCGGGCGCTCGGCGAGGAGCGTCGAGGTCAACCTGGTGAGCGCGGCTGACGGCTCCGTCGTCAAGACCTGGACGCCACCGGCCGCGGCGGGGACCGTGCAGACAATCGTCTGGAGCGGAAGGCTTGGCTCCGCCTCCGCCCGCCCGGGCCGCTACTCGTTCCGGGTCGCGGCTTGGGGTGGCGACGGCGCGGTCGCGCGCAGCGCGCGGGCGAGCGACTACTCGCGCGACTCGTTCGACCTCCACGAGAATCGCTTCCCGATCCGCGGCCGCCACAACTACGGCGGCGCGGGCGCCCGCTTCGGCGCCGGCCGCGCCGGACACAGCCACCAGGGCCAGGACATCATGGCCCGCTGCGGCAGGGCGCTTGTGGCGGCCCGCGGCGGGCGGGTGCAGTACAGCGGCTACCACGGCGCCGCCGGCAACTACATCATGATCGACGGCTCGGCCATCGGAACGGACTACGGGTACATGCATCTCGCGGAGCCCTCGCCCTTCCGCAAGGGAGACCGGGTGTACACGGGCCAGCGCATCGGCTCGGTCGGGCGGACAGGAAACGCCACCGCCTGCCACCTCCACTTCGAGCTCTGGACCGCGCCAGGCTGGTACGAGGGCGGGCACCCCTTCGACCCGCTGCCCTCCCTGATGGCCTGGGACGCCTGGAGCTAGCGCGCCGCGCCGGCTGCCAGCGGCTAGGGTCCCCGCATGGCCGACTACGTGATCAGGAAGCTGGAGGAGATCCCGGACGTCTTGGGCGACTATCCGGGTGAGATGCGCATGGCCACGCCCGAGATGGGCAACGAGCAGGTGGCCTTCACCCACCGGCGCATGCCCCCCGACACCGGCGGGAAGGGCAGCTACGGGCACCACCATAAGACCCAGGAAGAGATCTACTTCGTGGTGTCCGGGACCCTTACCTTCAAGCTCGGCGACGACCTGGTGCAGGCGGGCCCGGGGACGATAATCCGGCTACCGCCACACGTCGTGCGCTCGGTCCACAACGAGACCAACGAGGACGCCGAGCTCGTGATGGTGTCTGTGAAGGTCGACGACCCGCAGGGAGACGCCCAGCTCACCGACGGCTTCTGGCCCAACTAGCAGTCCTCGGTCCTCAGGGAGGTGGCTCCTGCGTTCCTGAGGACTGCGGACTGACTATTCCCACTCGATCGTGCCGGGCGGCTTCGACGTGATGTCGAGTGCGACGCGGTTGACCTGCGGCAGCTCGTTGATCATCCGCGAGGCGACCCGCTCCAGCAGGTCGTACGGCAGGCGGGCCCAGTCGGCGGTCATCGCGTCGTCGCTCGTGACCGCCCTGACGACCACCACGTAGCCATACGTACGCTCGTCGCCCTGTACCCCGACGCTGCGCAGCCCGGCCGGCAGGACGCAGAACGACTGCCACAGCTCGCGGTAGAGGCCGGCCGAGCGGATCTCGTCCTGGAGGATGGCGTCGGCCTCGCGAAGGATCTCGAGACGTCCCTTGGTGACCTCGCCGCCGACGGCGCGGATGGCCAGTCCCGGGCCGGGGAACGGCTGGCGCCAGACGAGCCGTTCCGGCAGCCCGAGCTCGGCCCCCACCTCCCGGACCTCGTCCTTGAACAGCATCCGCAGCGGCTCGACCAGCTCGAACTCGACGTCGTCCGGAAGGCCGCCCACGTTGTGGTGCGACTTGATCGTCGCGGCGCCTGTGCCGCCGCCCGACTCGATCACGTCCGAGTAGAGCGTCCCCTGGACCAGGAAGCGCGGCTCGCCCAGCCGGCTGGCCTGCTCCTCGAAGACGCGGATGAACTCGTCCCCGATGATCTTGCGCTTGTGCTCGGGGTCGACGACCCCGCTCAGGCGGCTCAGGAACCGCTCCTCGGCGTCCACGGTCACGAGCGGCACGCGGAACTGGTCGCGGAAGGCGGCCACCACCTGGTTGCCCTCGTTCTTGCGCATCAGGCCGTGGTCGACGAACACGCAGGTGAGCTGGTCGCCCACCGCCCTGTACGTGAGGAGCGCCGCCACGCTCGAGTCGACGCCACCCGACAGGCCGCAGATCACCTTGCCGTCGCCCACCTGGTCGCGGATGCGCGCGACCTGCTCCTCAACGATCGATGCCGCGCTCCAGGACATTTCGCAGCCGCAGATGTCACGCAGGAAGGTCTCAAGGATCTGGCTGCCGTAAGGGGTGTGCACGACCTCCGGGTGGAACTGGATCCCGTACAGCGCGCGCTGCGGGTCCTCGGTGGCGGCCACGGGCGACTCGGTCGAGGAGGCCAGCGCGGTGAAGCCCGGCGGCGGCTCGAACACCGTGTCCCTGTGGCTCATCCAGCAGCTCTGGTCGGCGGGGAGGCGGCGGAGTAGGCGGCCCGGCTCTCTCACGGCCAGGTGCGAGCGGCCGAACTCTCCCACCTCGGCGGGCTCGACGCGTCCACCGAGCAGACGCACCATCGCCTGCATCCCGTAGCAGATGCCGAGCACCGGGATACCGAGGTCGAACAGCTCCTTGCGTGGCTGAGGGGCGCCGTCCGCGTAGACGGACGCGGGCCCGCCGGAGAGGATCAGGCCCCTCGGGTTCCTCGTCCGCACCTCGTCCAGCGGGACGTGGTGCGGGAGCAGCTCGGAGAACACTCCCTGCTCGCGCACCCGGCGGGCGATCAGCTGCGAGTACTGGCCGCCGAAGTCGAGGACCAGCACCTCGTCCGTCGCCGACCCGCGCCGACCCTCGCGAGCCGGCCTGGACGTGGCGACGGTATCCGTCACTCCGAGGGCAGGATCGCGGGGTCGGTGGTGGGAGTGGCAGGTTCGCCGTCGGACGCGCTGCCGTTGACGACGCCGTCAGGCGCCGGGGCTGCCCTGGCCGCGGAGCTCGCGCCCATGCCGATCGCCTGGTCGCGCTGCAGCTGCTTTCCCTCGGTCTGGAGCGATGGGGCCACCATCACCTCGGCCCTGTGGAAGGCGGGGATGTCCTCGTAGCCGCAGGTGGCCATCGAGGTTCGCAGGCTGCCGATGAGGTTGAAGGTGCCGTCGTTCTCGTGCGCCGGGCCGAGCAGGATCTGCTCGAGGGTGCCGTTCTGGGTGGTGCTGACCCGGGCGCCGCGCGGGAGCGAGGGGTGGAAGGTGGCCATGCCCCAGTGGAAGCCGCGGCCGGGGGCCTCGTAGGCTCGAGCGAGGGGCGAGCCGATCATCACCGCGTCGGCGCCGCACGCGAACGCCTTGGAGACGTCCCCGCCGTTGCGCATGCCGCCGTCGGCGATCACCTTGACGTACTCGCCCGTCTCGAGCATGTGCTGGGAGCGAGCCGCCTGGACGTCGGCGATCGCCGTGGCTTGCGGGACGCCGATGCCGAGCACCCCTCGGGTGGTGCAGGCGGCACCGGGCCCGACCCCGACCAGCACTCCCACGGCTCCGGTCCGCATGAGGTGGAGACCCGTGGAGTAAGAGGCGCAGCCGCCTACGATCACCGGCACCGGAACCTCGCGGATGAACTCCTTGAGGTTGAGCGGCTCCGACTTCGTCGAGACGTGCTCCGCTGAGATCACCGTGCCCTGGATCACCAGAATGTCGAGGCCCGCCTCGAG
>JBKPHP010000174.1:0-16805 GCA_046729895.1 Actinomycetota bacterium
CCGTCGCCGTACTGGACGCTGTGCTCGAGCTCCTCCTCGACCACTGCGTAGCGCTGGGAATCCGACTCGACGAGCGTGACTTCGTGGTTCTTCTGGATCAGCTCGCGCGCGAGGTTCCAGCCGACCTTGCCGGCGCCGACGATGACGACGTACATGGTTAGGTGGCCTCTCCTCGGCCCACGTGCCCTCGGGGGGGCGCGAGAGCGAGCTGGTCAAGGACGCAGGGCGAAGCCAATGTCGGAGCCATTGGCGACCCTGAGGACGCAGATCCAGCGAAGCTATCGCGCCTCATCCGAAGGTGCGGGGGTCGAGGAGGGACCATCTATTAGCCGGCCACTCCCTCGAACTTGATCTGGCCGCGAACTGCGGCCTCGAGGAGCTCGATGGCGGTCTGTGTCGGGCAAATCGTCTGCAGCCCCTGCTCCGCGTACCACTTCGCGCGATAGGGATCCAGCACCCGGACCACGACGCGCTCGACGTTGAAGCGCCGCCGCGCGATCTGGGCGATCACGAGGTTGGTGTTGTCGCCGTCCGTGGAGGCCACGAAGGCGTCGGCCTGCTCGATGCCTGCCTCGAGGAGGGCGTCGATCTCCAGGGCAGTACCGACGGTGAAGCGGCCGCCGATCTCCTCCCAGGTCTCGGTCTGGTCGCGGTTCAGGAGCGCGATCGCCTCGGGGTCCTCATCAAGGACCGAGACCTCGTGCCCCTCGGCGAGCATCTGCTTGGCGATCGCTGACCCGACCCGGCCGCTCCCGACGATCAGCACGAACATACTTCGCCCACAATACAACCGAAAATAGCTGGCAGCTGGCAGTTGCACAGCCGGCAGAGGGGGGCGCGTGGCTGCTCTACAGGGGCACTTTGACCACCCATACGGTGGTCTAAGTGACTCTCTAGGCGCAGGCGCAGCCAGCCGCCGGCTGACAGCCCGGGCTAAGGTGCGACCCCTTCCCTGACGCGGGTGCCGTCCTCGCTCGCCGGGGGAGCCGTGAGGATCACGTTGCAGGGAGCCTTCTCGACGACATAGCGGGTGGTGTCGCCAACGAAGCGATCTCGCGCGCGCCCGCGGCCGCCGAGCAGCGCTCCGCCGCGGATGCGGGTGGGCTGCTCGGCCGCGAGCACGATCGCCTCCACGCCGCGCCGCTTGGCCTCAGCCACGATCGCCGCACCGGCCGTCCGCCCCCGCACCATCGCGGTGGCCACCTCCACGCCCTCGTACTCCTCCCCAACCTGCTTGGCTCGCGCCAAGACGCGCTTGGCCTCGCCTATCCGCTCCTCGGGCACCCGCGCGTCGATGGGCAGCGACATCGGGATCTCGAACACGTAGAGCGCCTCCAGCACGGCTCCCCCCTCCCCCTCCTCGGCGTGCTCGGCGGCGAGCCGACCGGCGGTGCCGACGATGTCGTCGTCCAGCTCCTCGCCGAATACAGGCACGAGAATGCTGCCGTACTCGATCTCGGGCTCCTCCTTCAGCACCGCCTCGGGCACCGTGAAGCGCTTGCGCAGCGGCTTGTCCTGACTGCGGCGATAGACCACGTAGAGCGTGATCCCGACCACCATCCAGATGCCGCCGGCCAGCCGCGCCCCCTGGTGCAGCACGATCACGCTGACCCATCCGGCCGCGCTCAGCAGCGCGCCGATCGCCGCGGGCAGGGGGATTGACCCACCGTGCACCCGGACCGAGAGGGGCACCCGGAAGGCGCGGGGGCGGCCGGCCTCCGTGAAGCGGAGCACGATGACCGAGAGGTGGGCAAGCGTGAAGGAGAGCATCGCCCCGAAGGCGAACAGCCCGGCCAGAAAGTCCACGTCGCCGGGCAGGGTCAGCGCGAACGCGAGCAGCGCGGCGATCCCGATCGCGACGTACGGCGTGCCCCGGCGCTCATGCAGCCGACCGGCGAGGCTCGGTATCTGGCGATTCCTGGCGAGCGAGTAGGAGAGCCGCGCTACGCCGAGCATCTGGCCGTTGGCGGCCTGGATCAGAACCACGGCACCCATGACCCCCACGGCGTAGCGGAACGTGTCCATCACCCAGCCCGGGTCGAAGGCGGACACGATGCCCAGCACGGGGGCCTCGGCGTAGCGGTCTCCCAGGGCGGTGGTACCTCCCTCGACCGGGACCGCCATCAGGGCGAGCACGGACATGCCCCCGAACAGCACGAACACGCCGGCCGCGCCCACGATCACCACGCGCCGCAGACCCCCCTTGCCCACTCGGACCTCTCCAGCCAGACCGGACGCGGCCTCGATGCCGGTGGTCGCGACGGTGGCCACTGTTGCCGCGAACACTAGGTCGTCCCAGGCCGGCGTCGAGCCGAGGTGGATCGAGTCGAGGATCAGGCTCGGGTGGAAGAGAGTCGCGAAGCCGAACGCCAGGATCGCGACGAACAGGAGGAGGTTCAGGAGCGACACCTGAAGGACGCCACGCACGCGCTCGGCGCTTATCCCGCGGACGTTGAAAGCGACCACCGTGACCAGGGTTGCCGCCGCGATGGCCAACTCCACTCCCGAATCGCCGGCCCCGCCCCAGAACGCCTCGAGGTAGTGCGGGACCGCGAAGGCGAGAAAGGCCAGCACGATCAGGTAGTCCAGGATGATCGCCCAGCCGGCGATGAAGCTCCAGAGCTCGTCGAACGCGTAGCGAGCGAAGGTCGAGGCGCCGCCGCGCTCCGGGTGCAGGGAGTTGCCTTCTACGTAGGTGAGCATGGTCACCACGAAGAAGACGCCGGCCAGGACGAACACGAGCGGGGTGAGGCCCAATGCGTCGCCGGCCACCACGCCCAGCGCGAAGTAGATCGATGAGCCCACCGCGCTGAGCGCGATCGCGAACAATGCCGGCTCGCCGAGCCCGCGGGCGATCCGGGCGCCGGCCTCCTCGGAGCCCCGTCTCAGCTGTGCGCGGACGCGTACCGCCGCCGGCGGCGCGCCTCCGTCCCCGCCACTCACCGCGGTCCGCCGCGCGCGAGCCACAGGCGCGCCGCGCCCAGTAGGGCGAAGAGCACCCCCACCACCACGCCGATGGCAAGCGCCCCGCCCCCGCGGGCGAGCGCCGTCACCACCATGGCTATGCCGAGGACCAGCAGCAGCGCGCTGAGCGTGCGGGTCGACGCGATGTAGGCGCGTTGCACGCCCAACATCGTAGTCCCGAGCTCAGGCTGCCTTCGGCACTTCGGGCCGCTCGCGGGACGCGTCGATGATGACTCTCGTGGGACGGTCGGAGAGCACGGTCTCGAGCGTCTTGCCGAACAGGCTGGAGCCCGTGCGCCGTGGCGGTAGCGTCATCACGATGGCGCGCGCGTTGATCTCCCTTGCTTCCTCGACGATCCGACGTCCCGCCTGCCCGGGCCGGACCTTCTCCGGGTGCCCCGTCACGCGCCGACCGCCGTGCACGCGGGCCGAGTCGATCACGGCCTGGGCGCGAGCCTCGGCGTCCGGCATCTGCGCGTCGATCGGCGAGTTCGGCGGCACCGTGATCGTCACGAGCACATGGATTCCCCGCCTGCGCCTTGCCGCCAACCGGGCGGCCGTGGCGACGGCGCCGGGCGAGTAGTTGCCGTCCTCGAACGCCACGAGCACCGACTCATACTCGACCTCGTGCTCGACCGCCGGCTTGGGCAGGACGATCTTGTGTGTCTCTGTGAGCGGCAGCCCCTGCCGGCGCCGATAGAGCACGTACGTGGTGAGGCCAAGCGCCAGCCAGATCGCTCCCGCAACCAGCGTCTCGAAGTTGAGAATCGTGACCACCACGAAGGCCATCGCGGTCCCCAGCCCCCCGAGGAGCGCGAACAGCGGCAGATCGCGGCCGCGGAAGCGCAGGTTGCCCGGCCCTCGCCACGGTCGCTCGGCGTCAGGGTGCTTGATCCTCAGCGCGACGACGGACATGTGCGCGATCGTGAACGAGAGCATCGCGCCGAAGGCGTAGATGGTGCCCAGGAAGTCGGCCTTCCCGGGAAGGATCGTGATGCACGCCACCAGACCGAACAGGACGATGGCGATGTACGGTGTCCGGAAGCGAGGGTGCAGCCGGCGGAGGCCTTCCGGCAGCTGTCGGTACTGGCCCATCGAGTAGGTCAGCCGCGAGACGCCGATCATCCCAGCGTTGGTCGCGATGAACAGGATGGTCGAGGCGAGGATGCCCACGTAGATCTCCGCCGCCCCGCTCAGCGCCCCCAGGTCGATGTTCTTGACGACTCCGAGGATCGGGTCGTCAGCGAAGCCGCCTTCCTCCTTCGACAGCGCGAGCGCCGTCTCGCCGTTGTGAACGGGCATGGCCGAGAGGGCCACCGAGGGCAGGAAGGCGTAGATGGCGAACACGGCGGCGACCACTGCCCCTATACCTCGGGGAATCGTGCGGCTGTAGTCGCGGGCCTCCTCCGCCATGTTGGAGATCGTCTCGATGCCGGTATAGGCGACCATTCCCACCGGGATCGCGATCAGGAAGTCGTCCACCTGGGGGGCGGTGCCGAAGTCGACGTTGTTCACGAGCGTGTCAGGCGAGAGGACCAGCACCGCTCCGACCACCACGAGGACGAGCTGGGTCAGGAAGTCGGCGATCGCCAGGAAGACGTTCAGGCTGGCCGACTCCTTGACGCCCACCACGTTGAGGGCCACCAGGATCGCCACCACCCCGATGCCGGCGACGATGTCGGCCGGCGACTCGCCTAGCGGACTCCAGAAGACGCCCAGGTAGTGGGGTACGAAGAAGGCCGAGATCGCGACCGTGATGATGTAGTTGAGCATCTGGCCCCAGGCGGCGAAGAAGGACCAGAACTCGTTGAAGGCCCGGCGGGCGAAGCTCGACGAGCCGCCGGCCTCGGGGTACATGGTGGTCGCCTCGGCGTACGTGGCGGCCGTGCACGCGAAGATCAGCCCGGCGATGATGAACACCACCGGCGTCATGCCGAGGGCGAAGATCGCCACCAGCCCGAGGGCGTAGTAGATCGAGCTTCCTACGTTGCCGTAGGCCGTGCTGAAGAGCGCCCCCGTGCCGAGCACGCGTTCCAGTCCACGCCCCTTCGGTGCGTACTCGGCCATCTCGTGACAAAGCTACAACGCGCTATCCGACTGCGAGCGCGGCTATGCCCAGAACGATCACTGCCGCGGCCGCCAGCCGATGCCCGATCCCCTCCTCGGCGAGCACCGTGGTACCGAGAGCGGTCGCTATCAGGATGCTCACCTCGCGGGCGGGCGCCACGTAGCTGACGGGTGCCCGGGCGAGCGCGAAGAGGACGAGGATGTAGGCCAGCGGGCTGAGGAGGCCAACACCCAGCGCCTGCCACTTTGAGCTCTCCCAGCTACGGCGTACGGCGTCCGGGCGCTGGAGCACCCAGGGGCTCAGCAGCAACGTGTTCGTGAGGCCCAGGCCCCAGAAGTAGACGATCGGCGAGATGTCCTGGTCGCCGACGGCCTGCTTGTCCCAGAGCGTGTAGGCGGCGATCGAGACGGCGGTCAGCAGGGCGAACACGATCCCCGCCTCCTGGGCGCGGCTTGGGCGAGTGGCGAGCGAGAGGACGGCGCCGAGGATCAGCGCGGCCCCGGCCAGCGCCAGCGGACTCGGTCGCTCGGCGAGCAAGGCGATCGCGGCGATCGTGGCCAGCAGCGGCCCGGTGCCGCGCGCGAGCGGATAGACGAGCGAGAGGTCCCCGTCGCGGTAGGCCCGCTGCAGCAGGACGAAGTAGATGCTGTGGAGAGCCCCGCTCACAACCATGAAGCCGAAGGCGGCCGCGCCCAGCCTGCCGGGCGCGACCAGAAGGGCGACCAGCAGGACCGGCAGGTAGAGCAGGCAGCCCGCCACCGCGCCGAGCCACACGAATGTGGTGCCGCCCTCCGCGGTCTTCGCGAACAGGTTCCAGCCGGCGTGGGCCAGCGCGGCGATGAGAACGAGAAGCAGGGCGAAGCTGGACAAGGGCGCTCCTGGCAGGGGGAAGATCCCCTCCTGGCTTCTATCCCTTCAGGTGTGGGCCACTCGGCCCTGGCGCCGCTCGGTCTCAGTCCCCCAGGCCCTCACTGTCACTGGCCCTCGGCACGGGCAGGGGCGGAACCCTAGGCGCAACCGCTTGCTGGCCAACAGGCTACCGGTCTTGCAGACTGAGAAATCGCTCGGGCTGGTGGTACACGACGTCGCTTCCGACCCGGTGAACGGTGTAGCCCGGCGGCCTTCCAGCGCAGCTCCTTTCGAGCATCCTCTTCGGGAAAGAGGTGTACTGCGGCCCGTCGATCTCGATGATCGGGCGGCGATCCGGCCAGGCGAGATCGGCTTCCTCGCCCGCTATCCGCGTGTTCACCCTCGGCGGCTCCACGCGAGCGTCGTGGAGAAGCTCGAGCGCACGGCTCTCGGCGTCCGAGCGGCTCCGGGCGTATGGCACTGCCGAATAGCGAGCGGCAAGCTCGCCGGTCAGCTTCGTTCCCCGGCGGCGGGGATGACGCGGGAGAGCGGACTGCAGCTCGGGCAACGTGGTGGCCTTCAACCTCAGCGCTTCCCGGAAGATGCGGCGCGCCTCGCGGTCGTCCAAATGGGCCGCGAGGTCGATCACCGTGCGCGCGGCCGTGGTGGTCCTGATCCCATCGTGCACCGTCGTTGCTCCGTCGAGGGTGCGCGACCGGCACACGAGTAGGCCGCCGAGGCGCCGTTGGACCTCCGCTTCCAGGGCGGGTGACGGTCTCGAAGCTGCTTTCGAACCGCCGGAACCCCCAACAGCCAGCCGCGCTCGCGTGGCTCAACCTGCAATCAGGAGCGCTCAGGGTGGCGGCGATCCAACGCTGGCGGCGAGTAAGGCGCGCCGCGCTTAGCGCATACGCGCCCCGGTGCACCACCCGCCAGCCATGGCGCTTGGCGCGATCGTCGACCATCCGCCGCGTCCATCCGGCGGCCAGCAGCTGCCACGCCGCGACAGTGTCCGCCTGGTTCTCCGCGAGCTCCTGCAGGTGAGCGTCCATCTCACCACGTCTGAGCGTCGCGAACTGGACGTTCGCCCCCTTCTGACCGGGTGACTGCCTCGGCGAGCTCCCCTAGACCAGGAACGGAATGATGAGCAAGGCCACGATGTTCGCCACCTTGATCATCGGGTTGATCGCCGGGCCGGCCGTGTCCTTGTAGGGGTCCCCGACCGTGTCGCCCGTCACCGAAGCCGCGTGGGCCTCGGAGCCCTTGCCGCCGAACTCGCCGTCCTCGATCAGCTTCTTTGCGTTGTCCCAGGCCCCGCCGCCGGCGGTCATCGACACCGCGGAGAAGAAGCCCACCACGATCACCCCGATCAGCAGGCCGCCGAGCGCCTGGTAGGACAGGAGCCCGACCACCACCGTCACCACGATCGGGATCAGCGCGGGCACGATCATCTCGCGCTGCGCGGCCGCGGTCACGATCGACACCGCTCGCGCGTAGTCCGGGCTCTCGGTGCGGTCCATGATCCCGGGCTTCTCGCGGAACTGGCGCCGCACCTCCTCGACCACGCCGCCGCCCGCGCGCCCGACCGCCTCGATGGCGAGCGCCGTGAAGAGGTAGACCATCATCCCGCCGATGAGGAGGCCGATCAGGACCTCGGGTTGGGAGATGTCGAACGACTTCAGGCCCTTTCTCCCAGCCTCGTCCTGCAGCTCCTGGATGAAGGCGGCGAACAGCACGAGGGCCGCCAGGACGGCGGAGCCGATGGCGTATCCCTTGGTCACCGCCTTGGTGGTGTTGCCGACCGCGTCGAGCGGGTCGGTCACGTCGCGCACCTCCTCGGGAAGGTCCGCCATCTCGGCGATGCCGCCGGCGTTGTCGGTGATCGGGCCGAATGCGTCCAGCGCGACGATCAGGCCGGTGAGCGAGAGCTGCGCCATCACGGCGACGCCAATCCCGTAGATCCCGCCAAGCTCGTTGGCTCCCAGGATGCCCAGCGCGACGAGGATCGCCGGGGCGGCGGTCGACTGGAGGCCCTGGGCGAGCCCCTGGATGATGTTCGTGGCGTGGCCGGTCTGGGAGGCGCGAGCCGTCGTACGCACCGGCCGGAACCGCGTCGAGGTGTAGTAATCGGTGATCACGAACAACCCGGCGGTCACGGCGATCCCGATCAGGGTGCAGAGCCAGAACTCGAACCCGCTCGGCACGCCGCCGCCGGCGCGGAGCAGCGAGGAGACGCCGGGCCTGTACGAGAGGTCGTCCATCAGCAGCAGCGTGATCGGCAAGAAGGCCGCGGCGGCAAGCCCCCCGGACACGATCAGGCCCTGGTAGAGCGCCCGCTCGACGTTGCCCGTGCGGCTCCGCACCGCAAAGGTGCCGACGATCGAGGCGAGTAGCGAGACTCCCCCGATCACGAGCGGATAGACCGCCACCGAGCCGACGTTGGTGAAGGTCAGCACTCCCAGCAGCATCACCGCGACCGCCGTGACGGCGTAGGTCTCGAAGAGGTCCGCGGCCATTCCGGCGCAGTCCCCGACGTTGTCGCCCACGTTGTCGGCGATCACGGCCGGGTTGCGCGGGTCGTCCTCGGGGATGCCCGCCTCGATCTTGCCCACCAGGTCGGCCCCGACGTCGGCCGCCTTGGTGAAGATGCCGCCGCCCAGCCGGGCAAAGACGGAGATCAGGGAACCGCCGAAGCCGAGGCCCACCAGGGCATCGATCGCGTCCTTCTCGTCGGTGCCGGTGACGATCAGGAGCCCGTAGTAGCCCGCCACCCCGAGCAGCGCGAGCCCCGCCACCAGCAGGCCCGTCACCGCGCCGCCCTTGAAGGCGACCTCGAGAGCGGCCGCCACGCCGCGCCGCGCGGTCTCCGCAACCCTGGCGTTGGCCCGGACGGACACGTTCATGCCGATGAACCCCGCGCTGGCCGACAGGGTCCCGCCGATCAGGAAGCCGGCTGCGGTCTTCAAGTCGAGCGCGATCGCGAGCACAATCGCGATCACCACCGCGACGCCCCCGATGATCGTGTACTGCCGGGTCAGGTAGGCACCCGCGCCCTCCTGGACTGCTCGGGAGATCGACTGCATCTCGTCGTTGCCCGGCGAGAGGCCGAGCAGCCAGCGCGAGGTCAGCAGGCCGTACGCGAGCGCCGCGCCCGAGGAGGCGAGCGCGATGATCACGCCCCAGTCGGTCAGGAATTGCAAGGGGTAATGTCCTCCGGTAGAAGGTGGGTCGGCGAGCGGCCTAGTGCACGATGGCGCTTCCCAGCGCCGAGGCGCACACGCAGTCAGGCTGGGGCCCGATCTTCGGTATCGCCCGGAACAAGAGCGCGCGCAGTCTATCGAGGTTCGCGCGGAAGACCTCGAACGCCGCGTCCGCCGAAACCGGCTCCACGTGCGGCATCCCCTGGAGCCCGACGTCGTAGTCGGTCACGAGCATCAAGTTGACATAACAGAGCTCCAGCTCGCGCGCGAGCCAGGCCTCGGGGTACTGCGTCATGTTGACCACGTCCCAGCCCGCTGCCGCGAACCAGCGCGACTCCGCGCGCGTCGAGAAGCGGGGGCCCTGGATCACGACCACCGTCCCCCCGGTCAGCACGTCCTCGTCCGCCTTGGCGAGAACCGAGGTCAGATCGTCGCAGTAGGGGTCCGCTGCCGAGACGTGCGTCGTCTGAGGCCCGTCGTAGAAGGTGTCCTCCCGACCCCTGGTGCGATCGACGAACTGGTTGCAGATCAGGAACGTTCCCGGCTCGAGCTCCGGCTTGAGCGAACCGCACGCGGACGGCCCGACGATGCGTCGCACCCCCACCTGCCTCATCGCCCAGACGTTGGCGCGGTAGTTGATGCGGTGCGGGGGGAGCGTGTGCTCGTCGCCGTGGCGCGGCATGAAGGCCACGCCCGTGCCGTCGATCTCGCCCAGGCGGATCCTGGCGGAGGGCGGCCCATAGGGAGTGTCCACGGCCACCTCCTCGACATCGTCCAGGAAGCGGTAGAAGCCGGAGCCGCCGAAGACCCCGACTACGTCCCCGGCGGCGTCCAAATCTTCGACCTCGCCTTGGCGCGCTCCTGGTCCTCCTTGCCGGCCTGCTCCTCGGTCGCTGGCTGCTGGGTCTCGCGCACGTAGACCATCTGCAGCTGTGCCAGCGCATCGCGGATCGGCTTGGCCTCCTCCTCCGGGCACATCGGCAGCAGCGCCCGGACGGCCTCGATCCCCAGCTTGGCCTGCTCCAGGTCCTTCTCCTCCGCGACCGTCAGGCGCCGCCCGCTCAGGTTCACCAGCGTCACCACGGTCTGGAGCAAGACGTCCTCGACCCTTAGTTGCTTGAGCGCCTCACGAAGCTGTTCCTCGGTCGGCTCGCCAGGCTCGTTCACGTTCTCACCTCCTCGGCAGCGTAGGTTGTGCGGGCCTCGGCCACCTCGGCCGCGAAGACCTCCTCGATCGAGGCCCCGCCCTCCAGCGCGGCGCGCTGGCGCCGCGTCCCGTTCTGCTGCGGCAGCGCCGGTTCGATCCCCAGGGCGGCGCGCGCTGGGGCCGTCCACGCCAGGAGCCTGTCGGGCAGCGCGGCGGCGGCGAACTCCTGGCCCCGCTCCAGGTCGATCATCCGCCCCTCCAACCCGTACCGGATCGCGCGCCAGAAGTTCTCCTCCACGAGCCTGTCCGGGGGCGGGTCGTGGACGACCCCGTCGTCATAGTCGAGCGCGGCCTGGGCCACGCAGGCCACGAGCAGCCCAGCCAGCGCGGTGGACTCCTCGGCGCTCGACTGGGCGTCGCAGATCCGCACCTCCACGGTCCCGAAGAAGTGGTGCGGGCGGACGCTCCACCAGATCTGCGTCGGCTCGACGATCGAGTGGGTCCGGACCAGGAAATCGACGAACTCGGCGTACGTCTGCCAGCTGCCCAGCGCCTCGGGGATCCCGCATCGAGGGAAGCTCTTGGTGAATATCTGGCTGCGCGCCGAATGGAGGCCAGAGTCGCGACCGTCCAGGAACGGGGAGTTCGCGGAGATCGCCAGCACCTCCGGGAGAACGGGGCGGAGGCGGTCGCACACGGCAATGGCGCGCTCGGCGCCCCGCACGCCCACGTGCACGTGCAGGCTGAAGGTGTTGTTGCGCCAGGCGACGTACTTCAGTCCCTCCTCCACCCGCCGGTAGTGGTCCGTGTCGATGACCCGCTGCTCCTGCCACGGGCTCCAGGGGTGGGTCCCGGTCGCGGCCAGCGCGAGGTCGTGCTCGGCGGCCAGCGAGAACAGCCTGACTCGGGCCTCGCGCTGGCGCGCCACGCCGTCGGCGAAGTCGCTGCCCTTGCCGGAGCGGATCTCGATCTCCGACTGAATCAACTCCCCCGAGATCGACTCCGCCAGCACCTCGTCGGTCACGGCAGCCTCGCGCAGCTCGTCGAAGCGGTGCACGAGGGAGTGCGTCTCCGGGTCGAGGATCGCGAACTCCTCCTCGATCCCGACCGTGAAGTCCTCCGAGGCCTCGAAGACCTCCCGCGTCTTCGCCATGTCGAGCACGGAGCTACGTCAAGTAGAAGTACAGCGCGTAGAGCAGGTCCACCGCGGGACTCGAGGTGTGCACCGTGACCTCCGGCGGCACCTGCAGGAGCGCCTCGGAGTAGTTGAAGATGATCTTGACACCGGCCTCGACGAGATCGTCGGCGACCTTCTGCGCGGCGTCGGTGGGCACGGCGAGCACGCCCACCACGACCTCCTCCTCGCGGACCACCCGTTCAAGCTCCTCGTAGGGGCTCACCCTCAGCGACTCGTTTATCCGCTTGCCGACCTTCTTGCTGTCCGTGTCGAAGATCGCGACGACCCGGAAGCCGTGGTCGGCGAAGATGTCCGAGCCGGCGATCGCCTGCCCCAGGTGCCCCGCCCCGAAGAGCGCGATGTTGTGCTTGCCGGTGGTGCGCAGGATCTTGCGGATCTGCGAGACCAGCGAGTCGACGTTGTATCCGACCCCCCGCTTGCCGAACTTTCCGAAGCCCGACAGGTCGCGGCGGATCTGCGTGGAGTTCACGTGCGTGTAGTCGGCCAGCTCCTGCGACGAGATCGTCTGCTTGCCCATCTTCTTGGCCTGCGTGAGGACCTGGAGGTAGCGCGAAAGACGCGCCGCGACGCCGAGCGATAGGCGCTCCTGGGACCCGTCCTGAAGCCCCAGGCCGCCCAGGGCAGGCTCTTGGAAGCTCACGAGGCCACTCTATCGAGGCGCTCTTCCAGGGAATCCCGGTCGACGGAGTACTCGAACGCCTCCTCCCCGTTCACCGCGACGACGGGGATGCGCTCCCCGTACGCCCTGTTGAGTCCCGGATCGAGCGAGACGTCCACCTCCGCCAGCTCGAAGTCACGCTCGAGGCGGACCGACAGCACTACCGCCCGCGCGTCCTCGCAGAGGTGACAGCCGGGCTTGCCGTAGAGAGTGACCTGCGTCAACCGGCCCTCGCGGCGGCGTCCAGGTCGAGATAGCCCGGGTAGGGGATCGGTTCGAGGAAGCGGGCAGCCGCGGCGATCATCGCCGCGTTGTCCGTGCACAGCTCGAGCGGCGGCACCCACACCGGCACGCCCAGCTCCCGGACGGCCGCGCGCAGCTCGGAGTTGGCGGCCACGCCGCCGCCGATCGCCAGCCGCCGCAGGCCTTCCCTCTCCAGCGCTTCCCCGGTGCGGGAGACGAGAGCGTCGACGATCGCTCGCTGGTAGGAGGCCGCAAGGTCGGCGCGGCTGGCATCGTCCCGCGCCAGCAAGGGTTGCTCGCGCAGCTTGTAGAGCAGCGCCGTCTTCAGGCCGCTGAAGCTGAAGTCCAGGGAGGCAGCGGAGCGACCCGAACCCGCGTCGCTCGCGGGGGCCGAGGTCCGCGACGGCGCCGCGCGAGGGAAGTCGTAGGCCTCCGGATCGCCCTCGCGCGCCAGCCGGTCGAGCTCCGGACCACCCGGATAGCCGAGCCCGAGCAGGCGGGCGCCCTTGTCGAAGGCCTCACCGGCGGCGTCGTCCAGCGTCTGGCCGAGCACCTCGTACCCGTCGTGCGAGTCCACGCGCGCCAGAAAGGTGTGCCCCCCGCTGGCGACGAGGCACAGATAGGGCGGCTCGATTGGATCCGGCTCCAGCGTGCTCGCCACCACGTGACCGTGCAGGTGGTCCACCGGCACCAGCGGCAGCCCGCGGGCAGCGGCGACCGCCTTGGCCGACGACACGCCCACGAGCAGCGCCCCGATGAGCCCAGGCGACCGGGTCACGGCGACGGTGCCCACTTCGTCCAGGCCCACGTCCGCGCGCTCGAGGGCGTCCGCCGTGACCGCGTCGAGCAGCTCCAGATGGTGGCGCGAGGCGATCTCCGGGACCACGCCGCCGTAGTGGGAGTGGAGGAGGCCCTGCGAGGCGATCACATTGGAGCGCACCTCACCCCCCGCGGTGACGACCGCCGCACAGGTGTCGTCGCAGCTCGTCTCGATTGCCAGGATCACGCGCTGGCCCGGCGAACCTCGCCGGCCTGGCTCGTGCGCCACATGATCAGAGCGTCCTCGCGGTTGTCGTGGTAGTAGCCCCGCCTCCGCCCGGCCGAGCGGAAGCCAAACTTCTCGTAGAGCCGGATGGCGGCGTCGTTGGAGGTGCGCACCTCGAGCGTGTACTGCTCGCCGGGCCCGTCGGCGATCTCGAGGAGGCGCTCGATCAAGGTGGTGGCGATCCCCTGGCGCAGGAGCCGGTCGTCGACCGCCACGTTCATGATGTGCCAGACGGTGTCGTAGCGAGAGCAGACCAGGTACCCCACGAGGGTGCCGTCGCGCGTCGCGGCGAGGCAGATGCCGGACGGCTTCGACAGCTCGAGCACGAACATGGCGAGTGACCACGGCGTGGGGAAAGCCCGCCGTTCGATCGCGATCACCTGCGGCAGGTCGGCGTAGGTGAGGCGCCTGATCTCGAGGTCGGTCATGAGGGTCGTGGCTTTGCGTCCGGGAGTCGAACGTACTCGGGGAGGACGGCCTCCCGCGGGGTCGGCGGCGCCGCGGCCGCCAGCTGGCAGACGTGCAGCGCGCGGACCCCGTGGGCGCGCGAGCCTTCCGGCTCCACCCGGATACCGGCCGCCTCGAGCACGCTCCGAAATCGTATCGACCCGTCTCCCGCAGCCAGCGGTGACAAGCGGGCCTCCCGCACCCTGCCGGCCACCTCCCCGGCCGGCGCGGCGAACGGCTCCCAGCGGCACTCGCCGTCCTCGTACAGCGCCGCGAAGACCTCGCCGCGCTTGGCATCGATCAGGGGCAGCACCTGGTCGGCGTCGATTCCCGCCGCCAGTGCCGCAAGCGACGACACCGGCCGCAGCTCCACCCCCGCCGAGGTGGCCAGGGCGCGGGCGGTGGCCACCCCTATCCGGAGACCGGTGAAGGTGCCCGGGCCCACCCCCACGGCGATCGCGTCGAGCCCGCGGAAGGAGAGCTCCGCCGCGGCCATCGCCTCGGCGATGGCGGGCATCAACTCCCGGGCGTGGGCGGGAGGGCTCGAGAGCTCCTCGGATCCGGGCAGCCGCTCGAACACGAGCCCCTCCTCCCCCAGCACGCAGACCGTGGTCGCCGCCGTCGACGTGTCGAAGCCGAGCATCTTCACGTCACGTCGACCCGCCGCCTGTCGCCGCCGAGGTGCTCGAGCACGACGCGGGCGGCAACGCGCTCGAAGGCGGGCTCGCCGGCCGCGGGCCACTCCACGAAGCTGATCCTGTCCGGCGTGAGGTAGTCGTCCAACAGCCCGGGATCCTCGCGCGCCATGGAGGCGAGGCGGAAGAGATCGACGTGTGCGACCTCCACCGTGCCTTCGTGGACCTGGCCGATGGTGAAGGTGGGGCTCGTAACGGGTGCCTCCACTCCTAGCGCCCTGCAGGCGCCGCGGATGAACGTCGTCTTGCCGCTGCCAAGGTCGCCGCCGACCAGGACCACGTCCCCAGGCCTGAGCCGTCGCGCCAGCTCGGCGCCGGCGGCCTCAGTCTCCGCGGGACTGGCGGTCTCGATCGTCAGCGAGTGAAGTCTGCCTGTCACCGCTTTGGGTAGGTTCGCTCCGGGAACACTCGATTCACGACGGCGTCGTTGCTGCGGCAGGGGAATGCTCGCGCGCGACGTCCACCTGGGCCGGCTCCTCGCCGGGGATCGAGTGAAGAACTTGAGCGAGAGGCATAAATGCGTACCCAGCTGAGCATTTTGATCCGACCGGCGCTGCTAGCGGCCGCGCTGTCGCTCGTGACCGTGGCGAGCGCCTCCGCGGGACTGCCGCGGCTGGGCGCAGCACCCGACGCCGTGAACCTGCGCTCGGTCCCCGGCACGAGCACGTACGGGGCCGGGCACCAGGTGCCCATGCGTTCCGCGCCGCCGGCCTGGTACACGGACGCGGTCGCGGCCAGGGTGCGCGCCGCGAACGGCCGGCCCGTCGCTGCACCCAACGACGCGCCCCTCCCTGGCGAGGTTGGCATTCGGCCCGGCTCCTGGGTACTCGAGCCCTACGGCTGCACCACCAACTTCGTCTTCGGCAGCCCGGGCTCCTAGTCGATCGGCACGGCGGGCCACTGCGTCGACAAGGTCGGCGACCACGTGGTGCTGCTGACGCTCGCGCCGAACAGCCGGAACCCGGTCCTGGTGGACATCGGAGCGGCGGTGAAGCGCGTCGAGAGCGGTATCGGCAACGACTTTGCGCTGATCTCGATCCGCTCCGACCTCCTGCAGTGGGTAAGCCCGACCGCCGCGGTGGTGGCCGGTCCGTGCGGCCGCTACTTCGGGTATCGGCCGCACGGCGTGGTCCATTACGGCCACGGCCTGGCCATCGGCACCGGCGGGACCCCCCGCGCCGGCCTCGCGCTCACCTGGAAGGCCAACGCCTACGGCTGGGACGGCGAGGCCATCTTCGGAGACTCCGGCAGCGCCGTGCGAATCGACTCGCTACAGGCCGCCGGCGACCTCACCCACCTCGTGGTCGACGAGAACTGGCTGCCGAGCTTCAGAGCGGGGACCCGGATCGGCAGGATGGAGCAGATCGCCGGCAGGTCGCTCGCGGCCAGCCCGCTCTGCACGAGCACGAGCGACCTGGACGACGGCGGAGAGCCCTGGTCCCCGGTCGTCAGTGGGAACGGCACGATCAGGCTGCCATAGCCGTCTAGCCGAAGAGGTCCAGCTGCGACGCGGCAGCGGGCTCCGGAGCGTCGGCCGGGGGCGGCATGCCGGGCGGCTGCGGCGGGGGCTCTTCGAGCAACGCAGGAAGCCCCTGGAAGTCGTCCCTTAGGGCGTCCAGGGTGGCGGGGGTGCGGAGCGCCGCCGCCGGATGACAGAGCGGATAGATGCGCACCCAGCGGCCGCCCAGCTCGTGGACCTGCGGCCTGCCGCGCACGCTCATGATGCCCCTGCTGCTGCGCGTGAGGAGCTTGGTGGCGAAGTTCCCGAGCGTGCAGACGACCTTCGGCTCTATCAGCTCGACCTTGCGGTAGAGGAACGGCTTGCAGGCCGCGATCTCGTCCGGCTGGGGGTCGCGGTTGTCGGGCGGGCGGCAGCAGAGGACGTTGGTGATGAAGACGTCCTTGCGCGACAGGCCCACCTCTCCGAGCAGCTGGTCGAGCAGCTGTCCGGCCCGTCCGACGAAGGGCAGACCCTGTTCGTCCTCGACCCGGCCGGGCGCCTCGCCGACGAACATCAGGTCGGCATCGGCGTTGCCCGCGCCGAACACGAGATTGGCGCGGCTCTCCGCAAGCGGGCAGTCGTGGCACTCCCGCATCTCCTTGAGAAGGGCCACGAGCTGGCCCCGGCGCGCCGCTGCGTCCACGGGCGCCAGCTTAGGCGGCGGTTGGTCGGGTAGTGACCGAAGGCGGCGGTTTTCCGCGGAGCGAGCGGTATCCTTTCGGGCGCGGCCGCTACCCGCCGTCGGGAGTGGACCGGCAACGATGACCTCGAAGAACGAAAGCGTCGCCCC
>JBKPHP010000175.1:0-11533 GCA_046729895.1 Actinomycetota bacterium
CCCGAGGAGTTCGACCAGCTCGTCCGCTACGTGGCCTCGCTCAAGAGCGGGGAGTAGCAACCCGCCCATGGCCGGTCACGCGGCCGGGACGCTTCCCGAGCCACAGGTCCGCGCGATGTTCGATCGCATCGCGCGCGTGTACGACCTGATGAACTCGGTCATGACGGCGGGCATGCACCATCGCTGGCGGGAGCGGGCCGTGGACCTGGCGGCGGTGGGCCCTGGCGACCGGGCCCTGGACGTGGCCACGGGCACCGGCGACCTGGCGGTGGCCCTGCGGCGTCGCGGAGCCGAGGTGGTGGGGCTCGACTTCTCTGAGCCCATGCTCGAGGTCGCCCGGCTCAAGGCACCCGACATCGGCTTCGAGGCGGGCAACGCGCTCGACCTACCTCACAGCGACGGTGATTTCGACGCGGTCACCGTGGGCTTCGGGGCGCGCAACTTCGCCGACCTCGGCCGCGGCCTCGCTGAGATGGCGCGCGTCACACGGAGCGGCGGGCGGGTCGTGGTGCTGGAGATCACGACGCCACAGAAGCCGCCCCTCTCCTGGTTCTTCGGGCTCTGGTTCGACCGCGTCGTCCCGGCGCTCGGCCGGCTCGCAGGGGACCCCGATGCCTACACCTACCTGCCGAGCTCGGTTCGCCGCTTCCCTGAGCCCAAAGCCCTCGCCGCCGAGCTCGCCGCGGCCGGACTCGCGGACGTGCGCTGGCTCGTCACCGCGGGCGGGATCATCGCCCTGCACGTGGGGACGAAGCCGTGAACAGCGCCCACGCCCCGCTTGGACAGGTGCTGGCCACCGGTGGGCCCGAGCTCTCGGGGCTCCTGCACCGGACGGAGGGCCGCCTCACGGAGATCGCGAAGAGCCACGGGCGCGAGCTCGCCCGCCACTCCGCAGGCACGCTCGCCGCCGGAGGCAAGCGCCTCCGCCCCCTGCTGGTCTTCCTCTGCGCGGACGGTCAGGCGGAAGCGGCGCTCCGCGCTGCGGTGGCGGTCGAGCTGCTCCACATGGCGACGCTCGTGCACGATGACGTGCTCGACCGGGCGCCACTGCGGAGGGGCCGCCCGACGGTGTTCGCGGACGGCGGCCGCGCGGCGGCCACCGCCACGGGGGACCTGCTCTTCTCGCGCGCCTTTGCCGAACTCACGGCGGCCCGCAGCGAAGACGCCGTGCGGGCGCTGTCCTTGGCGTCGTCGGCCCTGGCCAAGGGGGAGCTGATGCAGCGCGCAGACGCCTGGTCCGACGCGGTGACCCCGGAGCGGTATCTCGAGCGCTGCCGCTTGAAGACCGCCAGCCTGTTCGAGGCGGCGTGCAGGCTGGGGGCCCTGTTCGGCGACAGGCCGGATCTCGCCCAAGCGCTGGGCGCCTTCGGGTTGCGCTTGGGCGTCGCGTTCCAGATCCTCGACGACGTGCTCGACGTGTCCGGCCCCCCGGAGCGCACCGGCAAGCCCCGCGGGACCGATTTGCTCGACGGCACGGTGACCCTGCCGTTGATCCTCGCCCGCGAACGCGACCCCGAGTTGTGCCAGCTCGATCTCCGCTCGGTGGTCACGGGGCCCGCCCAGGCGGGTGCGGTGTGCGACCGGATCGCTCTCACCGGGGTGCTCGGCGAGGCGCGCTCGGAGGCGCTGCGACATGTCGCCGAGGCGAAGGCGGCGCTCAGCGAGCTCGACCTGCGGCGCGAGCGCGGCGAGGCCTTGGACCTCCTGGCGGACGGGGTCGTGGACCGCTATGCGTAATCTCATCGCCCGAGGCGGAATACACTCGATCCCGTGGTACTTAGTGACCGCACCATCCGCGCCGAGATCGAGGCTGGGCGGATCGTCATCGAGCCGCTCGACGAGGAGCTCATCCAGCCCTCGAGCGTCGACGTCCGCGTGGACAGCCGCTTCCGCGTCTTCCACAACGCGCGCTACCCGTACATCGACGTGCGGCAGCCCATGGAGGACCTCACCGAGCTCGTCGACGTCAGCGAGCGGGAGCCCTTCATCCTCCACCCGGGGGAGTTCGTGCTGGGCCAGACGCTGGAGCAGGTGACGCTCCCCGACGACCTGGTGGCGCGACTGGAGGGCAAGAGCAGTCTGGGCCGCCTCGGTCTCCTGATCCACTCGACGGCCGGCTTCGTGGACTCGGGCTTCTCGGGGAACCTGACGCTCGAGCTGTCGAACGTGGCAAACCTCCCGATCACGATCTACCAGGGCATGCCGATCGGGCAGATCTCGTTCATGCGCATGGATGGGGCGGTCGAGCGCCCCTACGGATCCCGCGAGACGGACAGCAAGTACCAAGGCCAGGCCGAGCCCACCCCGAGCCGCTTCTATCTCAACTTCAAGGACGGCGGCTAGAGCGCCGCTACCATGGGCCCATGCCACTAGGTATAGGGCCGCTCGAGATCATCATTGTCCTGATCATCGTGCTGATCATCTTCGGCCCCAAGCGGCTCCCCGACCTGGGGCGTTCGCTGGGGAGGGGGATGCGCGAGTTCAAGGACTCGGTGACCGGCCGGGACAAGGACGAGCTGCCGGCCTCGGAGGACAAGGCCGAGAAGTCCGGACCCGTCGCCGCCGAGCCGACCGACCAGAAGTCCTAGAGCTCGAGCCGCCAAAGCATGCGGCGCATCAAGCCGATCTCGCACGAGGACCGGCTCTCGGTCATCGACCACCTCGACGAGCTTCGCTCTCGGATCGTCGTCTCGCTGGTCGCCTTCGGCGTGGCGTTCGGTCTCTGCCTCTGGCAGAACCACCTGATCCTCGACATCCTCGACCGTCCGCTCCCGAACGACGTCCAGCCGATCACCTTCGGGGTCACAGAGCCCTTCATGACCACGGTCACCAACTCGACCTACGCGGCGATCCTGATCGCGCTGCCGGTGCTCCTCTACCAGGTCTACGCCTTCGTTCTCCCGGCCTTCAGCCCCCGGGAGCGTCGCGTGGCGCTGCCGCTTTTGATGATGGTCCCGCTGCTGTTCGTCGCCGGCGTCGTCTTCTGCTACTTCGTGGTCCTGCCGCCGGCGATCAAGTTCCTGCTCCAGTTCAACGCGGACGAGTTCAACACCCAGATTCGGGCCCGCGACTACTACAGCTTCACGACCCTGACAATGCTCGCGATGGGGCTCGGCTTCCAGGTCCCCGTGGGGATCCTGGGGCTCGTGCGGCTCGAGATCCTGTCGGTCGAGACCCTGCGCAAGAACCGCCGCTTCGCGCTCCTCGGCGCCGCCGTCCTCGCCATGCTGCTGCCCACGATCGACCCGGTCTCGATGCTGATCGAGACCGCTCCCATCTACCTGCTGTACGAGCTCAGCATCCTCTTGGCGCGGGCGTTCGGTGGCCCGCGCGAGGAGGTCGAAGGCCAGGTGGTCTCGGCAGAGGGCCCTAGCTAGCCTTCGCCGAGCCATGCTGTTCGACCTTCGAGGCAAGCGCCGTCGCGCCGTCCAGGCCACTTACCTCACGTTGGCCCTGCTCATGGGCGGCGGGCTCGTGCTCTTCGGCATCGGCGGCGACGTCTCCGGCGGGCTGCTCGACGCCTTCAAGGGCGGCGGCGGGGGCGGCGGCGGTAACGAGGCGGTGGAGAAGCGCATCGACCGCAACAAGGAGAGGGCCGCCGCCGGCAACGAGGCGGCCCTCAAGGAGCTCGTACGCGACTACTACCAGCTTGCGACCTCGCAGACATCATCGAGCTCCACCGGGTTTCCCGATTCCGCCAAGGACGAGCTCGCTCAGGCCGGGACGTATTGGCAGCGTTACGTGAAGGAGGCGAAGAGGCCGGACTCCTCCCTGGCAAGGGTGGCGGTGCAGATCTTCGACCCCACGGGGCTGAACAAGCCGAAGAATGCGGAGGAGGCCGCCCGCATCATCGCGCAGACGGACAACGACGCCCCCTCCTATCTCGCGCTCGTGCAGTACGCGACCCTCGCGGGCGACAGGCGGACAGCAAACTTGGCCGCGATCAAGGCCGTCGACCTGGCGCCCAAGGGCCAGCGGAAGCAGGTCAAGCTCCAGGTGGACCAGATCAAGCGGGCCGGGGCACAGGCGCAGGCCCAGGGAGGCTAGATTTCCGACTCGCACGCTGGCCGCGCACCTACGACCGACTAGGAGAAGCGTGAACTTCCACATCCACGACGAGGAGATCGACGACGCGACCCACGTGATCGAGCTCGGCGGAGAGGTCGATCTCTACACGGCGCCGGAGTTCAAGGAGCGCATGGTCGAGCTGATCGAGTCTGGCAAGAAGCAGATCGTGGTCGATCTCTCGGAGGCCACCTTCATCGACTCCACCACCCTCGGCGTGCTGGTGGGAGGCGTAAAGCGCCTGAGGCCGGCCGGCGGCTCGCTCACCCTCGTCTGCACCGACGACAACATCACCAAGATCTTCGAGATCACGGGACTCGACCGAGTGTTCCCAATCCACGGCTCTCGCGACGAGGCGATCGAGGGCCTGGCATCGGGTGCGCCCGAGCAATAGAGGCCCAGAGACGCTGGGCGAAGGACCCTCAGCCGTTGGAGGTTCGCTTCAGCACTTTCTGACTCGGCCGGGCCTCTGGACCTGCCGCGGCGCGCGCCCATCCGCACGACCGAACGACGCGTGCGCCGTCCGGGCGGCCGCCATCCGGTGGGGCTCTGTCCGGCCTCTAAAATCGCCAGCCTGGGCCGTTAGCTCAACTGGTAGAGCAGGAGACTCTTAATCTCAAGGTTGAAGGTTCGAGTCCTTCACGGCCCACCTAGAAGACCCCCGCAAAACGGGCCCTTCTGCGGTTTCAGCCTGGCCGCCGTTCGGTCGCGGGGGAGCAGATTGCAAACGGATTGCAAACCAGTCCGCTAGTTACCCCGCGGCTTGCGCGGCAGGCCAATCTTGCCCTTTAGGCACCGCTGTTGGCGAGAACGACTATGCCAATCCAAGCAGCTGGTTGACGGGTAGAAGCGTACGGTGCCGGGCGGCAAGGTGGGCGGCCTTGTAGGAAGTCGCTGTGCGCCAAGTCGCTGTGTCCCGCGGGCGCTGATTTCTGCGCGGGTTGGTTTGGGAGCTTGACCTTGAACTGGACCCTCTTTTGTGGCTTGTGGACGAGCGACTGCGCAACTGGCTTGCACCCTTTAGAGACGGTGGTACCGGCAAGCACCGGTGCGACAGCTTCGGTGACCCGCTTCCCTCTGGTAGCGGCCAACGCGATAGCGGACGCTGCAGCTCCCTCAAACGTGCACGCGGCGTCGGTGCCTTCGCCGCCTCCGCCGCCTACGCCGCGTATCGCCAGCACCACGATGACACCCACGGCTGCCAAGACTGCTGCCGCTTCACAGGCGTCGAAGTCACGACAAGCTTGGTCGTTGAACGCTTGAACGCGCGCTCGCTCTCTGCTTCGTCGACGCTCGAGGATGCCGTGCGCACGTCGAGCCCGGCCTCTTGCAACACGGCGAGAGCCTCCTGGCTAGAGATCCCCCTCTCTCTCGCTATCTCGTAGACACGCCTCATTGCCATAGGGGTATGAACTCGGTGGTCTCCTCCAGGGTGTCCTACCTGTGGAGGAAAGGCAAATGCGATCTCCCGCCCCATAGCGTCTCCGCCGCCGGACATCAAGCAACGGCTGCCCTGTGAGCGCTTCAGTCACGGCAGCGTCGGCGGGGAGGTCCTGAGTGCCGCCTATTTAGGAGTTCGGGGTTGCTAGGCGCCGAGGACCAGCCGGGCCACACGCTCGGCAGCTGATTCCTGCATCGCCGGGATCGCGTGCGAGTAGGTGTCGAGCGTTATGGCGATGGTCGAGTGGCCGAGCCGCTCGGACACCACCTTCGGGTGGATGCCGGCTTGTAGCGCGAGCGTTGCGTGCGTGTGGCGTAGGTCGTGCAGTCGAAGCGCTGGCAGGCCAGTCACCGCGACGAGCCGCTCGAAGCGCTTCGAGACCCAATCCGGGTCGAGCGGAGAGCCGTCCTCGCGGGAGAACACGAGCCCGTGATCCTTCCAGGCAGGACCCCACGCCATGCGCTCCTCGACCTGGCGCATGCGGTGGACGCGCAGCGCCTCGACGGTGCCCGGGTCCAGCGCGACACTGCGGCGGCTCTTAGCGGTTTTGGGCTCCGACCACGCTGCCTCGCGCTCACTACCCCGTCCCCGGACGGCGACAAGGTTGCGTCGGACAGCGAGCCGCGCAGCGTCCAGATCAGCGTGGTCCCATCCGAGCCCGAGCGCCTCTCCGCGCCGCATCCCGGTCGAGCTGAGCGCTGCCCAGAGCGCGTACAGCCGATCCTCTCGGACATGCTCGAGGAAGGCGCGGAGCTGCTCGGCGGTCCAGGTGCGCAGCGGCTCGCGATTGATCGTCTGCCTCGGCGGGTCGGCCCGGTCAGCGACGTTGCGCGGCACGAGCTGCCAACGCACGGCGTCCTCGAGCGCGCGACGGATGATCGCGTGGAGGTAGCGGACGCTTCGAGGCGAGAGTCCCTTCCCGTCGCGGCGACCGTGGTCAAGCAGCGCGCCGTACATGGCGCTCAGCGCATCGCCGGTTAGTTGCTGCAGCGGCAGATGACCAACGTGACGGACAATGTGGCCGCGCACGTTCCGCTCGTACGAGCCGAAGGTGGAGGGGCGGACGCGCCTGCGGATTGCCGGCAACCACCGCTCGGTCAAGTATTCGGACACCGTCAGCTTCGACGGCTCGACGTACTCGCCACGGTCGAGCCGCGTCAAGAGGTCGCTCAGCTTCCGCTCGGCCTCTCTCTTGGTGACGAAGCCTGAGTGCCACTTCTGGCGGCGTTTGCCGGTGGCCGGATCGCGTCCTAGCTCGACCACCGCGGCCCACCTGCTGCCGCGCTTTCGCACGTGCCCTCTCACTGTTGCTCGTCTTCGAGGATTGATTTCGCCCGCTCCGTGAGTTGTCCGCCAGCGCGTCCCCTTCCTTCGGCGGGCGTGAGTAGACCTCGCACACGCGCTTCGCGAACTACATCCCGGACACGGGACTGGCTATAGGGCTCGCCTTGCGCTGATAGGCGCCCGGCTACGTCGGCGATTGGACGCCGGCTCCCGCGAGAAAGCGCCTCGACGTAGAGCACCGCGATCTCCGCCCAAAAGCGATCCGACCGCCCCCGGCGACCGGGCCGCCTAGGTGCGGTGAGCGCTTCGGGCCTTATCCCGTGGAACCCCACGAGGTATTTCCCGGGCAGCTCGAGCAGCGTTTCCCGCGCGAGCTCAAGCGCCAACCCCGGAGACAACCGCCGGAGCGTACGCGCGGTCAGTGGGCGGCTGGGCTTCTCCGCCTGGTAGGTGATCGGTCTCTCGCTGAGCGCCGCTTTGAGTTCGCGTTCCGCTTTGCGTGACTTCGGTAGCGGGAGTACACGGACCTCCCCGATTACCGGCTCTCCGTCGCGCTCACCAAGCTCATAGACGGCGAGCCAGTTGTCGTCCAGCGGAATCCGAACCCTGACGTAGCCATCGGGCCAGGCAGACCGCATCTCGACCCGCGCCTCGCGGGCCGCTGATCGCTTAGGGCGTTCGTCCTGGCCGTTTGGTCCGATTCCGTGCCTCACTATCGCGATTAGCGTAGCATGGGTCGCCTATAGCTACGATGGTGTGTCACACTATCGAATCATGACAGGCAATCAGGCGACGAACTTCGAGGCCCTTCCATTGCTGCTGACTGTCAGCGAGGCTGCCCGCTTGCTCCGAATTTCACGCGGTTGCGCCTACGAAGCGGTCAGGCGTTCGGAGCTGCCGCACGTCCGCATCGGCAAGACCATCCGGATACCGCGCCACGGGCTTGAGGCGCTGCTCGCGGAGACGACGCCGGACGGGAAAGCTGACGGTGCCGAGTGAGCCTCACCTGCCGCGGTCACTGCGACACCTGCGAGCGTCACTTTGCCACGAACGACGCGCACCTCCTCTACTGCGGCCACGCTGAGGAGTGCGGAGAGAGCCCGGCCGGCTTGCGCTTCGAGCCGTGCTGGGGAAGTTGCTCGACCACGGGAGAGGCACGCTGCGTCGTCTGGTGCGAGGGCGCAAATCAGGGGCGCACCGTCAACCGGGCGGGGCACTGGGAAGTCGGCCAGATCGGGCGGCTATGTGTTGCAGAGTTGCTCCCGCACGAGGAAGGGAGGGAGGGGGAGTGAACGAGCCTGCCCTCGCCCGTGAGCCGCACATCCTGGACGCCTTGGCAGCGGACCTTGACCGCGCTGGGCTACTGGCAGAGCGGGTGCCGATAGCGAAGCTCGTCTTCCTAGCTACTGTCTCCCGACTCCACGCGAGCCCGGTGAGTGTGGCGATCAAGGGTCCCTCGAGCGCCGGCAAGTCCTGGCTGCTTCGTCAGGTGCTCGCGTTCTTTCCGACCACGGCCTTTTGGGAGCTGAGTGCGATGTCCTCGAAGGCACTCGTCTACTCGGAGGAGCCGCTTGCCCATCGGATGCTGGTGCTCTGTGAGGCGGACGGCATGCCGGATGCCGAAGCCCTGCTTCGGACCCTCTTAAGTGAGGGGCGGCTCCGCTACTCAACGGTCGAGAGCACGAAGGACGGGCTCCGTGCCCGCGAGATTGAGCGCGAGGGCCCGACCGGCTTTCTCACGACCACCACGGCGATCCGACTCCACGCCGAGAACGAAACGCGCTACCTGAGTGTGACGGTGAGTGATACGCCGGAGCAGGCCGCTGCCGTCTTCCTGCGGTGGGGCGAGGCGGTAGCGGGTGGACAAAAGGCGCCTGTGGACTACACGCGCTGGCACACCCTCTCTGACTGGCTCGAAGAGGGGGAGCGTGAGGTGGTGATCCCCTACGGGCCCATCCTGGCGAAGCTCATGCCGCCGCGGGCCCTGCGCTTGCAGCGGGACTTCGTCGCCGTCTTGTCCCTCGTCAAGGCGCACACACTGCTTCATCGGGCAACCCGCAAGCGCGACGGCCAGGCCCGCATCCTGGCGGCCCTAACCGACTACGGAGCAGTGCGGGAGCTGGCCGAGCCGCTGATCGCTCAGGGGGTCGAGGCTTCAGTGAAGCCGACCGTGCGCGCGACAGTCGAGGCGGTCGCCGCCCTCGCGCCTGAGCACCCGGAAGGGGTGTCGCAAACGGCAGTCCGGCAGCGGCTAAACCTCGACCGGGGGACGGCGAGCCGCCGAGTGCGCGACGCCATCGCGGCGGGCTACCTCCTCGACCAGGAAGATCGGCACGGTCACCCATCTCGACTCAGGCTCGCGGACCCCTTGCCAGACGATGGCGCGGTCCTCCCCACTGTCGAGGCATTAGAGCGGTGCCCCTCTCCCGCCGAAACACCGCCAACGGCGCAACACCGGCAGCCGGGCGGGCAGGGTCGCTCTCTTTAGGTCGGTGAAGCGCCGAGCACCCCGCGCATGGGGAATGCGGAGCGCCGCGATCCCCGCTTCGAGCCGTAGCGGGCCTTAGACCGGACGGCGGCGGCACAACCCATACCGTCATGCGAACCGGTGTGTACGCACTCGAGTACGTGGGGATGCCCCGGACCACGCACGTCACCTCCGCTCTTCGCGCATTGCGATAGTGAGCCGGCTCTCGGCGATGCTGCTCGCACTTCGCGATCCGGGCGTGCGCCGCTCGATCCTGGACGCGTTCCTATCCCCGGCGGCGGCGCTGCCGGCATTCGCGCGAGGCAGATTTAACGACGGCCATAGCCCGACGCGGGCTCGCCACGCGAAGGGGATTAGCCCATGAGGGTCGGTGCGCGACGGCCCGAGCACAGGAGATCAAGAACGCCGCGGCGCGGCTGCTTGGACGACGTAAAGTATGCAAGCGCCATCCACGAGGGGAGTCCGGCGTGCGCTTTGAGGGACTTGCGAGCGAACGGGATTACTTCGAAACGCGCGAAGAGCAGCTCGTTGAGACGCTTGAGCGCTCCGGGATCTCGCGGCGCCAGCTCCTGAAGCTCGGTCTGGCCGGCGCGATCGCCGTTTCCGGCGTGGGGCGGCTGGTTCACCCGACGGTGGCGCGAGCGGCGTCCCCGATCGTCAAGCCGCTTCCGGCCGAGTGGTTCTACACCTACGGGTCGAACGCCGAGATGCGCTGGGACGCGGTCCACGGTCTCGGATACACGATCCCGAACGAGCGCTTCTTCGTGCGCGACCACACCGCCACACCGGCCATCGGTGTGACGACGTGGCGACTGAAGGTATTCGGCACCGGCTTGCGCGACCAACCCGACCTCGAGCACCCGCTCGAACTCGACTACGAGACGCTCCGCTCGCTGCCCTCGCGAGAGGCCACGTGCTCCCTCGAGTGCGCCGGCAACGGTCGCAGCTTCTTCGCGACCCAGCAGGGCACGCGGGCCAGCGGCACGCAGTGGAAGCTGGGCGCCATCGGGGTGGCGCGCTGGCGGGGGGTGCCGCTATCGGAGGTGCTCGAGCGCGCCGGAATCACTCCTCACGCGGTCGATGTAATGCCGCAGGGCCTCGATCCGCCGGTGGTGTCAAACGGCGCCGATAGCGGGCACGTGCGACGCCCGCTTCCAGTGGAGAAGGCGCTCGACGATGCCCTGCTCGCGTACGAGATGAACGGCGAGCCGCTGCCGCCTGACCACGGCTTTCCGGTCCGGCTGCTCGTGCCCGGCTGGGTCGGCATCGCCAGCATCAAGTGGGTCGGTCAGCTCGAGGTCTCTCAACAGCCGCTCTTCTCCCCCTGGAACACCACCTCGTACCGCCTCACCGGGCCGAGCTATCCGCCCGACGAGCCGCCGCTTACCGAGCAGGCCGTGAAGAGCGCCTTCGAGCTTGCCTGGAACGCGGACCTTCGCGCCGGCCGCTCGCATCTGCTCAGCGGGCGCTCCTGGTCGGGCCACGCTGCCATCCGGAGCGTGGAGGTCAGCACGGACGGCGGCGCCACCTGGCAGCGCGCCCACCTCCACGGGCCGAACTTGCCGCGCGCATGGGTGCGCTGGCACTTCCACTGGCACCGGCCGGCCGCCGGGCGGTACGAGCTGCGAGCCCGGGCAACGGACCAGCGAGGCTTCACCCAGCCGGACAGCGTGCCGTTCAACGACGGCGGGTACCTGTTCTGGGCGGTGGTCCGCCACCCGGTGACCGTCCGGGGCTGAGCGTCTCGCCAAGAAGTCCGAGCACACGGCTAGAACTCGGCTAAAAGCGGTGACGCGACGAGCCGCCGCGGCGGGCGCCTTCGACCCCGACGGACGCCTGCTCCGCTAGCCCCGTGCGGGCGTCCTGGAGGGCCAGCCCGGCAGTCCCACTCAGGACGATGGGCTGGCGTCTCGCGCGACCCGCCCGTGGCTGCCGCTCGTCGCGCAAAGCAGAAGCCTGCGAACCGACGGTCAGGAGTCGGCCTGAGCGTGTTGCTCCGAGGGCCCCACGGCTTCGAGGGCCTCTTCCTTCGTTCTGTACTCCCAGACCTCCACGACCAGTCCATCGCGCAGCTTGTAGACGAAGACGTACGTATCGCTAACGCCAGCGCCGCTGGCGCTTTCCTGTCCGTGCAGCACCGCGTGCAGCACCGTCGAAGCGATCACATGGTCGCCAGCGTCGATCAACTCCAGTACCTCGAACGTGACTTCGGAGAACGAATCAACGAATCCGTAAGTGAGCCGCTCGTACGCATC
>JBKPHP010000176.1:0-14720 GCA_046729895.1 Actinomycetota bacterium
AAGCCCGACCGTTCACGACGGACCGGAGGCCCGGCGCTCTGATCAGATCGCGGGGCTCTCCGCCGGCCCCCCCGACACAGCCCCGCGGAGGTAGCGCGTGACCGGGGAGCTGCTGGCGCTCGGTGTGTCGCACAAGACGGCCCCCCTCGCCTTGCGCGAGCGCCTGGCGCTGCCGGAGGGCCGGGCGGCATCGACGCTGCGAGAGCTGACCGCGCACGAGGCGGTGGACGAGGCGGTCGCCATCTCCACCTGCAATCGCACCGAGCTGTATCTCGTCACCCGCGATCCCGTGGAGGCGGAGAACGAGGCGCTTTCGATCCTCTCCCGTCAGGCCGATATCCGCCCCACCGAGCTGGTCGGCTCCATGTACTCGCTGCGAGGCCAGGAGGCGGTTCGGCACTTGTTCTCGGTGGCGGCGGGCCTCGACTCGATGATCGTCGGCGAGGCCGAGGTGCAGGGTCAGGTCAAGCGCGCCTACGAGCTCGCGCTCGTGGAAGCGGCCACCGGTCCGATCTCGAACCGCCTCTTCCGCGATGCGCTCGCGGCCGGCAAGCGCGTGCGGACCGAGACGGGGGTCGGTCGGTCGCGCGTGTCCGTGTCATCGGTGGCCGTGGATCTGGCGGCCGGCCTGCTGGGCGATCTCTCGACGCGGCGCGTGCTCGTGATCGGGGCTGGTGAGAACGGCGAGCTGACGGCTCGGGCGCTGGCGGAGCTAGGGGTTCACACGGTGTTCGTCGCGAACCGTCGCTACGACCGCGCAATCGGCCTGGCCGAGCGCTTCGGCGGCACGGCAGTGCGCTTCGACGACCTGCCGGGAGAGCTCGCACGAGCAGACATCGTGGTCAGCTGCACATCGTCCCCGCATCAGATCTTCGGCCGCGAGGAGCTCGAGGTGGTCGTCGAGGAGCGGGGCCGTCGCCCGCTCGTGTTGATCGACATAGCCGTGCCCCGCGACATCGAGCCGTCCGTGCGCGACCTCTGCAGCGGGGTGACGCTCTTCGACATGGACGACCTGCAGCGCGAGGTCGCACGGAACCTGTCCGTGCGCGAGGCGGAGGCGACCAAGGCGAGGACGCTCATCGACGAGGACGCGGAGCGCTTCGACCGCTGGCTTGGGACGCTCGACGTGGTACCTACGATCGCGGCGCTGCGCGACCGGGCGGAGGGGATAGTCGAGCAGGTTCTTCGCGAGAACGAACAGCGCTGGGAGCGCCTATCCGACGCCGATCGGAAGCGAGTGGGTGTGATGGCGCGGGCAATCGTCAACCGGCTGCTGCACGAGCCCACGGTGCGGCTGAAGCGGGGCGAGGAGGTGTACGGGCACCTGCACGCGCTGCGAGAGCTGTTCGACCTCGATCCGGAGCTGCGGGAGCCGCGGCCGGCGGAGGTCACCGACATCGAGTCCCGCCGCCAGCGCCGCCGGTGAGGATCGGCACGCGCGGCAGCGCCCTGGCGCTGGCCCAGGCGCGGCTCGTGGCGGGGAGCCTTCCCGGCCCGGCCGAGATCGTTCCGATCACCACGTCGGGAGACCGCGGCAGGGGCGGCGACAAGGCCCGCTTCGTCAAGGAGATCGAGGAGGCGCTGCTGGCCCGCGAGATCGACCTGGGCGTCCACTCGGCGAAGGACGTGCCCGCCGAGCTGCCGGACGGCCTGGCGATCGTGGGCGTGCCGGAGCGGGCCGATCCCCGCGACGCGCTCTGCGGCGCCTCCTCGCTCGCTCGGCTGCCGGACGGCGCTCTCGTGGGAACGAGCAGCCTGCGCCGCCGCGCCCAACTGCTCGCGGTGCGGCAGGATCTCGTCGTGCGGGATCTCCGCGGGAACGTTGACACCCGCCTGCGGAGGCTCGCGGAGGGCGACTACGGCGCGCTGGTGCTGGCGGCCGCCGGGCTGCAGCGGCTCGATCGGGGCGACGATGGAAGCCCGATCCCACCGGAGGTGTTGACACCCGCCGCCGGGCAGGGGGCGCTCGCGCTGGAGGCACGGGTGGGCGACCGCGCCATGGCCGACGCAGCGGAGGCGATCACCGACCGCGACGCCTTCACGTGCCTCACCGCGGAGCGGGCGCTGGTCGCCGAGCTCGACGCGAGCTGCCACACCCCCGTGGGCGCGCACGCCGCGCTTTCGGACGGCCGCCTCTCCCTCGCCGCCTTCGTCGGGCTACCGGACGGCAGCGAGTGGGTGCGTGACACGCTCGACGGCGACCCGGGCGAGCCGGGCGCTCTGGGCGTCGAGGTCGCCGAACGGGTGCTGGCCGCCGGCGGGGCGCAGATCCTGTCCAGGGTGTCTTTCTGACCACCCATACGGTGGTCGATGCGCCACAGTAGGGCCGTGGTGGCGGGCACCGTCTACCTAGTGGGGGCCGGCCCCGGCGATCCGGGGCTCATGACGCGCAGGGCGGTCGAGTTGATCTCGGAGGCGGACGCCGTGCTCTACGACCGGCTGATCCCCCCGGGCGCCCTCGACGGGGCGCGACCGGACGCCGAGCTTCGCTACGTGGGCAAGCAGCCGGGTGCTCCGGCGCTGCCGCAAGACGAGATCAACGAGCAGCTCGTGGAGCTCGCCCGGAACGGGAAGACGGTGGTGCGTCTCAAGGGGGGTGACCCGTTCGTGTTCGGCCGCGGCGGCGAGGAGGCCGAGGCGCTGGCGCGCGCGGGCGTCCCCTTCGAGGTCGTGCCGGGCGTGACCGCCGGTGTCGCGGCGAGCGCCTACGCGGGCATTCCCGTGACCCACCGCGAGGCCGCCTCGGCCGTCGCCTTCGTCACCGGTCACGAGGATCCGGCCAAGGTGGACGGCGCCCTGGACTGGGAGGCGCTGGCGCGCTTCCCGGGCACGCTCGTGCTGTACATGGGCGTGTCGAGCCTGGCGAGGATCGCCGAGCGGCTCGTGGCGGCGGGACGCGACCCCGACGAGCCCGCGGCGGTTGTGGAGCGGGGGACTCTGCCGGGCCAGCGGACGGTGACGGCGCCCCTCTTGCGGATCGCGCGTCGGGCAGCCGAGGCTGGGATCCGCCCTCCGGCGATCGCGGTCGTCGGTCCTGTGAGCGGGCTGCACGAGACGCTCGCCTGGCTCGACCAGCGACCGCTGCACGGCGAGGTGGTGGCGGTCACCCGCGCCCGCGCCCAGGCGAGCGGGCTGGCGGCGAGGCTCCGTGCGCTGGGCGCCGAGGTCGTCGAGACGCCGGCGATCCGAATCGAGCCGCGCCCCTTCGACCCGGACCTGGCCGAGCGGATCGGCGACTACTCGCTCCTCTGCCTGACCAGCCCCAACGGCGTGCGGCTGCTGCTCGACGGACTGCGCGACGCCCGCGACCTCGCCGGAGTGACGGTCGCCGCGATCGGCCCCGGAACCGCGGCCGAGCTACAGCACCGGGGCGTGCGTGCGGACGTCGTGCCGGAGCGCGCCGTGGCGGAGGCACTCGTCGAGGCTCTCGAGCAGGTTCCGGTGGAAGGCCGGCGGGTGCTGGTAGCCCGCGCGTCCGATGCCCGCGACACGCTCCCGGAAGCTCTGAGACAGCGCGGCGGGGAAGTGGACGTGGCCGCGCTTTACGACACCGTCGCGGAGCCGCTGGACGAAGGGCAGCGCGAGGCGCTGGCGCGAGCTACGTACGTGACCTTCACTTCCAGCTCCACGGTCCGCTACCTCCTGGAGGCCGGCGGCGAGGTCCCGGCCGGGGCGCGGGTCGTGTCGATCGGGCCCGTGACCAGCGCCGCCGCCCGAGAGCGCGGGCTCACGGTGCACGTGGAGGCCGAGCGGCACGACGTCGAGGGCCTGGTGGAGGCGATTCTGGAGGATGCGGCCCGGTGATCGTCACACTCCTCACCGACTACGGCCGGGACGACGACTCTGTCGGCGTCTGCCACGGGGTCATCCACTCGATCTCGTCCGACGCGCAGATCGTCGACATCACCCACGGGATCCCACGCTACGGCGTGCGCCAGGGAGCACTCGTTCTGCGCAACACGTTGCCCTACATGCCGAAGGGGGTCCACATGGGGGTGGTCGACCCTCAGGTGGGGACGGAGCGCCGGGGCGTCGCGCTCCGCTGCGAGGACGGCCGATTGCTGGTGGGACCGGACAACGGGCTGCTGAGCCTGGCCTGGCCTCGCTTCGGCGGGGTAAAGCTTGCGGTGGACATCAGCCGCTCGCCGCACCGCCTGGAGCCGGTCTCGGCCACCTTCCACGGACGGGACGTCTTCTCACCCGTCGCGGCGCACCTCGCCGCCGGCGCGGAGCTGGCCGAGGCCGGGGAGCCGCTCGAGCCTTCCGCCCTCGCCACCGTCGAGCTGCCCGAGCCTCGACGGGAGGGCGACGCGCTCGTGGCGCATTCGCTCATCATCGACCGCTTCGGCAACGCCGGGCTCAACGTCGACCATGACCGGCTGGCCGGCACCGGCATAACGCTGGGTGAGACCGTCGAGCTGGAGGTCGGAGGCGAGCGCTACCTCGCCAAGTACGCCCAGACCTTCGCCGACGTAAAGCCGGGCGAGCTCCTCGTGTACGAGGACGCCTATCGGACGCTCGCCGTGGCGATCAACCGTGGCGACGCCGCCGCGACGCTCGCGCTGCAGCCGGACGGCGAAGTCCGCCTGCGGCCCAGATGACCGATCTCAAACCCCGGTACGCGGGCTCGGCATCAGCCATCTGATGGTCGGCTGGCCCCGTGCCCACTTCCGCGTCACGGACTCGACCAACGAGCGCGCCAAGGCGCTCGCCGAGGCCGGCGCCCCACACGGGACGCTCGTGACCGCGGACGAGCAGACCGCGGGTCACGGCCGCCAAGCCCGCTCCTGGAGCGCGCCGCGCGGCGCGTCCATCCTCATGTCGCTGCTGCTGCGCGATCTCGATCCTGCCCACGCGCTTCTGCCGCTGGCGGCCGCGGTGGCGGTCTGCGAGACCTGCGAGCGCGAGGGCTCCGTGCCCGGCAACTGCGCGATCAAGTGGCCGAACGACGTCTGGATCGACAGACGCAAAGCGGCGGGCATCCTGATCGAGGGTCGTCCCCAGGAGGGATGGGCGGTCGTGGGGATCGGGTTGAACGTCAACGTCTGGCCAGAGGACTTCCCACCCGAGCTACGCGAAGCGGCCACGTCCCTCGCAATCGCGAGCGGCGGAGAGCGGGAGCTCGAGCCGATCCTGCGGGCTCTGCTTCGAAGGCTCGAATGCCTGCTGGCCCAGACCGACCAGGCGATCCTCGCTGCCTGGCGCGGGCGCGATGCGCTGCAGGGCGAGCGGGTCCGCTGGTCGGGGGGAGAAGGCACGGCCGCTGGAGTCGACGACGCAGGTGCCCTTATGGTCGAGACGCACGCCGGGACCCAGAGGCTCGACGCCGGCGAGGTCCACCTCCGCTAGGGGCGGAGCGCGTCCCTGCCTATCCCGTTGGCGGCGCTCAGGCCGCCGCCGTCTCCTCGGCGTCGTCGTCTGGCGCCTCGGCCTCGTCGGGCTGGGCGCCGTCCTGCCGCTTGGCGGCCTCGTCCTGCGCGGGCTCTGCCTCAGCGCCGCCGCGACGCCGCCGCCGGCGCCCACCGCGGCGCCGCTTGCCCTTGGGGAAGTCCCGGAGCAGCTCGCGCGCGAGGGCCGAGGGCTTGCGGGCCAGACGCATGCGGGCGCCGTCGAGCACCTGCTGGGCCTCGGGCGTGTGGGCGAGCGCCGCGGCGAGCAGCGCGGCCGACAGGCGGCGGTCCTGCTTGCGGGCCGCCTGGACGAGCCGCCTGGCGTTGCGCGCGTGGGCCGCCCCGGAGGAGTTGACGAGCAGTCCCAGCAGCCGCTTGGTCTCCGGCCAGCGCTGGACGGCGTACTCCTCGTGCACCTCGCGGCTGTACTCGGCGAGGTGCCAGAGCCAGCGAGCCGCCTGGTCGCGGCGACCGATCTGCTTTTCGGCCAGCGCCTGAAGTAGCACCTTGACGGCCTCGCGCCGCTCCTCGCGCGACCAGCCGCCCACTATCTCGACGGCCTCGTCGAAGGCCTCGGCGTCGCGCAGGTTGCCGATCTCGGAGAGTGCCCTGAGACGCAGCTGGGTGTTGCGGTTGCGCCGTAGGCAGGTGAGCAGGAACTGGCGACGCAGCTCTCCGGTCGAGTCGAAGTGGAGCATCGCCTTGGCTCGGCGCCAGTTGTTGGAGGCCACCCGCGCGCCCGCGAGCATCGCCCACGCCTGCTGCTCGCCCCAGGACAGGTGCTCGACCGCGATCCGCCAAAGCTCCCGCTCGAAGACCTGAGCGCGCCGCGCTGGATCCGCGGTCACGGGCACCACGCGCCGCTCCACCCGCAGTCGCCGGCCGCGGCCGCGCCTCACCGGGCCGACCACGATGGCGCCGCCCCTGTAGACGTCACGGTCGAGCAGCGAGTGCAGGGTCACCACCGGGTCGTCGTTGGGCGTCGCCGGGTGCACGAAGTCGACGATGATGCCCGCCTCCTTGCCGGGGGCGCGGCGGGTCACGCGGCCCACCCGCTGCTGATAAACGCGCCGGGAGGCGGTGGGCGCCAGGTGCATGCAGACGATGGCCTTGAACGAGTTCCAGCCCTCCGCCAGAAGCTGCGCGTTGACGAGGACGTCGATTTCGCAGCGCTCGTAGGCGGCGAGGATCCGCGTCAGCTCGCGCTTGGGCGTCTCACCGGAGACCGCCTTGGCCTTGATGCCTGCCTCGCGGAACGCGTCGGCCACGTTGTGGGCGTGGCGCACACCGGCCGCGTAGACCACTCCTGGCACGTCCTTGAAGCGCGTCTTGTAAAGGTCGGCGACCGCGACGTTGAAGGGTGTCTGGTCGAGCAGTGCGGCCAGCTCCTCCTGGTCGAAGTCCTGGTCCACCTCGCCCCTGCGGAGGGGAACCTTGGCTATCGAGCGGACGCCGACGCCGGGGGGAATGCGCACGCAGCGCAGGGGCGCGATCACCCCGCGGCGAGCAGCCTGGGCAAGGTCGAAGCGGGACGTCTGGGTGGGGAAGAGGTCCGTCACGTGGCGCGCAATCAGCGCGCCCGTCGCGGTCATGCCGATGAAGACGGGCCCTCTCCAGCGTCGGATGGCGGCGCTCGTCTTCTCCCCGAGTGCGGTGTGGGCCTCGTCGCAGATGACGATCGTGTAGGCGTCCGAGATCCTCCCGGCGTTGCGCACGAACCACTGATAGGTCTCCACCGTCACCGGGCCGGTGGCCGGCGGGTCCCCGTTGCGTCCCAGGAGGGCGGCGCTGATCCGCTTGCGGTAGCCGCGATCGCGGAGCTCGCCGAGGAACTGGTCGACCAGGTTGCGGCGGTGGGTCAGGATCAGGATGCCGCCGGTCCGCGAAGCCTCCACGAACCCGAGCGCGGCCACGGTCTTGCCCGCCCCGGTGGCATGCTCGAACCAGAAGCGCCTCGCCGCCCCGGGATCCTCCAGCCGGGACTCGACCGCGGCCTTCTCCTCGGCCTCCTCGGCCTCGTCCCAATCGAGCGGCTCCTCGGTGGCGAGGTCCTCGTCGCCCTCGATCTCCAGCTCGCCGAGCGAGACCTCCTCGAAGTCGGGGAGCCCGTTCCCGTTCCTTCCGTTCCGGGAGGAGGCCTGGACCTCGGACTCGAGCGCGATCAGCGTGCCCGACAGGGCATCCACCTGGTGGGCGGAAAGGACGGTGCCGTCGGCAAGGTGTGGCTGTTCCTCCGACAGGAGGCGCTCGAGGCCCAGCATCAAGGAGTAGCTCTGGCGCCACTCGAGCGAGGGCTCTGAGCGTCCCGCGTCGAGCTCCGCCAAGGCCGCGTCCAGGGCGGCCCGGCGGGCGGTGCCCGGCGCAAGGGCGCTCTCGGCGTCCTCGCCGTTCAGGACGAACGGCTCTTTGGCGAAGCGCTCGGCGCGCTTCAGGTCCGCACCGGAAACCGGCGGGAGCGCGACCACGGAAGTGCTGTCAGCCATGTGCGGCTTTCGTTCTTGAGAGTCGGACAGAGACCGCTGCCTGCGGTGGAGTTGGGGCCGTCGCGTCAGCGCGGGTCCGCCCGCCTGAGTTGCCGCTTCAGAGTCCGATAGCGGCGGTCGCCGGATCCTTTCGCAGGATCGCAGCGTTACGACTATTACACCATAAGGACGACGAAATTGGCCTCAGCGGCTAGACCCTTTCGTCTGCCACGCTCTACGCATGCGGCGACTCGGTGTACTCGCGGCATGCGCGCTCGCCCTTGTGGCCTGCGGCTCGGACGAGCCGAAGAGCGCCGGGAAGCCGAGTCCGGGCGCCCTGAGCGGCGCCCCAGCACCCCTGGCAGCGCTGCACCGCCAGGCCAATCAGCTGTTGGGAGGCGGCCCCGACGCCTTCAAGACGCGGCTGCGAGAGCTGCGCGGATACCCGGTGGTGGTCAACAAGTGGGCGTCCTGGTGCGGTCCCTGCCGCGGCGAGTTCCCCTACTTCCAGCGCCAGGCCGTGCGGCGCGGCAAGCGCATCGCCTTCCTGGGGGTTGACTCTCAGGACAACGACGCCGACGCTCGCAGCTTCCTGCGCCAGTTCCCCGTGAGCTACCCCAGCTACCGTGACGAGAACCTCGGCATCGCGGCGGTCTTCAACGGAGTTCAGGCATTTCCGACCACCGCCTTCTACGACTCCAGGGGCACCCTCGCCTTCGTGCACCAGGGGGGTTACGCGAGCGAACCCAAGCTCGTGGAGGACATCGAGCGCTACGCTCGCTGACTTCCTTGGAGATCAGACTGGCGCGCACACCGGAGGAGGTAGACGCCGCGCTGCGGCTCCGTGAGCGCGTCTTCTCCCTCGAACAGGGTGTAAGGCCCGAGGCGGACCGGGACGGCCGCGATCCCGAGGCCACGCATTTCGTGGCCGTCGAGGGCACGCGGGTGGTGGGCACCTGCCGGCTCGTGTTCCAAGGTGAGCTGGCCTGGCTTGGACGGATGGCGGTGGAGCGCGAGCTCCGGGGCGCCGGGGTGGGAGCGGCGCTCCTTCGCGAGGCCGAGCGCGAGGCGCTCGCCGCGGGAGCGACCAGCATCTCGCTTCACGCGCAGCTGCCGGCCCGCTCTCTGTACGAGCGCGACGGCTACCGCCAGCGGGGCGGGCGATTCGTGGAGGAGGGAATCGACCACGTGGCGATGGAGAAGAGGATTGCCTGAGCTGCGGGTCGATCCGCTTTCGGGTCTGCGGGTGATCGTGGCTGGCGAGCGTGGGGAGCGCCCCGGGGCGTTCCTGCCGGTTGGGGAGCGTCCTCCGGTCGACCCGGAACGGGATCCCTTCCTCGAGGGCCACGAGAACCAAACGCCCCCCGAGGTCTACGCGGTCAGACCGGACGGCGGCCCCCCCAACGGCCCGGGCTGGCGCGTGCGGGTGGTCCCCAACCTCTACCCCGCCCTCGCGGGGGACGAGTCGCTGGTGCCCGACCCGCTCGCGGCAGGTCGCGGCGAGCCCGAGCTGTTCGCGGCCCGGCCCGCCGCCGGCGCCCACGAGGTGATCGTGAACAGCCCGCGCCCGGTCTCCTCGCTGCTCGAGCTCGAGCTCTACGAGGTCGCGGAGGCGATGGCGGTGTGGCGCGCGCGCATGGCCGCTCACGCCGACGCGGCCTGCGTCCACGTGATCGTCAACGAGGGGCAGGAGGCGGGCGCCTCGCTGCCCCATACGCACGCCCAGCTCTATGCGCTGCCCTTCGTCCCCGCGGCCGTGGCCCGCGAGCGGGAGCGCTTCACCGCCTACTCCGATCGCACCCACGGCCGCAACCTGCTCGAGGACCTCGTCCAGGAGGAGGTGCGCCGCCGCGAGCGGCTCGTGGCGGTCGACGAGGAGGCCGTGGCCATCTGCCCGTTTGCCTCGCGCGTGCCGTTCCAAGTCCAGCTCATACCGCGGCGGCCTACCGCCCGCTTCGAGGATGACGGCCCGCTGGGGGCGGCCCTGCTCCGTGGCGTGCTGCGCCGCCTCGCCGCCATCCTCGGCGCGCTGCCGCCGCTCAACATGTGGGTGCGGACGGCGCCGCGCGGCGCCCGGCAGTTCTGCTGGCGCATCGACGTGCTCCCGCGGCTCGCGCACCTGGCCGGCCTCGAGGTCGGCACCGGAGTCCATCTGAACGTCCTCGCGCCCGAGCGCGCAGCGGAGCGGTTGCGGGAGGCGAGCGTGTAGGGTCGCGCGCGCCGTGCCCCCCTCCGAGCGCCCGATTCCCATGTACGCGGCGGAGCCGCCGCAGGAGCCACTCCCATACGGGCGCTGGGAGGAGGCACTCGCCGAGCGCTTCCTGCAGGCCGTCGGCGAGGAGACGGGCGAGGGGGAGGTGGGCCAGATCACCTGGTTCCCCGACCGCTCGTTCAACGGCCGCACCTACGTGCCGGCGACCGCTGCCGCCGGAGAGGGCGAGGTCTGCGGCTACGTGTCGTACCGCCGCGAGCACGAGGGCGCCGAGGCCACCGACTTCACCGCCGACGCCTACTTCACGGAGGACACCGCCGGCGCCAACCCCGACTGGGCGCTTGACCTCTCCGACCTCGAGATCGGCCACTGGCGCGGCTCGCAGGGCCGCCGCGGCAAGGTGACGCTGGTCTGGGGCGTGGCCCTCGTGCCGAACGGCGCGGTGGCCACCGCGGAGCTCGGGCCCAGCACCACCGACCAGTGCGAGCTGCTCGACGACCGCTTCACCCTGATCTCGCTGGACGACTACACGGGCGACTTCATAGAGGTGCGCCTCTACGGGCCGAAGGGGATGGAGCTCGCCAAGGAGTCGCTGTACGAGGAGGACTAGCCCTCAGCGCGCCCGGGCCGGTTTGACCCGGAAGCCCGTCCTGCTGCCACGACCCCTGCTGAACGTGCCCGTGCCGGTGTTCAGGACCCAGGGACGCGGGAGGCGTCCGCTCGGGTTGTCGAGGAACTGGCTGAAGCGCCTCGACGCCGAGCGGCAAGAGAGCCGGTTCGAGAGCAGCGTGATCAGATAGCGGCCGGCCGGCAGCCTCAGGCGCCCGATCCGGTCGCGGTGCAGGACTCGGAAGGTTCCAGGGCAGCGCCGCTGGCCCCTCGGCGGGTTGCGTCCACCGCCCGTATTCGGGTTGGGCGGGGCGCCTGTCGGCTTCACGCGGAAGCCCACGTTGCGGCTGCCGCGCATGAAGCTGCCGGTCTCCACGTCCAAGACCCACGGCTGCGGCAACCTGCCGTCGAAGTCCTGCAGGAATTGCGCGAAGTAGCGCGAGGCCCGCGCGCACGAGATCCGGTTCAGCGACAGCAGCGTGATCCGGTACTCACCGGCGGGGAGCCTGAGCCTCCCGATGTGGTCGTTGTGGAGGACGTGGAAGAAGCCGGGACAGGCCAGCCCGGTGGCCGGGTGCCGGCCCCCACCTCCCCCGCCCCCGCCCGGAGCGGGTGACCTGGAAGCCCGTGGTGCTCCCCGAGCCGCGAGTGAAAGTCCTGCTGGACACATTGAGCACCCACGGCCGCGGCAGCCTGCCATCGAAGTCCTCGAGGAACTGCCGGAACAAGTCCGACGCGCTGGCGCAGCTCAGCCGGCTGGAGTCGAGCACGTCGATCACGTAGGGCCCGGCGGGCAACGACAGCCGTCCTATGTGATCGTTGTGCAGCACCTCGAAGGTGCCGGGGCAGCGCGTCGGCGCGCTCTGCGCTGCGGTGGGAAAGGCAAGAACCGCGAGCAGCGTTGCGACGAGGACCGCGGGCCAGGTGCGGCGGAGGCGATCCGGCATCGCTTTCCAACCTAGCCAGGCGCGATCGCCCGTGCAAGCGGGCTATCGTCTCAGCCGAGCCCCGATAGCTCAGCTGGATAGAGCGACTCCCTCCTAAGGAGTAGGTCGCAGGTTCGAATCCTGCTCGGGGCGTCCGCCTTCAGCGCAGCGACACCGCTCGCCCTCCGGGCTCGTTGACGTCGCCTACTCCGACAGTCCCACGGCTTCGAGGGCTTCTCGCCTGTTGGCGTAGTCGCGCACGGAGAGGATCACTCCGCCGCTGATCCTGTGCACGCTCGAGATCCGCACTTCGACATCGACCCCGCCACGTTTCCCGCGCCCGCGATAGGTCGCCACCACGAGAACTCGCCCATTTCCGAGATCCGTCAGCTCCTCGGCCACCGCGCTCGGGCTGTCGATGGCGTCCGGAATGTCCTCGAAGAGAAACTTCAGAACTGCGTCGCGGCCGCGCACCGTGGCGACACCGACGAGCGGACCGAGGATGGTCTGCCACTCGACATCGGGATGCAGCAGCCGGGCAAGCGTTGCCCGGTCGCCACGGTTCCAAGCGTTCGTCGCCGCCCGGATGACCTCCACATTCTCCTGCGGCATCGCTATTCCGAGAGCCCGGCGGCTGTGAGGGCTTGCTGCTTGCTTCCGTGCTGTTCCATTCGCCAGATCTTGCCGTCCGCGGGGGTGTCGAGAAGTCCCGGCCACCAACTGCGCTTGACCAGCGGGCCGTGTTTTACAACGCCTTGACACGGGCAACACTTCGCGCGTGAGGACGCGGAACGCCGGGGACGCGGGAAGTCCCGGCGTTTTGCTCGTGCGCTCAGATCAGCGCGCGAGCACCCCCCACGTCGCCGCTGGCTCGGTGTAGGAACCGTCCTCGTTGCGGTAGGCCTCGACGTTCTCGAGGACCGCTGCCCGGGTCGCCTGCCGCTCGTCCTCGGACAGTCCCTCGACCGCGCGCGCGAGCAGGTCCATGCTCTCGGCGTCGAACACGCGATGCTCGACGTTGGTCAGGCCGCGGGCCGCCGGCGGCGACGTCGAGGATCGTCTGGCCGGGCTGCGGGTCCGCCTTTTCCAAGAGCCAGTTGTCGACTCGGGCCGGTGATTTCCATCAACCACTCGCGCCGGTCCTCCCAGCCCGTATATGCTGTCGCCATCGGGTAGCGGCGGACGGACTCGTAACGGTGCTATTCGACGATCTCGACAGGCCCTTGGCCGGACGTGAGGGCGAGCCGCGGACTGGACAGGGCGACGTCCCGCATGCGCTTCGCAGCGAACATCCTTGACGTCAGAGAGGACCGTGAGGACGGCGCCCAGGCGCTCGAGCTCTCGGGAGAGCTCGACGCGGCGTCCGCTCCTGCCCTGCGGGAACGGCTGGCCGAGGTGGCCACGCGCGGTGGCGGGCCCCTCGTGGTCGACCTTACCGCGCTGGAGTTCATCGACTCGACCGGGCTGAGCGTCCTCCTCAACGGCAAGCGGCGGCTCACGCGGCGTGGGCGGCGCTTCGCGATCGTCTGCCCGCCCGGGCACGTGCGGCGCATCCTCGAGGTAACGCAGCTGCTCGAGACCCTGGATTGCCACGAGAACCGGGGCGACGCCCTAGGGGCGATCGTCGACGGCGACGGACGCGTCTCCAGGTAAAGCCCTCGGCATGGCCGGAGGCGCCCGGCTGCTCCTCCTGCTGGTCGTGCTCGTCGCGGCCGGCTGCGGCGCCGGCAACGGTTCGAACGACTCCCCCAGAGAACACGCCGACCCTCCGGCCCCGCCGCCCCGCGGTTGGAAGAGCGTGCGCAACGAGGTAGCGGGCTTCACGGTCTCGGTCCCCCGAAGCTGGACGGCCCGCGTGAGGCGCGCGGCGACGCTCATCCGCTCGAAGGACCGTCTGCTCGTGCTCACCGTGGCACCGGATCGCGGCCAGGAGGGCCGTGAGGTGTCGCCCACCGCTTACGCGCGGCGCGTCTTCGACGCGCTGCCAGGCTTCGAGAGGACCGCCCTCCCCCGGAGACGTCGTGTAAGCGGATCCCCCTACCGCGCGGCACGTGTCGACGGCGCGGGGAGGCTCCAAACGAGCAAGCGGCCGCAGCGGATCACGGTGGTCGCGTACCAACGGCCGGGGCGGGTGACGTACGCGGCGGTCGTGTTCTTCAACCCCAAGCTCCCGGACCGCCTCGTCGAGCCGCGGCTCAGACGGATCCTGCGCTCGTTCCGTGCGCAGCCGCCTCGGCCGAGCTGACGCCCGGAACCCTCTGGCGCGTGGTCAGCCAGAACAGGGCTGCGGCAACCGGTGAAGGCGAAGTTGAGGGCCGCCGTGTAGTCGAGCTCGATCCGCGCTCGGTGATCGAGTCGATCGAGGGCCTCGCGTCGGGCACGAGGCCCGCCGCGGAGAACGCCAGGCCGACGAGGAGGGCGGCGGCGACCATCACGACGAACATGAGCGCCGCGAGCTTGAGCGCGAACCGACCGCCGGAGTACTTGCGGTAGATCAGCACGATGGAGAGGGTGATCAGGTTCGCGAAGATGAACGCGATCACGCCGGCGAATGAGATTCCGCCGGCCCATAGCGCCGCGGCCAGCGGCACGTTGCCTACCGAGCAGACGAAGCTGAGCACCGCGATCAGCGGCCCGGCGAGCACGTTCCCGACGGTTCGCAGGACGCCGGGCGCGTTCTCGGGAAAGACGTCCTCGAAGACAGACCTCGGAACGAGCGCCACGAAGCCCGCGATCAGGAAGCCCGCGGTGATCTCCTTCCACAGCGCCAGCCAATCGCCGCAGAAGTTCTCGGCCACGTCGGCCCAGGCCTCGACCGATCCCAGCCGCTCGCGCAGGCTCCGGCTGACCGAGGCGGTCGCGTGCTCGTGGCCGGCCCGCGCTCGCCGAGCGTGCTCGCTCCGACGAACTCGGCAGCCGTGAACTCCGGCCTTCGTTATACCATGGGGGGGTATATGGAGACGCGAGGCTACAGCGCCAGCAGGGAGCAGCTGCTCAGGCGGCTGCGCCGGATCGAGGGCCAGGTTCGCGGAGTGCAGCGGATGGTGGAGGAGGACCGCTACTGCATCGAGGTGCTGACCCAGATCACGGCGGCCCAGGCGGCGCTCGACAAGGTCGCGCT
>JBKPHP010000177.1:0-34513 GCA_046729895.1 Actinomycetota bacterium
GCCGAACTCGCCGCTCTCCAGGAGCTCCCGCGAGAGCGTGTCGAGCCAGATCGAGACGCCGGCCTCGCGCAGACGCTCGAGGCGGGGGTTGGGCTTAGCTTGCATTGGTCGGCTCCTTCTCTGCGGTCAGCGATTCGAACGAATTATCCGGATTGTGGGCATGGCCCTACGGGTCGCTGTTCCCGCAACCTGCAGGAGATGAACTCGCGATCGGTGCTACGACGAATGTCAGGGGGCCGGCGGTCGGCCCTCAGTCGACTCGACCTCGCTCTCTGAGCGAACGTCCCGCACCAGCACTCGCGGACTGTCGGCCACGAGGCCCCGCCGACGCAGTCCGCTGAGCCGCGGCTCTTCTTCGGCGAGCCTGACGACCGTGGCATAGCTCCCACGCTGGCGGACTGTCAGCACGGCGTCTTGTACGGCTGTCCGGTGACCGTCCACCTCATAGCGCACACCGCCGTAGCCGGGCTGGATAGTCAGCGTCAGCTGGCTCTCGCTCCCTGCGACCAGGGGAGGACACGAACCGGCGTGGTCCGCCAACGCCGTCACAGCCATTCCCTCCGCTCCTGGCCCCAGGATCGGGCCGCCGGCGGCCATGGTGTAGGCGCTCGAGCCGAGCGGGGTGGCCACCACGAGCCCGTCACCGGCTATCCGCGCGTACAGCACTCCGTCGACCGCGATGGAAACGATGATCTGCCCCGGGCCGTCGCGGATGATCACCAAGTCGTTGATCGCGACTTCGCCGTGCCCCTCGCCCCACGCAACGTCGAGTCCCGGGATACCCACCGGCGTCCAGCGACCAGTGGCTATCTGATCCATTGCCCACGTCAGCCTGTCGTCGGTCACCGACGTCAACACGCCGATGCTCCCGCAGGCGACTCCAAGGACCGGACGCGACATTGGCGCGCCCGCGTGCAACGCACTCAGCGTGGTCCCGTCTCCCCCGATCGCGAGCAACAGGTCACACTCATCGGCGTTGATCGGGTCGGCCACCTGGCGCGTCTGCCCGCGGACCGGTACCTGGCCGACCCTCAGCCCATGCGTGGACGCCCAGGCGCCGAGCTCCTCGAGCACCGTCTCGACATGCCGGGTGGGATGGACGACCAGTCCCAGCTGACGCATGGCCGACCTCCTGCGCTCCGGCGGCTCGGACAGTCCGGAAGGTGGCGAGGGCTCGTCCATTTGCCAAGCCTCGACGATTGCCGCCCGCCTTCGCAAGAGCGCGCATCGCACGACGGCTCGCTCCCGCGCTACGGTGGCCACCCATGGACCCGACCCGCGCCGAGGAACTGCTCGCTCGCGAACGACGGCGCGTCGAGGAAGCGCTCGACCAGCTCCGACGCGAGCCCGATGAGGAGCTCTCGCACCTCGATCAGCATCCGGCCGACGAGGCGACCGAAGTCTTCGAGGAGGAGCGCGACGAAGGGCTGGCGGACCAGCTGCGGGAGGAGCTGGCCGCGATCGAACGGGCCGAGCGCCGAGTCGAGCAGGGGACCTACGGGATCTCGGTCGAAAGCGGCCGGCCGATCCCCGACGAGCGGCTACAGGCGGTTCCGTGGGCCGAGCGCACAGCGGAGGAGCAAGCCCGGTTCGAGGGCCGGTCGGTTGGTTGAGCCACGGCGGTTACCGGCTCCGACCGGTCGATTACACCATGGCGTGGCGGAGCGCGGAGGGGACGCGCCCCGTTTCCACGCGGATTACGCGGCAGAGGTGACTCTGGTCGGCGCAGCCGACATCCGCGGCCAGGCGCGCGAGGTCGTGCTCACCCCCGGCGAGGCGCTCGAGCGCGGCACGCGCGCGAAGGCGCATCCGCTGGCGGGAGATCGTGCGGCCGGTGACGGACCTGAAGACACGGCTGAGATGGTGGGGCGAGACCGCCAGCATCCTCGCCAGCTGTAGCAGCGAGCGGTCGGGGTCCGCCGCGAGGGCCTCGCGGGCACCGTCGGCGAGTGCGCGCCGAGCGCGTTCCGTTGCCGGCCGACCCGCCGCGACACGACGCGGATCTGCCTCCTCGAGCGCCTGAGCGACGACGCTGATCGCCCGCTCGACGAGTTCGTCGGGGGTGGCGCCACGCCGGCCGGCGGCGAGCAGCAGGCGGTGCTGGAGGTCGATCCGCGGCGATGTGGGCAGGGCATCGGAGGGGAGCGTCTCGTCACCGCCCCAGACTGACGCGGTGAGCGTCGGGTCAAGGCAGATGATGGTGCAGTCGTCGCCGCCCGTTTGCGGGTGGTCGAAGGACTGCTCCTCACCGGGCCTCGTGCAATAGGCGACGGTCGAGTCGAGCAGGGACTCGCTACCGGCGGAGCGCCGCACGAAGCAGCCACGCCGAACGAACACGAGCCCGTAGCCCTGCGTCGGCTCGATCGTGCGCCCGCGGGCGGGCGCGTGGCGGCATGCGACGTCTTCCATCGTGACGCCCTCGCGTTGGAGGACGCGGTGGACCTTCAGCACCCCCCAAATTCTGACATCCGAGCATGATTGTCCAAGACCTCGCGCGGGGCGCGCGGGACCCTCGAGGCCATGCGGGCACTCCTAATCCTGCTCGGCGGTCAAGCCATGGCATCGATGGATGCATCGATCCTTGCGGTCGCCGCGCCGAGCCTGCGCGCGAACCTTCACACCTCGGACGCCCAGCTGCAGTTGGTGGTCGCGATGTACACGATCGCGTTCGCGACGCTGGTCGTCACCGGCGCGCGGCTTGGCGATGTCGTCGGGCGACGCCGCGCCTTCGTGTTCGGCCTCACCGCGTTCACGCTTGCCTCATTGGCCGGCGGGCTGGCGCCTACTCCGGGCGCGCTGATCGTCGCGCGGGCGTTCCAGGGATCGGCCGCTGCGGTCATGACCCCGCAGGTGCTGTCGATCATCCAGCTTCAGTTCGAGGGCGAGACCCTGGCCCGCGCGGTCGGTGCCTACTCGATGATTCTGGCCGCCGGCGTCGCCGCCGGCCCGGTCCTCGGCGGCTTTCTCGTGGGAGCGCACCTGCTCGCCGCCGCGTGGCGCCCCGCGCTGCTTCTGAACGCGCCGATCGGCGCTCTGCTGCTGTTCGCCGCGCGACGAGGGCTTCCGCGCGTGCCGCGCGGCGCGCAGCGGCGACTCGATCCCGCCGGCGCCGCTGTGCTGTCGGTCGCGCTGCTGGCGCTCGTGATCCCGCTTACCTTCGGCCGCGACGCCGGCTGGCCCTCGTGGGTGTGGCCGAGCTTCGGCGCCTGCGGGCTCGCGCTCGGGGTGTTCGTCGCGCTGGAGCGCTGGATCGGAGAGCGCGGTCGCGATCCGCTGTTCGACCTCGAGGTCCTGAGCCTTCCGGGCATTGCCGCCGGCGTGGTCGGCGTGATCCTCGTCATGGCGTGCTACGCGGGCTTCCTGGTCAGCCTGACCCTGCACCTGCAAGATGCGCTCGGGTTCGGCCCGCTGCACGCCGGGCTGATCTTCGCCATCTACGCCGGCGGATTCGCGACCGTCAGCCTCACGTGGACCCGCGCCAGCGCGACGATCCGGGAGAATCTGCCGCTCCTCGGGCCACCGGCGATGGGCGCCGCTCTGCTCGGCGTGGGGCTGATCGCGGCCGGCGGCGGCTGGCCGGTCGCGCTTACGACGCCACTCCTGTTCGCGGGCGGCGCCGGCCATGCCTGCGCCTTCAGTCCGCTCGCGAGTCGCATGACTGCGGTCGTGTCCCGAGCGCAAGCGGCGGACCTCAGCGGGCTGGTGTTGACTGCGAGCCTGGTGGGCCAGGTGCTCGGCGTTGCTGCGTTCGTCGGCGTCTACCTCGGCGCCGCAGCGCAGGGCTCGGCGCGCGCTCTCGCGCTCACGACCGGTGTGCTGGCGGCCGCCCTTGTTACGACCGGGGCCTGTGCGGCGATCACCGTGAAGCGCGCGTTGCCCCTCAGTCGCCTAAGCCGCTAGGAGCGGCCGCCCGGTGAGCTTTTGGCGCCGGCGGGCGCCTGTGCTTGCTCGTGGTCGAGCAGCGCCCGCTTGGCGGCGGTGCCGCCGCGGTAGCCGCCGAGGCCGCCGTCGGTGCGGAGCACCCGGTGGCAGGGGACGATGATCGGAAGCGGGTTCGTGGACAGCGCGGTGCCGGCGGCGCGGACGGCTTCTCGGCTGCCGGCTGTGGTGGCGACCTCGCGATAGGTGCGGGTGCAGCCGTAGGGGATGCGCGCGGTGGTGCGGAGGACCAGGCGACGGAAGCCGGCCGTCAGTCGCCAGTCGAGCGGTAGCTGGAACTCGACCAGCCCACCCTCGAAGTAGGCGCTGAGCTGGCGGCGCGCGTCGTCGACGAGGTGCGGGGCTCTCAGTACTCGCGGGGACACGCGTGCGGCGAGCTCGCCGAGGACTTGCTCCTCCGCCTCGGACTCGAAGCCCACGCGAACCACGCCCATCGGGGTGGCGGCGACCAGCAGGCGGCCCAGCGGGGAGTCCACAGGGCCGTAACCCACGTCGAGCAGGCCTTGATCGGCGGCGCGATCCGCTACGCGCGCGAGCAGTGACCGCACCCGCTCCGGGTCCCCCGGCGGTAGCTCGGCTCGCAGTTCGCGAACGACCCGGTTGTGGTTGCGAGCAGTCATGTTCTTAAGGACGCGGCCCAGGCCGAAATCGTGAGATCACCTCGCGTCGTGGAAGATCACTCCCAAGCGTGATCCGCTGTCCGGAGTGAACCGCCTCGATGCTCTTCATGGCGGTCCTTTGGTCGGGTTGAGGCGGCGGCGAAGGGTCTTCAGGCCCTCGTGCACGTTTCGGCGCGCTGCCGCCTCGCTGGTGTCCATGAGCGCCCCGATCTCCCGGTAGGCGAGATCGGCGACGAAGCGGTAGGAAACGGCGAGTCTCTGCTTGTCCGGGAGCCGGCGGACCATCCGGAAGAGACCCTGGTCCCGCGGTTCGGGCGGTTCGCTTGTGCCCGGCTCGACGTTCGGGTCCGGGACAGGGTCGCGGGCGGCCGCCCGGTGCGCGTCGATGGCCTTGCGGGCGGCGATGCGCAGCAGCCAGGAGCGGACGGCGCCCGAGTTCCGGAGCCGCGGATAGGCCTCGAGCGCGGCAAGCATCGCCTCCTGGAAGCAGTCGTCCGCACGCGCGACGCCCACCTGGCTCGCGCAGAAACGCCACACGTCGCCGCCGTAGTGCTCGACCACCGTCTGAAACGGCTCCAAGGGCATACATCGAGTACGACGGGCGGCGGAGGCGAAACGTGAAGTCGTGCTGGTGTCGTCTCGGTCTCACGTCGCACCCCTGCGGGACGTCTGGTTGGTATGCGCCAACCCACCCCCATCGACACCGGCAGGCTCCGGGTTCGACCGCTGGAGCGGGACCGATGACGGCGAATCCCCACAGGCGTGGGCTGCTGGCGACGCTGCTCACGCCGCTCTTCATGACCCAGGCCGACGCGACCATCGTCAACGTCGGCAACCCCTCCATCCAGGCCGACCTGCACGCGTCCGGCGCCGAGCTCGAGCTGGTCGTAGGGAGCTACTTCGTGGCCTACGCGATGCTGCTCATCACAGGCGCTCGGCTGGGGGAGATTCGCGGCTACGGGCGGCTCTTCCGGGTCGGTTTGGGCGTGTTCACGCTGGCCTCCTTGACCTGCGGGCTGCTCCCACACCCATCGTTCTCATCGGGGCCCGGACCGTCCAGGGGATGGGCGCGGCGCTGATGGTCCCGCAGGTGCTCACCGGGATCCAGCTGAGCTTCGAAGGCGCGGCGCGGGTCCGCGCGCTCAGTCTCTACACGATCGCGCTGGCGGGCGGCGCGGTTGCCGGCCAGATCCTCGGTGGCGTGCTCGTGTCGGCCGACCTGTTCGGAACCGCCTGGCGGCCGATCTTCCTCATCAACGTGCCGGTGGGTGCTGTCGTGTTGATGGCCGCCCAGGTCCTCCTGCCGGGCGATGGGCATGCGAAGGACGCGCGGCACGTCGACATGGCCGGCGTCGTGACCCTCTCCAGCGCGGTGGTGTTGATCGTCCTGCCCCTGATCCTCGGGCGCGATGAGGGTTGGCCCGCCTGGACGTGGCTCTGCTTGGGGGCGAGCGTCCCGTTCCTCGCCGGCTTCGTTGCCATCGAGCGACGTCTAGGGGCGCGGGAGGGTGCGCCGCTCGTCAACCTGCACGTGCTCGCCCGGCCCCCGATCGCCTGGGGCCTCAGCGCGCAGGCAGTGGCGGTGAGCACCTACTACGCCCTGCTCTTCACCCTCGCGCTCTACGTGCAGGACGGCTTGGGGCGCAGCCCGCTGACCTCCGGGCTCCTCCTGGTCTCGTGGGTGTTCGCCTTCGGGATCCCCGGCCGCCTCATCTGGCGGCTACCCGGCAGGCTCGCGCCGCTCGTGGCCCCTGCCGGATGCCTCATCCTCGCGACCGCATACCTCGCGATCACCGCCGCCATGCTGGCCGGCCAACACCCCACAGCTGTACTGGTCGTACTGCTCGGCGCGGGCGGTCTCGGTCTCGGGACAAGCTTCAGCGCCATGCTCGACCACCTGACCAGCGCCGCGACCCCGCGCTACGCCGCAGACATCAGCGGAGTGTTCACTACGAGCCTGCAATTGGCGGGCGCGATCGGCGTGGCCGCCTTCGGCACCGCCTACCTGGGCCTGCTCGGAGGGCCCGGCGCCGGCGCTCCCACCCACGCGTTCGCGATCGTCACCGCGGCCTTCGCGGTCACTGCCCTCATCGCCGGGGCAATGGCCTACCGGGCCACCCACGGGCGCGCCACGCAAGCCACTCCGCAGCGAGCCGAGCTCCAGTAGGCGCGGGAGATGCCGGTCGCCGAGCGTTCGGTCAAGATCCGGGTATGGCCTCCTACTCGGTCAACGAACGGGGCGTCGCACGTGCGCGGCGGCTGATCGAGGCGCGCCAGTACGTTCTCGACAGCGATTGGGGAACCGTTCAGCCTCGCGCCGACGCCGAGAATGCGTTCCTCGCTTCGCACTCCTGGGACGAGTACGCCGAATGGCACCTGGGGCTGACCGACGGTGCGTCGGATCAGACCAAAGCCAGGTATGCGTTCGTCTACGGGGACTTCCGTCGCATCCATCGAACGGGCCTGATTGCGTGCCACTACCGGGCAGCCGAGTGGCGCCACAAGGACATCGAGCTCGCCGCGCACGACCTGCTCCAGCTGCTCGACAACAGAACCGCGTGAGCGGTCGTGCCCTGTCTCCCACTCGCCGGCGCCCGAGCGCGTACCCGCTCTACGACGCAAGCTCGCGGACGAGCTCGCCCGCCGGGCGGATGTCCCTGATGCGGTCGACGCACGCCCCCGCGTAGAGCGGTCCCGCGTCGACCAGATTTGGGGGACCATCCACGGTTGCCGCGGCTGGGCCGAACATGGGCCGGCTCACCGTCTGCGTCGCTGCAAGGCGGAGCTGCACCGGGACTGGGACCCGTGAGAACAGCGGAGCCGTCGCCCTGTGGAAGGCGCGCAGCCAGCCGGGACCGCGCGGGTCCCGTGCGAGCCAGCGAGCGGTGCGCCGTTCGGAATGACGCGGTGAGGGGCCGGCCAGGCGACTCCGAATAGCTCGGTAACGATCGTCTCATGGGCCTCGACCAGACGTGCCTTGTACGTCGGGTGGGCGCCGCTCTCCTCGCTCATCAAGAAGCGGGTGCCGCAGACCGCAGCCTCGGCGCCGGCCTCGAGCCGAGCCCTGACGTCGGCGGGGTCCGCGATGCCTCCGGCCGAGAGCACCGGATAGTCGCCGGGCAACGCTTCGCGGACCCGAGCGAGCAGCTCCAGCGCCGGTGTGGTCCCGCGGACGTGGCCCCCCGCCTCGTTCCCCTGTGCGATGACCGCGTCGGCGCCGGCATTCAGCGCCGCGAGCGCCTCCTCGAGCGAGCCGCATTGATGAATCCAGACCTTGGAGGTCCGGCGCCTCGGGCGGCCCCAGAAGGTGACGATCACGTCAGCGTCGGAAGCCGCCTCGAAATGGCGACGATGTGCGAAGGGCAGCAGGAGGTTGACCGCCAGCGGCCCCTCGCTGAACCGGCGGGCAGCGGCGATCTCGCTTCGCAGGTCGTCCGGAGCGAAGATGCCGATCGTCCCGAGCCCACCGGCCGCGGACACGGCCGCGGCAAGCTCATGGCCCGCGAGGCCGCCGCCCATACCGGCCTGGACGATTGGTAACTCGACGCCGAGTCGCTGCAACAGGGCACCCACGGCGGCAGTATCGCGCCGCACGTTGTCTTCTGCGGATTTCCGCACCCGCTACGACCGATGGTGGTTCACGACTTCGACGTTGTTGCCGTCGGGATCCAGGACGTAGCCGGCGTAGTAGCCGGGGTGGTACCGCGGGCGTTCGCCGGGTGGGCCGTTGCTGCGGTACCCGGCGTCGGTGGCGGCCTCGTGAAAGCCGCGGACGTCGGCGTCCTCGTCCGTGGGGAAAGCCAGGTGGAGGTTCTCGGTCGGCGTTCCGCGCACCAGCGAGAACGAGCCGCTGGCACCGGCGAACCGCACGCGATCGGGCGTGTGGTCGCTTAGCCGCAGGCCCGCGTACGGGGCGATCGTCTCGTAGTAGCGTCTGGCCGCGCCGACGTCGGCCACCCGGATCCAGAGATGGTCGATGATTCCGCCGTGGCGCAGTTCGCCGTGGTGGACGGCCTCGGCGCTGTTGCCGTCGGGATCCAGCAGGAATGCTCCGTAGTAGTCGCTGCGGTACTCGGGCCTCGGTCCCGGCGCCCCGTCATCGGCGTATCCGGCCTCGGTGCCCGCCCGCCAGAACCCGTCGACCTGCTCGCGGGAGGGTGAGACGAAGGCGACGTGCAGCCGCCGGGTTGGGGGATTTGCCTCATCGGCGCCGGTGAGCTGGAAGTCCCCCCACTCCGAGAACGCGCCGGTCTGGTAGGTCCGATCGATGCCGAGCGGGATCAGGACGGTGTCGTAGAAGCGCTCGGACGCGGCCCTGTCGGTGACGCGGATCGTCACGTGGTCGAACATCAGCCCGAGCTCCCTGACGATGGGGGAGCAGCTTCCGGGTCGGCCTGGCGCACCGCGTCCCGAATCGCGGCCGCCGTGAGGGTTGCGGCGACCGTGCCCAGAACCGTGAGCGACCATGAGGCCGCAGCACCGGGCGCAGCGGGAGGCCAGGGCCCGGAGGCGAGGCAGAAGACGATGTCGCCGTCCAACGGGGTGAAGGCGGGGTCGACGGCTCGAGCGATCCCGGCGCTCGCGCTTCGGGCCACGATGCCGCAGCCCCGCTTGTCGAGCGCCGCATCGGTGCAGACGCAGGCGAGCGTCGTGCTCTGACCGGGGCGTACGGTCCAGTCGGGGAGCTGTGGCGTGTCCCGGATCAGCTCGGCGCTTCGGAGCAGCTCGCCGTCGTCGCCGTGCGGGCCGCCAAGCACCTCGCCGCCCTCGGCGATCACATCTCCCGAGGCGTTGGCTACCGCGATCGCCGCGAGCGTCTCGCCGCCAGCCAGCCTCCCCGCCGCGTAGCCCACGCCGCCCGGCGTAGCTCTCTCCCGCCCGAGGACCTTCCCCACGGCGGCTCCCGCGCCCGCTCCGATGCGACCCCGCCTCGGGATGCCCCGGGCAGCCGCCTCGCAGGCGGCGTAGCCCTCCTCCGGCCCTGGTCGCCTGCCGGGCTCTCCCTCGGCGAGGTCGAACACCACGGCGGTGGGCACGAGCGGGATCACGCCCACCGGCGTCGGCCGGCCGAGGCCCCGCTCCTCGAGCCAGCGCACTACTCCGTCTGCCGCCCCAAGCCCGAAGGCGCTCCCGCCTGTGAGCAACACGGCGGTCGGCCCCTCGGCGTTCGCGAGCGGCGACAACGCCTCGAGCTCGCGGGCGCCGGTGCCGCCACCGCGCACCTCAACCGCGCCCCGGGTCGCCGCGGGGGCGATGAGGACCGTGCAGCCGGTGCGCGACTCGACGTCGGTCCAATGGCCGACCTCGAAACCCTCGGGCGGCGGGAGCGCAGCGCTCACTGAAGGACTACTGCCAGCGACTCGAACTTGCGCGGATCAGCCGCTCGCCCTGGCGGCGGGCTCCTCGTACTCGTCGTGGCGGCGGAGCCAGACGGTCTCCTCGCCCTCCTCGTGGCGGCCCATCGGCGCCCGGTCGAGCAGGCCGTAGTAGGCCATCGCAGGCTCGAGGCCACGCGCGGTGGTCACGTACGTCCGGTAGACGGTGCCGTCCGACAGCGCGTAGGCGCTCAGGCCCGGCCCCTCGGCGACGTAACCGGCGACGTCCGTGCCGCTCCGCTCCGCCATGTGCTTGACCGCGGGTGGGATCTCGCCCTCGAGGAACGGCTTCAGCTCCTCCTCGGTGGGCGCGAAGCCGAGATCGCGGTGAAAGTCGTCGCCGACGGTCGAGACCCAGTCGAGGCTCCAGCCCATCCGCTGCCTGTAGGCGAGCAGCCGCTCGAGCGGCGCGCGCGAGGAGAGGATCAGCGTCACGTCGCGGGCCCTCAGGTGGACCGCGTTTGGGTCGAGGGTGTCCGTGATCGAGGAGCAGACGGTGCATCCGGCCTCGTACACAGGACCGAACATGAAGTGGTAGATGAGCAGCTGCGAGCGCCCATCGAAGAGGTCGGCGAGCGACTTGGTCCCGTCCTCGGTCTCGAAGCTGTAGTCCTTCTCGACCGGAACCCAGGGCAGCTTCCGGCGCTGCTCGGCGAGCTCGTCGTTCATCCGGGTGAGCTCCTTCTCTCGCTTGAGCAACTCGTCGCGGGCGGCTTGCCACTCCTCGCGCGTTCCCACTTTGTGGTTCGTCATCCCGTCGCCTCCTTCGTTGCGGGTTGGATCGATGGCGGCTACCTGGAGCCTCCGAACTTATCGGTCCCCGATGGGGGCTGATCGCGAAGAAGCTCCCAGCATCCCAAGCGCAAGCGGAGTGAAGTAGGTTCGTGCCCGTGGCGGCCGGTGGCGGTCAGGAGCCCCTCCATTTCGGGATCTCCGTTGTCCCGGCGACCGAGAGGCTCGACGAGGTGCGCGAGCTCGTGCACGCGGCCGACGAAGCCGCACTCGACGTCATCGGCATCCAGGATCATCCCTACCAGCGGCATTTCCTCGACACCTGGTCGCTGATGCCGACGCTGCTCGCCGAGACGAAGCGCATCTCGTTCTTCACAGACGTGGCGAACCTGCCCCTGCGGCCGCCTGCCGTGATGGCGAAGGCCGCCGCGTCGCTCGACGTGCTGAGCGGCGGGCGCTTCGAGCTCGGCCTGGGCGCCGGCGGCCTCCGCGATCTGATTGCGAACTTTGGCGGTCCGCGGCGAACGCCAGGCGAATCCGTGGAGGCGCTCGAAGAGGCGATCGATGTGATCAGGCTCTTGTGGTCCGAGGAACGCTCGGTCTCCTTCGAGGGGAAGCACTACAGCCTCCACGACGCGCGCCCCGGTCCCCGACCTTCGCATTCGATCGGGATCTGGGTGGGGGCGTTCAGGCCACGGATGATCCGGCTCGTGGGTCGGAAGGCGGACGGCTGGCTGCCTTCGCTCGGGGTGCTCACACGTGACGAGCTGCGCTCGGGCAACGAGCAGATCGACGCGGCGGCCGAGAAAGCGGGCCGTGACCCGAGCTCGATCCGGCGGATCATCAACCTGCAGGGCGTGATCGGCGAGGAGCGCGCCCCGCCCCGGTCGGAGCTCCCGGTCGGGTACCTGGCCGGCGAACCGCTCGCCGGGTCGGCCGACTGGTGGGTCGACACGCTGGCTGGCTTGGTCGACGACGGCTTCGACACGCTCGTCTTCTGGCCCGTGGTGGACACGGGCGGCCAGGTCGAGCTGTTCGCAGGCGACGTCGTGCCGCACCTCCGCCGGTCCGGCTGATCCTCAGAGCGTTCCGGCTCACGGCTAGCGGCGAATGAGCTGAGGCTCCGGCGGACGACCGGCCTGGTCACCGAGCCGTGCGCGCCACGCCGCTGTCCGCACGGCCGCCGTGAGCGTGTCGATGTCGTATGCCCCCCGGTGGCGTCGTCCATTGATGAAGAAGCTGGGAGTGCCGGCCACTCCGCTCGCGTCCGCGGTGGCAACGTCGTCGGCCACGCGCTCGGCGTGCTCACGACGGCGTAGCTCATCCCAGAAGCGCTCCAGGTCGAGACCCAGTTCCGCCGCGTAGCGCCCCAGGTCGGGGGCCGTCAGGGCGTCCTGGTGGTCGAGGAGCTTGTCGTGCATGTCCCAGAAGCGGCCCTGGGCGGCTGCCGCCTCCGCGGCCTCCGCCGCCATCTGCGTATTCGGGTGGACGTCGTTCAGCGGCAGGTGCCGCCAGACATAGCGGAGCTCGTGGCCGAACGAGTCGAGCAGCTCGCGGATGACGACCTCGGCCTGACCGCAGTACGGGCACTCGTAGTCGCCGTACTCGACCAAGGTGACCGGAGCGTCATTGGAGCCGCGGATGTGGTCACGGCCGAGGTCGACGTCCTCCGATAGGTCGAGGATCTCCTCGGCGGTGCCCGCGAGCTGCCGGGCCCGCACCGGGTCGGGCAGGCGTGCGATGACCCGGACCACGATCCACGCCAGTAGCGATGCGAGCAGGGCTGCGGCCAGGACGCCGAGCTTCGCCTCCTCGAGCTGCTGCCCGCGGAAGGCGTGGCTCGAGATCAAGAGCGAAACGGTGAACCCGACCCCGGCGACCGTCCCGCCGAGGGTGAGGACGGGCCAGCTCAACGCGGGACGGAGCCCCCCGAGCTTGGGCCGCGTGGCCAACCAGCTCGCGCCGAGGATTCCGAGCGGCTTCCCCAAGACGTATCCGAAGACGATCCCAAGCGTTATCGGGGACCGCATCGCATCGCCGAGCAGCGTGCCGTTCAGGTGTATGCCGGCGTTCGCCAGGGCGAACAGGGGCACGATCACGAAGCTCGTCCAGGGGTGGTAGCGGTACTGCAGCCGCTCGTTTGGTGAGATGGCCGACGCCACGCTCAGCTGCGCCGACCGAGCAAGCTGCGCCGTCGGCTGCTCGCGGAAGGAGCGCGCTTGCTCGGTGAACCTTTCGAGGTCGGTGCGCGTCGGCGGATAAGCAGTGACGGCGAGGCCGATCGCCAGCCCCGCGATGATGGGATCGATACCGGACTCGAAGAGCGCGACCCAGAAGGCGACGCCCAGGAGGAAGACGGCCTGCCGCCGCCAGGCGATCGGCGCGTACCGAAGCGGTAGCAGGATGCAGTAGAGCCCTGCGGCGACGGCGAGCGGAACGAGCGAGACGTGCTCCGTATAGGCGGTCGCGATCACCACCAGGGCCGCGAGGTCGTCCGCCACCGCGAGCGTGAGCATGAAGACGCGCAGGCGCGTACCACGGCGAGCAAGCAGGGCAAGCACGCCGAGGGCGAAGGCCGTGTCGGTCGACATGGCCGCGCCGAACCCGTGCGCGCCACTCCCGCCGGCGTTGAACACGAGGTAGATCGCCACCGGCAATGCCATCCCCCCGGCCGCCGCGACCACCGGGAGCGCGATGCGCCGCCGCTCGCGCAGCTCTCCCGTGTCGATCTCTCGCTTGGCCTCGAGCCCGACGACCAGGAAGAAGAACGTCATCAGGCCGTTGTTCACCCAGTGCCGCAGATCCTGGGAGATCCCGGCATCCCCGAGGCTGATGGAGAGCTTCGTCGTCCAGACCGACTCGTAGGAGCTCGACCAGGGCGAGTTCGCCCACAGGAGCGCGGCGACCGCTGCGCACAGCAAGACCACGGCGCTGCCGGTCTCCGTGCTCAGGAAGTCGCGCACCGGCGACGCGACGTTCCGCGCCCATGCCGTGCGGCCTGTAAATGGCGCCGCCGAGCTCTCGTTCACGATGGTTTTCGAGACTACCCATGCGGCACCCGGCCGCCTATACGTCGCCGGTAGCAGGGCAAAGAGTCACCCCACACGCAACAGCGCCGCGGCAGCCTCAAGTCAGGCGGGGAGTCTCGTCCACGGCGGCCAGCAGCCCGGCGGCGTCGTAGCGGCGCGTCTCGATGTAGCGCCACGGCTGCGAGCGTGATTCGTCGTGCGGCACTGCACTGCGGCGCCAAGCGAAGCGGTCTGCCACCTCGCCCGTCTCGGGGTGGCTGCGCGTGTAGTGAATGATCTCGCCGTTGGCAATCTTCTCGTGCGGGTCCGTGGACCAGCTGAGGAAGTCCCGCTGCGACATGTCCTCGAGGCGAGCCCGGAAGGCCCCGATGAGCTCGCCGTGGCACACGAGTAGGGCCCGACCCGAGGAGCAGTCCCGGCGAAGCCGGTCGAGCAGCCCCAGCAGGCGGGCGCTCACCTCGGCGATCGACTCGCCGTTCGGCGGTCGCCAGTAAAACGGCGAGGCCGCCTTGTCCGCGAGCTCGGCCGCGTAATGCTCCCGACGCTCGAGCCCCGTCAGGCGGTCGAGATCGCCCCAGGAGCGCTCGCGAAGCGCCGGGTGGAGGACCCATTCCGCACCGGGCAGCGATAGGCGCCCCGCGGTCTCCATTGCGCGGACGTACTCGGAGGTGTAGTAGCGGTCGAACCCGTCGGGAAAAGCGTTCCGTAGCCACGCGCCCGATCGCTCGGCCTGGACGATCCCCTGATCCGTGAGCCGCCAGAAAGAGCTGTGGCGCTCACGCAGGCGCTTGAGCATCGAGTCGTCCCCCGCGCGCTCTCGGCGAACAGCCTCGTTTCCCTCGCTCTCCCCGTGCCGGACGAGGACCACGTCCAGCGGCAGCTCCACGGTCGTCGAGTCTATTCGCGCGGATCTGAGCCGCGGTGGGGTAGGGACGGCTGTGCCAGTAGCGTCGCGATCTCTGTGACCGTCCCTACGTAGGCTGCCGCGACGACGAGTACGAGGAGCAGATCAAATGAGCGAGCGCAACGGATATCAGCCAGGAGTCCCATGCTGGATCGACACCTGGCAGCCCGACGCCGCCGCCGCCGTGGCCTTCTACACGGAGCTCTTCAGATGGGAGACGGAGGACACGATGCCGCCCGACACGCCGGGCCAGCACTTCATGTGCAGGCTCCGCGGCCGCGACGTCGCCGCTATCGCCTCACGACCGGAGGGTTCGCCGTCGGCGACCGCCTGGACTACCTACGTTTGGGTGGAGAGCGCGGAGGAGGCCGCCGCGAACGCGGCCGACTCCGGCGGGAGCGCTCTGATGGATCCCTTCGAGAGCCTCGACGGCGGCCGGATAGCGCTTATCGCGGATCCGGCGGGGGCGGCAATCGGCGTCTGGCAGCCCGGTGCACACGGGGGCGCGCAGCTGATCAACGAGCCGGGTGCGTGGTCCATGAGCCAGCTCAGCACTCCAGACCCCGAGGGTGCCAAGGCGTTCTACGGCCGGGTCTTCGGCTGGCAGACCGAGATGTTCGGAGAGGCCACGATGTGGCGCCTCCCCGGCTACGTGGGGGGCGAGCCCGAGCAGCCCGTGCCGCGCGACGTCGTCGCCGTGATGTCGGCGGGCGGGGTTCCGGCGCAGTGGAGCGTCGACTTCTGGATCGATGACGCCTCCGCCGCCGCGGACAAGACCCCGGGGCTCGGCGGCAGTGTCGTGGCTCCACTCTCTGAGATCGCGGGCTTCAAGCGCGGGGTCCTGGCGGACCCGCAGGGAGCCGTGTTCTCCGTGAGCCAGCTGCTCCTCGGGCCGTAACCGACCGGGATTCGCGGTGGCGTAGGATCGACCCATGAGTGACGAGAGCATTGCCGGCAGGATCGAGCGCCTGGTGGGGGAGGAGCGGGACCTGCGGCGTCGCGAGCAGACGGACAGCCCGGACGCCGATGCCCTCGCGGGGAACAGGGAGAGGTTGCGCGCGGTGGAGGTCGAGCTCGACCGCTGCTGGGACCTCTTGCGCCAGCGGCGGGCTCGAGAGGAGTTCGGGCTCGACCCTGACGATGCAGAGGTGCGCTCGGCCGACACGGTGGAGAACTACGAGCAGTGAGGCCAGCCCGGTCCACCTAGAGGTGAATCGATGACCTCCTGCACGCATCTCGATCACGTTCGGATCACGCAGCTCCCTGAGTCCGTCGAGGGATGCGAGGAGTGCTTGCTCGTCGGAGACCCCTGGCTGCACCTGCGCATCTGCCTGGAGTGCGGCAAGGTCGGGTGTTGCGACGACTCGCCCAACCGCCACGCGAGCGCTCACGCTCGGCGCAGCGGTCACCCGCTCATTCGATCGCTCCAGCCGGGCGAGGAATGGTCGTGGTGCTTCATCGACGAAGTCGGGCTGCTCATTCCCGACGTGCACGGCAAAACGCGCATCCCACCATCGCCCCTTGGGCTGAGCGGGAGCTGAGCTTGAGAAGATGAGCTCGCACCCTGCGGGGTCGTGGGGCACGCCACCGCACCCGCGAGCCGGCCACTGCGTATGCTGACCGGGCGGCGGCGACCGCCTGGTGGCCGCGCGTGATCCTGACGTCCGGAAAGGGTGGTTGGCGATCGCCACCGAGCAGAAGCCGATCGAACTGATCCTTGCGCGCAACCTCCTCGACAGCCTCCAAACGCCTGGCTGCCTGATCGATCTCGAGGGCACGCTCGTCTACTACAACGAGGCCGTCGCCAAGCTGGGCGCGATCAGTTTCGAGGAGACGGGCCCGATGAGCGTCGCTGAGTGGGGCGAGAAGTTCGGGCCGTTCGACGAGGAGGGGCGGCGTATCCCGTTCGACGAGCACCCGCTCACGCTGGCGGTTCGGAACGGGCGGGCGGGGCACTACGCGCAGCGCTTCAGGTCCGCGGACGGCGGCGACTTCGAGGTCGCCGTAAGCGCGATCCCGCTCGTCGGTGCCACGGGGTTCGAGGGGGCGCTGGTGTTCTTCTGGCCGGCCGGAGGCCGATGACGGGGTGGGGCCCGTGAGGGTCAGGATCTGGGGCGCGCGCGGCTCGATCCCGGCGCCCGGCCCGCATACGGCCCGGTACGGCGGCAATACCTCCTGCGTCCAGGTGACGCTGTCGGACGGCAGCGTGCTCGTGCTCGACGCCGGTAGCGGGATCCGCGACCTTGGTCCTTCGTGCGTGGACGTGGGCCGCATCCACATTCTGCTCACGCACCTGCACCTCGACCACATCCAGGGATTGTTGTTCTTCGCGCCCTTCTTCCGGCCCGAGACCGAGATCGTGATCTGGGGCCCCCCGGTACCCGGCCGGTCGCTGCGGGATCGCATCGGCCGCTACCTGTCCGCGCCGCTCTCCCCGATCGAAATCCGGTCGCTGCCGGCCAAGGTCTCTTTCCGCAAGTGCCCTGCGGACGAGTGGGAAATCGGACCGGCCCGCATCAAGGCCACGCCGGTCAGACATCGCGGCCCCACTCTCGGCTTTCGGATCAGCGACTCCGACATCTCGCTCTGCTATCTGCCCGACCACGAGCCCGGGCTCGGCGTACCGCTGAGTGACGTGGATCCGGACTGGATCTCGGGCTTCGCGCTGGCCGAGCGCTGCTCGCTACTGCTGCATGACTGTCAGTACACGGACGAGGAGTACTCCGGTCGAGTCGGCTGGGGCCACTCGCGCCTGTCCGACGCGCTGTCGTTCGCGCGCCGCAGCGAGGCGGAGCAGGTGCTGCTCTTCCATCACGATCCTCTCCACACCGACGACGAGCTCGACCTGCTCCACCGCCGCGCCGGCGAGCATTGGCTGGCGGCCGGCGGGCCAGCCGGCGAGCTCGCCATGGCCATCGAGGGGTCTGAGATCGAGCTCCGGGCCGACGGCAAGGGCTAATTCCGGACGGTGGTCACCCGGAGTCCTCGGGACGTCAGGCGTCTGGCAGCTTGCGGAGGCTCGCCCGTCTGACCTCCACGTAGAGACCGTCGCCGTCGACCACGCGGCAGCTGTCCGGCCCCTCCACGAGCAGCACGACCGGGGTTCCGGCGGGGAACACCCCGTCGGGCTCACCGGCGTCCTCGGAGCGATCGAGGCGATAGGGCTCGTCCGCAAGCAACTCGTGGGTGAAGCGGTTGGGTGGCGGCCGGATGATGTTGAGCGTGCGGGCGGCATCCATGTTCGCCAGGTCGGCGGTGTCGAACGACATGATGCCCTTCGCCGGAAGGAACGCCGCAGCCCCGGCCGACGCCGGCCGAATGTGCGTCGGACCGGCCTGACCGAGGATCTTGCCGGGCCCGTCGATCGCCGCGCCCTGCGCCAGGATCAGGACGTCATCGATGACCTCGCCCTCGACCTGCACGCTGGGCAGGTCGCCGACGATGACGCCCGTCCAGCGGTCCGCAGCGGCCCTGAACGCGGCCTTCTGCCGGGCGTTCAACCCGCCGAGAAACCTGACCTCAATAGTGAACGGCGGTGTCGTCGCGCCGAGGGATTGAACCCGCCGCGAGTCGGCACGCGCTCTATACGTCTCGTACTTCGCGACGGCTCCTCCCGTGTTCGATGCCTATGAGCAGGAGTACCCGACTCGCTATCAGAGCACGGTTTCGCGCTGATGTCGATCTGGCCTCGGGCCATACGTCCCTCACCGCTGGCGACGCTTCGGCGGAGGCTCGGCAAACCTATGCGGAGGCCGCCTTGCAAACTGACCGGTTCCGACGGGACACGACTTGGAGGAGGATCGATGGCCGCGCTGCCCCCTGAGGCTCGAATGTTGCTCGAATCGGACGCGCTCGCCCACTTGGTGACGATCAACAGGGACGGCAGCCCGCAGACCAGCTGCGTCTGGGTCGGCCTGGACGGCAACGAGATCGTCAGCGGCCATATGACCCCTCGCCAGAAGCTGCGCAACGTGGAGCGCGACCCGCGCGTGGTGCTCTCGGTGGAGGCGCAGAGCCACGACGCTCTCGGACTGCGCGAGTACCTGGTGGTCCATGGCAAGGCGCGCGTCGAGGAAGGGGGCGCGGCGGAGCTGCTGCAGCGCCTCGCCTACGTCTATCTCGGCCCCAACGTGACCTTTCCGCCGCCGGAATACTCCGGACCGGGTGGCTACGTGCTTCGTATCACCCCGGAACGGGTGGGCGGCGCCGGGCCCTGGGCTGGTCGCGGTCGCTGAGTCGCCGCAGGCGAGCAGTCGGTGGGGCTACGACGTCACCCCGGCCGCCCGCAGCGCCTGCTCAGGTTCGCGGAAGGGCCGATTACGCAGCAGCTTCCCGTTCCTCAGCGTCCAGAGGTGACCTGCGAACACGGAAAGGCTGGCGCCGCTCTCCCTGCCGCGCGCGTGCATGGTCATCTCGATCACCACCCGCGCGTCCGGGGCCGCGATAACTCGATGCACCTCGACCCTCCACTCCTGCCAAGCGGACGCGACGTCGTCGAAGTACTGGCGGATTCCGTCGTGGCCGATATATGCCCGGCCGTCGACGGCCAGGACGGACAGGAACTCGACCTCCGGGTCGCACACCGCCACCGCGGCGTCGGGGTCATAGCGATTGATCGCGTCCACTAAGCCGCGAACGGGCGCTTGGTTCTCCGTCTCCACTAAGAGAGAATTATCTCGTCCTGCAGCTCCCAGCCCACCTGTCCCCGATCAGTCTTGGGCCGGCCCGCGGTCTCAGTCTCTGGGTGCTTGTGGTTCGACCAGCAAAAGGAGAAGGACGAGTGCGATTGACGCTGACGACGTTCGTGACCTTGGACGGGGTCATGCAGGCCCCCGGTGGACCGGACGAGGATCCGACCGGGGGATTTCGCTATGGCGGCTGGCAGGTGCCCTATGCCGATGAGGACATGGGTCAAGCCATCGACGGCTGGTTTGCCGAGGCCGACGCATTTCTGCTCGGACGGCGGACGTACGAGATCTTTGCCGCGTATTGGCCGAAGGTGACCGATCCGGATCACCGGGTCGCCAGCCGACTCAACGCTCTGCCCAAGTACGTGGCTTCGCAGACGCTCGAGGAGGCCTCGTGGGAGGGGTCGCAGCTGCTGAAGGGCGATCTCGCGACTGAGGTCGCCGAGCTCAAGCGGAGGCCTGGGCGGGAGCTGCAGGTGTACGGCAGCGGCACGCTCGCGCAGGCGCTGATGCAGGAGGATCTCATCGACGAGTACCGGCTCTTGACATACCCCGTCGTGCTCCGCACCGGCAAGCGACTGTTCGCCGGCAGAGCAAAGCCGGCCGCGCTCAACTTGGTGGACCACAGGACCACCGGCGCGGGCGTGGCAATCCATGTATACACCCCCGCCGGCGAACCGACCTACGGGTCATTCGCGCTCGACGATCAGGAGCGGTGAAGACGGCAGGCCGAGCACGTCGGTCCGCGTTACTAAGCGCTCACCATCCGGCGCGCCAGGCGATGACCGATGGCCCGGTGTTCGCCGGACCGGTTGCCTAGGTGGAGCTGGCCGTTGTGTCGCCTTGGGTCGCCAGGTCGCGGTTCTCGGGCACGAACTTGCTCGCCGTGAACGTCGCGCCTTGCGGGTCGGTGATGACCGTCATCCGGACCCACGGGGCATCGAACGGCGGGAGGACCATCTTGCCGCCGAGCTTGGTTGCCTTGTCCGCGATGGCATCCGCGTCGTCGACCGCGAACGTCACGCCCCAGTGCGGCGGCACATCCGGCTGGTCGTCCGCGATCGGGACGAGCGACGCGACAACGTTCTCGAAGCCCTTCGGCGCGTCCATCTCGGCCATCCCGTTGCGGAGGTCGGGATTGTCGCGCTCCAGGTAGTCGCCGTAGCCGGGGAGCGTCCACGTCTGGAAGCCGCCCTCGAGGTCAAGCGTCTGCCAGCCGAATACCGAGCCGTAGAAGGACTTGGCGCCTTCCACATCACGCGTGTTGAGGTCGTTGAAGTTCAGGCTGCCGTGCTCGTTGACGATCTTCGCGCCCTTGTGCTCCTTCGCCTGCCAGACGCAGAACGCCGCTCCCTCGGGATCCGCGAACACGGCCATCCGGCCGGCAGCCATGACGTCGAACGGCTGCATGACGACGCTACCGCCAGCATCACGGACCTTCGACGCGGTCTCGTCCGCGCTCTCGACCCAGACGTAGGTGTTCCACATCGCCGTAGGCGGCGCCCCCTCGGGTACCGATCCGACGGCGGCGGCATCGCCGCCTCGGATCCGGGCGATGAAGTACTTGCCCTCCGACCCCGGCGGCATCACGTCCTCGAACTCCCATCCAAAGATGTCGCTGTAGAAGGCGACGGCAGCCTCGGGATCGGGCTGGCTCGTATCTACCCAGCAGGGGACGCCGGGGATGTATCCGTCTCGTTCGGGCATCGCTGCTCCCCCTCCGTCGTCGCTGATTGTTTGGCGCGCGCACCCTATCCGCGATCAGGTGAGGCTCTGTCCTCGACAGAGCAGGCCCCTCGTCCGAGATGGCGGCGCCGCCACTGGCCGGTGGTGCCGAGCTTCACATACGGCGGCATAGAACACGGCGCAATCGAGTAGCGCGGACCGCCGCTCGCCGCCGCCACCGGGGGCGAATACGGGCTAGAAAGGCACTTAGCACCCCCAGTGGGGGTGCAGATTGCCACCGTAGAGCGAAAGCTGGCGCGGATCGCGTCCTCCGCGGGGCGCGTCAGAATCTGCCTACCCGAGCGGGATGTCCCCCATCAGCGTGGTGCCTGATTCGGGCGGACTCGAGAGGTCCAGGCGCCCGCCCAGGGCCTCCACCCGATCCGCGAGCCCGCGTAGCCCCGAGCCGCTTCCTATCCGGGCGCCCCCTATCCCGTCATCGCGTACCTCGATCAGCGCGCGACCGTCGGTCATTGTGGCGCGCACGGTGACGCGGCTGGCACGGGCGTGCTTCGCCGCGTTGGTGACCGCCTCTGCCACGAGGTAATACGCGGCGACCTCGACCGGCTCGGGAAACCTCGTCTTAGGAAGCGCCCTGACCTCCACCGGCAGGGGCGCCCGCGCCGCGAGCGCCTCGAGCGCGGCCCCGAGCCCCTGGTCCCTGAGGATCCCCGGGTGGATGCCGTGGGCGAGCGCACGCAGATCGTCGAGCGCGAGCGCCAGCTCATCGCGTGCACCGGCGAGCAGCCGCTTGGCGCTCGCGGGATCGTCGCTGAGCTTCGCCTCCACCCGCCGAAGCACGAGCGCTAGGCTCACCAGCCGCTGCTGGGCGCCGTCGTGGAGATTGCGCTCGAGCCGCCGGCGTTCAGAATTGCCGGCCTCCACGATGCGCGCGCGGGACGCCGCAAGCTTCTCCCGTGCGTCGGCGTTCGCGATCGCGTTCGCCACAAGCTCGGCGAAGTCGGCAACTCGCTCCTCCGTCCCGGGGAGGAAGCCGTAGGGGCGGGCCGTGGTCGCCACGATTGCGCCCCACAACCTCCCCGCGACCTTGATCGGCGCCGCCACCGCGGACGCTATGCCGGCGCCCCGGATCATTTCCGCCAGCTGCCCGCCGACCTCGGCGTAGTCGTCGACCCGCTCGGGGCGGCCACTGCGACTCGCCTTCGGCACGGCCGCGTCACCCTCAAGCGGAACTCCGCCACCGAGAGGAAAGACCGGTGCTCCGTGGGCACTCCAGCCGGCCAGCACGGTCTGGGTTCCGTCACCCTCGAAGCGGGTCAGGTTCGTGCCCTCGATGCCGAGCACGGTGCCGACCTCCTCGCAGACGCGAGTGAACACCTCCGACGGGTCGGGGTCGCTCGCCACGAGCGTCGCCACGCGCCGCAAGGCTGCCTGCTCCTCGACCAGGCCCTGCAGTCTGGCTAGCGATTCGTCACGCCCCGTCGTCTCCGTCTCCGCCGCGTCAGTCATCTCCCTTCAAAGCTTCGCATCCCGAAAGGGCTCGTTCGGCTGGCCGCACCCCGATTGGCGGGGTATCCCCATTTCGAACCGGCCGCCTCGACGCGACGCTCGTTACATGAGCTTCTGGCGCCGCCGACTCAGCCGCCACTGGCGCCGCCGGCGCGAGCGCAGGGACGCCCGCGTCGCCACGCTGGTGCGCACCCCGCCGCGGGTGCGGCTAGCCGCACCGCCGGACCCCAGGAGGCCGTATTGGGGCGGGGCCAGCCCGCTGCCAGCCTGATCAGCGGTGCCGCAATCCACCCTTGCCCAGGAGAAGCCGAGATGATCAAGACCGTCGAAAACGACCGCTCCCGCTGGATCGCACTCGTGGTGCTCTGCGTTGGGATGCTCATGATCGTCCTCGACGCGACCATCGTGAACGTGGCGCTGCCCTCGATCCAGAAGGACCTCGGCTTCACGCAGTCGAGCCTCGCCTGGGTCGTCAACGCGTACCTCATCACCTTCGGTGGCCTCCTGCTGCTGGCGGGACGACTCGGCGATCTGATCTCGAGGCGTGGTGTCTTCCTGGTCGGGTTGGGTGTCTTCACCGTGGCCTCGCTTGCGTGTGGCGTGGCGCAGAGCCAGGAGTTGCTGGTTGGGGCCCGCTTCCTTCAGGGCGTCGGTGGAGCGATGACTTCCGCGGTGATCCTGGGCATGATCGTCACGATGTTCCCGGAGCCTCGGGAGCAGGCGAAGGCGATCGGCGTCTACAGCTTCGTCGCCTCGGCCGGCGGCTCTGTGGGTTTGCTGGCGGGCGGCGTTCTCACCCAGGGGATCAACTGGCACTGGATCTTCTTCGTCAACCTCCCGATCGGCCTGGCCACGGCAGTGCTCGCGATGCGGCTGCTCGACAAGGATCGGGGGATCGGTTTCGGCCGCGGGGCCGACGTCCTGGGAGCGGTGCTGATCACGGGTGCCCTGATGCTCCTCGTCTACACGATCGTCAAGCCGGCGGCCGACTACGGCTGGGGCGACGGGCGCACGCTGGGCCTGGGATCGGCGTCCCTCGGGCTGCTCGCCGCGTTCGTCTGGCGGGAAGCAACCGCGCGGAGTCCTCTGATTCCGCTGCGGATCTTCCGCTCGCGCAATGTCTCCGGAGCGAACGCGATCCAGGCACTGTTCGTGGCGGGGATGTTCGGGATGTTCTTCCTCGGCTCCCTCTACATGCAGCGGGTGCTCGGCTACGACGCCCTCGAGATCGGTCTCGCTTTTCTGCCCGTGACTCTCGTCATCGGGACGCTGTCGCTCGGCTACTCCGATCGGCTCATCCTCCGTTTCGGCGCCCGTGCCACCCTGCTCCCAAGCCTCGTACTGATCGGGGCCGGGCTCGCGCTGTTCACCCAGGTGCCGGTTGACGGCGGCTATGTGACTCATCTGCTGCCGACGATGCTTCTGCTTGGCGCGGGCGCAGGGCTCGCCTTCCCGGCCCTGATGACGCTGGCGATGGGGGGCGTCCCGGAGAGCGACGCGGGGCTGGCCTCCGGCCTGGTCAACACCACGCTGCAAGTCGGCGGCGCGCTGGGCCTGGCCGTACTGGCCACATTGTCGACGACGCGCAGCGAAAACCTGGTGGAGCGCGGCCACTCGACCGCTTCCGCGCTGACGGATGGCTATCACCTGGCTTTCCTGATCGGGGTCGGGCTCGTTGGGGCCGCGATCGTGGTCGCCCTGACCGTGCTGCAGCCGGAGCGCCGGCCCACGGAGGGGGCAGAGACGGAGCCCGAGGCGGCTGGGGCCGAGCCCGCCTACTCCGAGGCTGCGTAGAGCGCGGCATCTGGACCCCGAGGCGCACGGTGGCCCGGGTGCGGCTAGCCGTATTGCCGAGGACGGGTAACCGCGCGACACTCGTAGGCATGAGGGAGACCGTCCTGATAGTCGACGACCACGGCGGCTTCCGTGGGTGCGCGCGCGAGCTCCTCGAGGCCGAGGGCTTCAAGGTCGTAGGCGAGGCGGCAGACGCCGCCTCGGCGATTGCCGCCGCGAGGGAGCTCCGTCCCGACGTCGTGCTCCTGGACGTCCAGCTCCCGGACTTCGACGGCATTCAGGCGTCGAGGGAGATCGGTGCCCTCGGCGGCGTGGAGGCGATTGTCCTCATCTCGAGCCGAGATCTCAGCGACTTCGCCGGGGCCATCGCGGAGTGCCCGGCGCGGGGGTTCATTTCGAAGTCGGAGCTGAGTGGCGCGACCCTCCGGGAGCTTCTGGTCTGACTCTGAGCCGCGCCCAGCTGTGGGCGGACTAGACGAGCGCCTCGAGTGCTTCCCGCGAGAGTTGGTCCTTCGGCAAGAAACCGCGGGCGCCGCTGCCGGGGACGCACGGCTCGAGCTCGGCGCGGTCGTGGCTCGAGACGAGGACGATGGTGGGGGCGTCGTCGAGCGCAGCCAGCAGCGAGGCCACCTCGAAACCGTCGATGTCCGGCAGGTACACGTCGACGAGCGCTAGCTGCGGGTGGAGCTCGCGCGCACGGGAAAGGGCGGACGCACCGTCCGCCGCCTCTCCAACCACGCGATAGCCCTCGCTCTCGAGCACGCGCCTCGCGGAGGCGCGAAAGCTCGAGTGATCGTCGACTACGAGGACGGTTGTCTCCACTGCTTTCGATTCTCGTTGCCCAGGCCTGCGAAAAAAATACGGCTAACCCCACCACCTACTGCCAGCCAGCACTAGCTGCGCGAGCGGGCCGGTCGTGCCGAGTACGGTTAGCGCACCTTGCCCGGGAACACCTTGGCCCAGCCGGCCAGCCGGACGACAGCATGAGCAGCCGTGAGCATCGCAGCAGCCCCTGACGCGGCTGGTCCCGCGCGAGGGCCCTTGCGATCTTCGATCTCCTGGGCGCCGGCGTGACACGAGGCGGGCGGAGATTGTGGGTGACCGCCGGTCTGCTGGGCGCGGCCGCGGGCCCCGCGATCGGCGGCGCTCTTAAGGAGCTGCTCGACTGGCGGGCGATCTTTCTCGCGCAGGTCCCGGTGGCGGCTGCCGGTATCGCCGCCCCCTCTTACACGCGCGCGAGGAAAATATCGGCGCCACAACCTTGGTCCAGCCCCGGCCCGGAAAGCTCGTCACCGCTACGCGGGGTGCTGGCCCTTTGGCCTGCTCTCGACCGCGCTGACCGGCGTCCTCTTCCTAGTCGTCCTTCTCCTGATCAGTGGATGGTCGATGTCTCCGTTGGCCGCTGCCTCTGTCGTCTCCATCCTTCGCCGGAATCGACAGCGCCTTCACGCCGGCGTTCCTCCTGTGCGGCGCGCTCGCCTTGCTGGCCGCGGCCGCGGTGCCATTCCGGCCGGCCTGGCATGTCCGCCGGCTTGCGATCGGCGGGGCGACGGCGGTGATGGCGGTCCCCGCCGGTCAGGCGGCGATCGAGGAACAGCTGAACCCCGACTCGGTCCGGATCGCCGACCCCTGCAAGCCGCGCGTCCTGCCGCGCACCGGCGGTATCGACGGGACGGTTCAGGACGCCGCCCTGGTCGCGCAGGATCGCGCCGCGTGCCGCCTCGGATCCTCGCACGAGGAACTTGCGTTGGCGCTGATCGACGAGGAGAGCGCGCGCGCCTATGAGGACGAGCACGGCGTGAATGCCCGCTCGCCCGCGGACGTGCTGGGAAAGCTCGTCGATGGACTGCTCGGGCCATGAGTGAAGCGGGCGAGATCCGCTACGACAGTCCAGCCGGACACTGGGCTCTGGGGGTCACCGTGCTCGGAACGAGCGTCGCCTTCCTCGAAGCGACCGTTGTCAACGTCGCCCTGCCCGAGATCGGCAGCGACCTCGACGCCGACGTGTCAGGCCTGCAGTGGATCCTCAACGGCTACCTGCTGACGCTCGCCTCGCTGATCCTGCTCGGCGGCTCACTCGGCGATCGCTACGGACGACGGCGGATGTTCACGCTTGGGGTGATCTGGTTCACCGGGGCATCCGTGCTCTGCGCCGTGGCGTCCAGCGTCGAGGTCCTGATCGCGGCCCGGGTCTTTCAGGGCATCGGCGGCGCCCTCCTCACTCCGGGCAGCCTGGCGATCATCGAGGCCAGCTTCCATCCGGATGATCGCGGGCGAGCCATCGGCGCCTGGTCGGCTTTGGGAGGTATCGCCGGGGCCATCGGCCCACTCGTCGGAGGGTGGTTGATCGAAGCGATCAGCTGGCGGGCGATCTTCTTCATCAACGTCCCACTCTGCGCGTTCGTCGTCTGGGCGGCGCGCCGTCACCTTCCGGAGACGCGCGACCCCACGATCCACGGACGGCTCGACTTCCGCGGTTCCGCGCTAGCCTCGCTGGCGCTGGCCGGGATCACCTTTGCCGTCATCCAGGCGCCCGACCAAGGCCTCGGTTCGCCGCCGGTCATTGTCGCGCTCGTAGTGGGTGTCGTGAGTGCAGTCGCCTTCGTGAGCGCCGAGCGGCGGAGTCCCGAGCCGATGCTGCCGCTCTCGATCTTCGCCTCGCGCCAGTTCACGAGCGCGAACGTCCTCACGTTCGTCGTCTATACGGCGCTCGGCGGGGTCTTCTTCCTGCTCGTCGTCTTCCTTCAGGTGGCTCTCGGCTACACGCCGGTCGCCGCCGGCGCCGCGTCGCTGCCGGTGACCGCGGTCATGCTGGTGCTCTCACCGCGCGCGGGGGCGCTGGCGCAGCGCATCGGTCCGCGGCTGCCGCTCACCCTCGGCCCGATCCTGGTCGGCCTCGGAACGCTCCTGATGAGCCGGATCGACCGTGGCGCGTCGTACCTCGGCTCGGTGCTGCCGGCTGTGGTCGTCTTCGGCCTCGGCCTGTCGCTGGTGGTCGCTCCGATCACGGCCACGGTCCTGGCCGCCGCCGACGAGCGGCACGCTGGGGTGGCCTCGGGCGTCAACAACGCTGTGGCCCGCACCGCCGGTCTGGCAGCGGTCGCGGTGCTGCCGCTGATCGCGGGGCTCTCCGGCACCGACTACCAGAGTCCGGCCGCGATCACAGACGGTTTCCACGCCGCCATGGTCGCGTGCGCGGCTCTCTCGGTCGCCGGTGGCGTCCTGGCCTGGCTGACGATCTCGAATGACGTCCTCGACACGGCGCCGACCGCCGATGGAGACACGCCGCACCGTGCCGCTAGGGACTTCACCTGCCCCGTCGCCGGTACCCCGCTGCGGCCGGAGCGAGAGGCACGCTGTCAACCGAAGGCGCGCGCCGAGGGGCCGCGTGCCACACTCGAAGTCGGAGCCGCAGCCGACGACCGCTGAGCTCAGGCCACGGGCGCCCTCGGTCTCTCCACCGGGATCGTCGCCCGCACGGTCGTCCCGCGCCCGGGCTGCGAGTCGACCTCGAAGCCGCCCTCGAGCGCCGAAACGCGATCGAGCAACCCGCGCAGGCCCGATCCCTTCGCGGGATCGGCGCCGCCAACCCCGTCATCTGCGACCTCGACCAAAACGCGGCCGTTCCGACGAGTGACGTTGACCCTCGCGTGGTTCGCCCGTGAGTACTTGACGACGTTCGTGAGCGCCTCCGCCACGACGAAGTAGGCCGCCGATTCGACCCTCTCCGGCAGCCGCTCGCCGGGTGTCGCCCCGAGCTCGACCGGCAGCGGCGCGCGGTGAACGAGCGCCTCCAGAGCCGCGTCGAGCCCACGGTCCGAGAGCACCGAGGGGTGGAGACCGCGAGCGAGCTCTCGGAGCTCCTCGAGCGCCTGGTCGAGTTCGCCGCGGGCGGACTCGAGCTCGCGCGCCGCCTCGGGATCGCCGTGGAGTCGCGAACCGAGAATCCGCAGCCGGAGCGCCAGGGACACCAGCCGCTGTTGCGCGCCGTCGTGCAGGTCGCGCTCGAGCCGGCGGCGCGCCGCGTCGCCCGACTCCACGATCCGCGCCCGGGAAGCGCTCAGCTCCTCTACCTTCGCGCGCAGGTCGGCTGCGAGTCGTTCGTTCTCGAGCGTCAGTGTCGCCGCCGCCGTAACGGCTCGAACGAGCTCGCGCTCGTCGTCGCGCGAGCCGTCATAGATGAGCACGGCCCCTGGTTCCTCGCCCGGCTCCAGCGGGGCCACCCTCCGATTCGACCCTGGAGGTGGTAGCTCCACCCTCTCGCCGGCCGCGTTGAAGTAGGCGCCCTGCCCTGGAACCCGGTAGGCAACGTCGAGCGAGGTGCCCTCGAGCGCGTCGGCGAGCGCATGGCAGACGCCGGTGCGACGTACGCTCGGATCCCCCAATCGCGCGACCACCTCGCTCACCGCCGTCGCGCCGGCTACACGGCTGCGAAGCAGCCCGGCAAGGAAGGCGAACGGCACCGTCGCCAAGACGACGTAGCGGGCGTCCTCAAGACTCTGCACGAGGCCTTCGTCCAGATAGGCGAGCATGGCCGCGTACCAGACGCCGAGTAACACCATCACCAGGCCGCCGCTGATCAGGACCGGCGCAAGCGCGCGTCGCTGCGAGGGCGGAGCGGCGGCCCAGCGACGGGCGAGAATGACGGCCAGTGCGCTGAGCAGGACCAAGGCAAACCAGAAACGGGAGCGGCTGAGCGTCACCGACAGGTCGGGATGGCCTTCGATGAGCAGCGGGTTCTCCGGGAACCCCATGCGAGCTGTGTCCTGGAAGAGCACCTGTACGGGATGTACGACCAGCGAGCTCAGGTACATGGCGGCGACCAACAGCCACTCGAGCCTGCTCTGCAGGGTGCCGCTCGGGAACGCCAGCAGCATGTGGTAGAGCAGGGCCCACTGCGATGTGATGAACAGGAGCCCGAAGATGAAGATCCACGGCTCGGTGGCGACCCGAAGACCCGCAAGGCACGCGCTGAAGCCGACCGCTGTCATCAGGGCCCCAAGCCGGTTCTCGGGTTGGCGTAGCCAGGCGAAGATGCCGGTGCCGATGAACGCCCAGCCGATCAGCGGGCCGGTGACGGCGATCAACTCACGCTGGTGACCACCCTCGTTCGCCAGCGCGAGCGCCAAGGGGACCGCGCCGGCCACGAATCCCACGGCTCCCAGGGCGAGCAGCGCCCGTCTCAGACTCGTCACTGGTAACGCCCCCCGACGATGCTTTTGGCGGCAGCGCAAGCCTGCCGCCCAAGCGGGCGGTTTGACGGCGGCCCACCGCCCCGAAACCGGCAGATGCTGGCTCCCATCGCCAGTTCATTGTCTCGCGGGCGGGCGGCGAGCGAGGTGCGGATGCCCGTAGTGCCTCTGACGGTGGCTCAGGCCCGCAGGAAGGTCAGCACGGCGAGCACGCGGCGGTGATCCTCGGGCGCCGGTGCCAGGCCGAGCTTGCTGAAGATGCTCGTCACGTGCTTCTCGACGGCGCGCTCGGTCACCACCAGCAGCTCGGCGATCGCCTGGTTGGAACGCCCCTCGGCCATCAGCGCGAGCACCTCGCGTTCGCGCTCGGTGAGCTCCGCGAGCGGGTCGTCGCGTCGGCGTCGGCCGAGCAGCGTGGCGACGACCTCCGGATCGAGCGCCGAGCCGCCTTCGCCCACCCGCCTGACGGCGTCGACGAAAGCCTCGACGTCCGCCACCCGATCCTTGAGCAGATAGCCGGTGCCTCCGGTGCTGTCGCCGACGAGTTCGAGCGCATAACCCTCCTCGACGTACTGGGAGAGGAGCAGAACACCCGTCTCCGGAAGGCGACGACGGATCTCGAGGGCCGCCCGCAAACCGTCGTCGGTGAGAGTCGGCGGCATGCGGATGTCCACGACCGCGACGTCGGGCTTGTGTGCCGACACCTTGCGCACGAGATCCTCCGCGTCGCCGGCCTGACCCACGACCTCGCAGTCCGCGTCTTCGAGCAGCCGCACGATCCCCTCGCGCAGCAGGACGGAGTCCTCGGCGACGACTATGCGCATGGCGCCCATCGCGCCTGGATTGTCCCGCGCCGGAGGGCCGGATGCCGTACGGCTAGCCGTACAGCGATTGGCGGTACGGGTGGCCGCACCTCGAGCGGCAGCGAACCGCACGAAAAGACGCCGGCTAGCCGGATAGGCACCGGGCCACCCGAGGGCAATTCTTCTCGTATGTTCAACGACCTTCTCGAGATGACCGCCGTCGAGGTCCGCGCTCATCTGGCGGAGCTCCAGGCGGAGCGTGCCCTCGCGCTGAGCGGCGGGGCCGCCGACGTCGATCCCTACATGGCGGACCTCGAGGTGGAGATCGAGGCCACTCGCCAGCTCTACGTGGCTTCCGCAGTCACCGAGATCGCGACCCTCCGGGCCGAGCTGTCCGGAGTCCAGGTCGGATGAACGAGCCGCTCGCCTACGGCGAGTCCGGGCCGGGCGCCTCCCCCGCGGCGCCCGGCCGTTCCGGCTTGCCGTCGAACGCGCAGACCAGGAGGTAGCTCGTGTCCTCGCTCACACGCTGGGTCCTCGCGCACAAGCGCATCGTGGTCAGCTTCTGGATAGTGGCCACGATCGCCGGCATCATGGCCGCCGGTCCGGCCTCTGACGCGCTGGACCAGAAGTTCTCGACCCCGAACAAGGAGGGCTGGGAGACAAACGTCGCGATCGCGAAGCACTACCGGGGCACCGGCAACGAGACCTCCCCGCTGCTACCCGTGGTCACCCTTCCGAAGGGCAAGACGGTCGACTCACCCGGCGTGAAGGCGGACCTGGCTCGGGTCGATGCGCGGCTTGGTAAGGCGCTCCACGGCTCCCGAATTGCCTCTTATGCGTCGACCGGAGACCGGAGCTTCGTCTCCAAGGACGGGCGGACGGTGTTCGCGATCGCCTACCCCCGGCCCGACCGGGACTCGCAGTTCGGCGCGAACCCCGAGGGGGAGAAGGCCGCCCGGCATGCGCTGGCGGGCGCCACGGTCGCCGGCGAGCACGTTCACCTGACCGGCTTCGAGGCGCTCGCGCAGGACAGCGGCGGGAGCGACGGTCCGGGCGTTTTCCTGGAGGCACTGCTCGGCGGGCTCGGTGCTCTCCTGGTCCTCACCTTCGTATTCGCCTCCTTCCTCGCGATCGTGCCGATCGTGATGGCGGTGGTCTCGATCATGACCACCTTCCTGCTGCTGCTCGGTCTGACCCAGTTCACCGACGTGTCGCCGATCGTCCAGTTCCTCATCGCGCTGGTGGGCCTCGGCGTGGCGATCGACTACTCGCTGATCGTCGTCTCGCGCTGGCGCGAGGAGCGCTCGCACGGCCGCGGCGGCGAAGAGGCGGTCCAGCTGGCGATGGAGACCTCGGGGCGCGCGGTCGTCTTCAGCGGCATCACGGTGGCGATCGGGTTGCTCGCGCTGATCGCGCTGCCGCTGCCGTTCCTGCGCTCGATGGGCTACGGCGGAATGCTGATCCCCCTGATCTCGACGCTCGTCGCGATCACCCTGCTGCCCGTCATCCTGGCGAAGCTGGGTCCGCGGCTCGACTGGCCGCACCGTCGCACCGACGACAAGGCCAGCCGCGCCTGGACGCGCTGGGCCGAGGCGGTCTCCCGCCGACGCTGGGTGGCCGCCGGCGCCGGCATGGTCGTCGTGCTCGCCCTGGCCCTTGCGGCCACCGACCTCCAGCTCGGCACCTCCGACGCCAACACGATCGCCAAGAAGGGCGACGCCAAGCAGGGACTCGTGGCGCTCGAGCGCGCGGGCATCGGCGAGGGATCGATCCTTCCCCACGAGATCCTGATCGAGGGCAAGACGAACCCTGAGCGGGTGGCCGCCGAGCTGCGCGAGGTCGACGGGATCCACGGGGCGGTCGCTCCCGATGATCCCGGCTGGCGCCGCGACGGAACGGCAGTGGTCGAGGCGATCCCGGTGCCCGACAGCGGCAGCGGCGCCGGTGCGCAAACGCTCGACGGCGTCCGCGCCGCCGCCCACGCAGCCGGGCCCGATGTGCGGGTGGGGGGAGGACCGGCGGCGAACGACGACTTCATCGACGCCGTCTACGGCAGCTTCCCGCTGATGATCGCCCTGATCGCGATCACCACCTTCATCCTGCTGGCGCGGGCGTTCCGCTCGCTTCTGCTGCCGCTCAAGGCGATCGTTCTCAATGTGCTGAGCGTCGCCGCCGCCTGGGGCGTGCTGGTGCTCGTCTGGCAGCAGGGCCACGGCTCGGACGAGATCTTCGGCATCGCGGCTACGGGCTCCCTCCCGTCCTGGCTGCCGTTGATGGTATTCGCGTTCCTCTTCGGTCTCTCGATGGACTACGAGGTGTTCATCCTCTCCCGGATGCGGGAGGAGTACGACCGCACCGGTTCCACCTCGACCGCAGTGGTACGGGGGATCGGCAGGACCGGCCGGCTCGTCACGAGCGCCGCGCTGATCCTCTTTCTCGCCTTCACGTCCATGGCCTCGGGGCCCGAGACCGACGTGAAGATCTTCGCCACAGGCCTGGCCGCCGGGATCCTGCTCGACGCCACGGTGATCCGGGCGCTGATAGTGCCCGCGGTGATCTCGCTCATGGGGCGTTGGAACTGGTGGCTGCCCAGCTGGCCGGCGCGGCTACTGCGCGTCGAGCCCTCGCTTCCACGTCGTGTGGCCGCGGGCGAGGCCGAAGGATGAGCGCCGTCCGCCAGCGGATGTACCCCCAGTCGCCGGATACTGTGCGATCGATGTCCGAGGCGAATGTCGAGCTGGTGCGGGCTATCTACGAACGCTTCCGAGCCGGCGACGTGGAAGGCGCCCTCGCCCTCCAGGATCCAGAGGTCGAGGTCTACGATCGTCCGGAGGCGCCCGACCCACAGGTTTACCGCGGCCACCAGGGGGTCCTCAGATCCCTGGGTGTGAGCCGGGCTGCCTTCGAGGGGCTGGACCTCGTGCCCGAGGAGTTCCTGGACGCGGGTGACCAGGTGGTGGTCGTCTTCCGGTTCCAGGGCACGGGACGAGAGAGCGGGATACCCGTCGACGAGCGGCTGGCCCACCTTTGGACGATCCGGGACGGCCGAGCCGTTCGAATGACCGTGCACTCCGGGCGTGACGAGGCTCTGAGCGCGGCGCGGCGCTAGATAGCCGGCGCCCTTAGACTTCAGAGAACCCAAGAGGCGTGCCGGGAAGACTGGTCGGCGAGGAGGTGGGCCGTGGAGGCCCAGGACCGTTCCAGTCAGGCCGCCCTTCGTTCTCTCTCCCAGAGCCGCCTGGTCCTGCTCTTCGCATTCGCCTTCGCGGTGATGGGCGATCCGGTCTCGTCGGTGGCCTACGCGGTCGAGGCGGCGCTGCGCGCCCTGCATGGAGATCTGGGGCTGCTGCTGGCGACGATGGGCCTCGTGGTCGGGATTATCGCGCTCGTCTCGCTCAACTATCACCAGCTCTACGCGCGCTTCCCGGAGGGGGGAGGGGACGCCGCTGCGACTGCCGCCGCCTTCGGCGAAGGCTGGGCCTTCCTCCCGCTGGGATCGCTGATCGTCGACTACGCGCTGACGATCACCATCAGCGTCGCGGCCGGCGCCTCCGCGATCATCGCCTACCTGCCCGGGCTGGCGCCCTTACGCGTCGCGCTGGCGCTCAGCCTGCTCGTCCTGGTCGCCGGCGTGAGCTGGTTTGGGCATGGGGGGCGGATGGTGTTCGCGGCGATGACCATCGGCTTCGTCGCCGCCGGGTTGCTGGTGCTCGCGAGGGGAATCGCCGACCCGGTCGCGCAGGGCTCTGGCGCGTTCGCGCCCGCCGGTCCGCGCGACGCGGCGCCGCTGGCCGTGCTGCTCGCATTCCCGGTCGCGATGGCACTCGCCACCGGCATCGAGGCACCCTCGTCGGCAATCGCGCAACTAGGCCAGCTAGACGACAGCGGCCGCCGCCGGTTCGGGCGAATCACGCTGTGGCTGATGCTTGCCATAGTCGTCACGCTGACCCTCGGCCTGTCGGCCCTGGCCGTGTCCCTCCACGTCGGGCTCCCGCCGACCAACTCGACCGAGATGGCCGAGATCGCTCGCGCGGCCACCGGCGATGGAGCGATCTTCGCGGCCTTTCAGATCAGCACCGCGGTCCTGCTCCTCGCCGCCGCCAGCTCGTCCTTCCAGGCCGGGCCGGGCCTGCTGAAGGCGCTCTCCGGGGGGGCGGGCGGCGTCGGCGTGCTGCCGCGCCGGCTCGGGCGGACGAACCGGCACCACACCCCTTACTGGGGAGTCGTGGTATTCCTCGC
>JBKPHP010000178.1:0-4591 GCA_046729895.1 Actinomycetota bacterium
CGGGAGCAGGCGAAGGCCGCCCGGGCCCGCGACGGCGCGCGCCGCATGGACGCTTTGCGTGGCCATGGCGACGCGAGGCGTCCACTCCTGCCGTCCTGGCCTTGGCGATCGCCGCGAGGACCCTAGGCCACTTCGAGCAGCCGGGCGCCCGCGGCTGGCACGACCTCAGACCCACCGTCCGGCAGCTCGGCGCCCGGAGGCAGCAGCGCTATGAGCTGTCCGCCGAAGCCCCCGCCCATCATCCGTGCGCCCGCTGCACCGCCCGCCCGCAGGCGCTCGACGATCCGCTCGACAGCTTCGGTCGACGCGTCGTAGAGGTCCCTCAGGCTGGCGTGCGAGGCGTCGAGAAGCGGGCCGAGGGCGGCGAGGTCTGCCGCCCCCAGCGCCGCGACTGCCGCGTCGACGCGCGCGTTCTCCTCGAGTACGTGGCGCACGCGCCGGTCGAGCGGGCGGGGCAGCCGCTCCGGGTCCCCGGGAAGCGCCTCGCGCAGGCTCTCGATGCCGAGCAGCTGCCGCGCGCGCTCGCACTCAGCCCGGCGCTCGTTGTAGCCCGAGGCCGCCAGCGCGTGCCGTTCACCGGAGTCGACGGTCACGAGGCGCCAATCGCCGAGCCGAAGCGGCACGGGTCGCGTCTCGAGCGTGCGGAAGTCGATCCGCAGCGCATGCCCCTCGACCCCGAGCAACGACGCGAGCTGGTCCAGGAGTCCCGTCCGGGCGCCGACCCACTCGTTCTCGATCCGCGAGCAGAGGCGGGCGAGCGGGACGCGGTCGGCGGGCTCCGGAGCGCCCGCCAGCGCCCACAACGCGAGGCACAACGCCACCTCGAGCGCCGCCGACGACGACAACCCGCCCCCCTCCGGCACGTCGCCTTCGATCGCGACCTCGCCACCGCGCAGCGCGATACCGGCCGCGGCCAGCTCGCCGATCGCGCCCCGGACGAAGTCGCGCCAGTCGCCGGAGCGCTCCATCGTCCACCCCGACAGCGGGAAGCGCTCGTGCTCGTGGTGGTCGACCGCCGTGACGCGGAGCTCGTCACCGCCCGCCGCCTCGGCGGTCACGCGCACGCCCTGCTCGATCGCGAACGGCAGGCTCAGGCCGTCGTTGTAGTCGGTGTGCTCACCGATCAGGTTCGCGCGGCCGGGGCCGAACGCCACGACACGGCTGGGCGTCACGCCACGACCTCGCCGACGATCGCAGGAGCGAGGAAGAGCCGGCCGCGGACGAAGAAGGCCGTCGCCACCAGGCGAAGCTCGATCTACTGGGCTGACCGACCGAGGCCCGGTCCCCCGCCGAGCGACCCCGCCGGTGTGCTCGGGGCCTGTCCACCACTTATCCCGCTTGAGGTCGTCGCGTCGACCGGCAGGGGCAGCGGCCACGGTCCGCCCGGCTCGCGTTTCACCGTCCGCAGCGCGGATCGGGCATAGCCGATGATGCGCCGCGGCGAGCCCGTCCGCAGCAACCAGGCGATCACAGCTGCGGATACGGCCAGGTTCACCACGGAGGTCACCCCATACGCGGCTGCGAGGGCCTCGGCGACGCGGGCAGGCGGCACGTCGGCCGCGCCCGTCCCGGAGAGTGCCGCGGCCAGCAGCACTGTCCGCGCCGCCGTTACAGCCACGCCCGCCGACGGCGTGACACCTTGGAGCGCCATCAGCGCGAGCGCGGGGCCAAGCCCGAACGGCACTCCCGCCGCGGTCAGCACCACCGCGAAGGCGAGCAACCGCACTCCCCGGCCTGCGGCCAGCCACGGAACGATCCGAGTGGCCATGATGCGCGGTCGGCCCAGCACCGCGAGGCCCGAGCGCACGTCGCGCACGAGCTGCTTCAGGCGACGACGAAAGACCAGCGCGGCGAGTACCCCGACGCAGACGGCTACTGCGATGACGAGCGCCGTGCCGGCCCGGGGCAGGATAGGACTGAGAACCCTCAGCGAAACCAGGCCGGCCCCGAGAAGTCCCACGAGCAGAAGGGCGGTGAAGGCGGCTTCGACGAGAGCTGGGGGGACGAGGGTCAAGGCGAGCGTCGCCAGCCGCCGTTCTGGCATCCGGCGCCTCAGCAGAACGACCTTGATGGCGTCGCCGGCGTGCGCAGGCAGGACGGCGTTCCATCCCACCCCGCCGAGATGGGCCAGCGCGACATCGCGATATCGGAGGTCCGACGCATCCGGGCAGCTGTGCCGGATCACGTGGAACCAGGCGGGCACACGTAGGACCCCCGCGAGCAGCTGCAGCGAGGCCGCGCCGCCCAGGGCCAACCAGGTCATGCGTCGGGGGAGACCGGAGTTCCCAGCTTGAGCGCCCCTCCCATGGCCGTGAGGTACCCGGTCCGAGGTTCCCGCATGCCGGAGTCAGCGGCACCATGCCGGCGCTGGGACCCGTGAGCCCCGGTCGCAGCAGCGGCACATCGTGGTATTGTTAACGTTGTGGTTAACGATCCATTCAAGGCGCTGTCACATCCAATCCGCCGCGGGATCGTCGAGCGCCTCGCGGCGGGTCCGGCAACGGTCGGTGACGTCACCGGCGGCTTCGGGGTGTCAAAGCCCGCGATTTCCAGGCACCTGAAGGTGCTGGAGGAAACCGGCGTCATGACACGCGTGATCGAGGGCCGCACACACCGGCTCTCGCTCCATCCCGACGTGCTCAGCGAGGCGGCCGATTGGATGGACCGCCAGCGCGCCCTCTGGGTGCGCCTGTTCGACGTAGTCGACGAGTACCTGAAGGAGGACAACCCCCGATGAACACCCCTCCGATCGTGTCGCCCCAGAAATGGGAAGCAGCCCGCCAGGAACTGCTGGTCAAGGAGAAGGAGCTGACCCGTGCCCGCGACGCGCTGGCCGCGCAGCGCCGCCGGATGCCGAGGATGGCCGTGGAGAAGGAGTACACCTTCGAGGGCCCGGACGGCCCGGCGAGCCTGGTCGACCTGTTCGAGGGGCGCCGCCAGCTGATCGTCTACCGCTTCTTCTTCGAGCCCGGCGTGGCCGGCTGGCCCGAGACAGGCTGCCCCGGCTGCTCCTTCCTGGCCGACCAGGTCGCTCACCTCGCGCATCTGAACGCCCGCGACACCACCCTCGCGTTCGTGTCGCGCGCGCCGCAGGAGAACATCGAGCGCTGGAAGGCGCGGATGGGCTGGGAGATCCCGTGGTACACGATCACGGACGACTTCGACGCCGACTTCGGCGTGGACGAATGGCACGGCACCAACGCCTTCTTCCGCGAGGGCAATCGGGTCTTCCGGACCTACTTCGTCAACAACCGTGGTGACGAGGCGATGGGGAGCACCTGGAGCTACCTCGACCTCACGGCGCTCGGGCGCCAGGAGGACTGGGAGGACTCGCCGCAGGGCTACCCCCAGACCTCGCCGTACCAGTGGTGGAACCTCCACGACGAGTACGGCGACGCCGCATGATCTCTCATGTGGGAGCCGTGCCGCTGGAGGAGATCATCCCCTCGGTGACCGGCGCGGCCACAGGACTACTGGTGGCGCGCGTCTGGATAATGCTGCGCTTGCGACGCCGTCGGGATCCGGGGACATGACCGACAACAGGACGCTGCGTATGGAGCGCACCTTCCAGGCGCCCGCTCAGGCGGTCTTCGACGCATGGACCAGCGAGGAGGTGATCCGGCGCTGGTGGCATGCCCAGCACGATTGGGAGACGACCGAGGCCGAGGTCGACCTGCGCGTGGGCGGCGCGATAAGGGTGGTGATGCGCAACCCCCACGAGGACGTCGAGTACGGCGGTGGCGGCCACTACACCGAGATCGAGCCGCCGACCCGCCTGGCGTTCACCTGGATCTGGGATGGCGACACCACGCGGCAGCTGATCGAGCTCGACTTCGAGGAGAACGACGGCGTCACCACGGTCCGCTTCACCCATAGCGGGCTGTGGGACGAGGAGGCCGTGCGCTCGCATGAGGACGGATGGGGCAAGGCCTTCGACAACCTCGAGCGCACCCTGGCGGCGGACCGCCCAAGGCGATAGCCGGCGACTGCGGCTTTACGGGAAGAGCAGAATCGCTACCAGCCGGACAAAGCCGATGAGCTCGGTTCGCCCGTTTGGCCGTCTTCGTTTGGCGTGAAGCGAGGCGGGTAGGGCCAAAAGCGTGCCCGCGCCCGAGCTTCAGAACCAGCCGCCCGATCCGAGCGACCAGTTCGGGCGGCAGAACAGCCACTTCTTCATCCCGGTCGGGATGCCGGGCTTCGATCCGGCGAAGGGCACGGGCGAGATTCGCTGGAAGCCCATGTCGCTGCGACAGCGGATCTCCTACCACCAAGCGACATACGAGCTGGACGACCAGATGGTCTGGAAGGACACGCCCGAGCACGAGTACGAGGACGAGCGCACCTTCCCGTTCAAGGTCTCCTTCGTCAGCCCACGGACGGTGCGCCTTCAGCTCGCGGCTAGGCCGACCTCGTTCGACAAGGGGCCGTCGCCGATGCTCGAGCACCTGGACGGCCAAGGGTCGTGGGACTCGAGCAGCGCCGACGGCTCGGTCAGCCTACGCACCCCGTGCGCGGAGCTGATCGTTCAGCGCGAGCCCTTCGGCGCCGAGCTGCGCGACGCCGATGGGCGTTCGCTCACGAGGACGAACCG
>JBKPHP010000179.1:0-4256 GCA_046729895.1 Actinomycetota bacterium
CGACGGGGGCGCCTCCGTTGGCGATCTGCTTCAGGAGATGCTCGAGGAGACCGGCTACCTCGAGGCGCTCGAGGCCGAGCGGACGATCGAGGCCCAGGGGCGGCTCGAGAACCTAGAGGAGCTCGTGGGGGTCGCCCGCGAGTACGACGCGGCGGTGGTCCCAGCGACCGGGCCCGCCGCACCAGCCGGCCCTGCCGCCGGGGCGGCGGCCGCCTCCGCCGCCAGAGTCGACTCCGCCGCCACGGCTGCCTCCGCCGCCACGCCCGATCCCGCCGCCCCGGTCCCCTCCGCCAACCCACCTGACGCGCCGTCGCTGGAGGATTTCCTCCAGCGGATCGCCTTGTTCTCGGAGCAGGACGCGCTTCGTGACGAGGAGGGCATCGTTACGCTGATGACCCTGCACAACGCGAAGGGCCTCGAGTACCCGGTGGTCTTCATCATCGGCTGCGAGGACGGCGTCTTCCCGCACATGCGGGCGATCGAGGCGGGCGATCTGGAGGAGGAGCGCCGCCTCTGCTACGTGGGAGTAACGCGCGCCAAGCGAGAGCTCTACGTGTCATACACGCGCACGCGCGCGTTGTTCGGTTCGCGCGAGTGGAACCTGCCCAGCCGCTTCCTGGGGGAGGTGCCGGACGAGCTGACCGACCGCGAGGAGGAGGCGCCGCCCACGGAGTGGGGCGAGCGGACGAAGCCACAGCCGCGCGCCGGCGCCTCCTTCGCCCTCGGCGACGACGTCGTGCACGCCAACTTCGGCGACGGCGTGGTCACGGGCCTCGAGCCCGGCGGCCTGGTGGTCGTGCGCTTCGCGGGCGACGGCTCGGAGCGCAAGCTGATGGCCGACTACGCGCCGCTGAAGAAGCGCTAGCGGGGGCGAAATCTCGACGAGTGGACGCTTTGCGCCTCTAAAGGTGCGCAAAGCGTCCAACCGTCGTTCTCCGACGTGCTCGCGGTAGCGAGCCGCCAGACGGGCTGCGCTACCACCGCACGCCCGCGGAGCAGGCCAGGGACCGGCTGCGAGACCAGACGCACGCTGCCGCGGGGCTCACGCCGCCCGCTTCACGCGCGCGCAGGTCAGGTACGAGCGGGCCCACGTCCAGGCGATCCTCGCCGCCGTGGCGCGCCGGCTCCGCCGGTAGCCTCATCCGGATGGCTGCGGAGATCATCGACGGGAGGGCGGTTGCCGCGGGCGTCAGGGAACGGGTGGCCGCCGAGGTCGAGGAGCTCAGCGCGACACACGGCATCAGGCCGGGGCTCGCGACCGTGCTAGTGGGTGACGACCCCGCCTCGGAGGTCTACGTCCGCATGAAGCGAGCGGACAGCGCGCAAGTGGGCATCGACTCGTACCACCACGAGCCCGGGAGCGACCTCTCCGCCGAGGAGCTGGCCACGCTGCTCGCCTCCCTGAACGCGGATGAGCGGGTGCACGGCATCCTGCTCCAGCTTCCGCTGCCCGACCACCTCGACGATGCGGCGATGACCACGCTTATCGATCCCGCCAAGGACGTGGACGGCCTCCATCCCGTCAACGCCGGCCTGCTCGTCCAGGGGCGCGAGGGCCTCGTGCCCTGCACGCCCGCCGGGATCATGGAGCTGCTCGCTCACGTGGGCGTGGAGCTCGAGGGCGCCCACGCGGTCGTGGTGGGCCGTTCCCAGCTGGTGGGCAAGCCGGTGGCGGCGCTGCTGCTGGCCGCCAACGCGACCGTCACCCAGTGCCACTCGAGGACGCGAGACCTAGCTGCCGTATGTAGTCAGGCGGACGTGCTGGTGGCGGCGGTCGGCTCCCCGCGCCTGGTGACCGCCGACATGGTCCGGGAGGGGGCCGTTGTCATCGACGTGGGAACCAATCGCACGGAGGAGGGGCTCGTGGGCGACGTGGACTTCGATGCCGTCCGCGAGAAGGCGCGGGCGATCACGCCTGTGCCGGGCGGGGTCGGGCCGATGACGCGAGCGATGCTGCTCTCGAACACGGTCAAGGCGGCGCGCCGGCTGCTCGAAGCGGAGCCTGCTGGCGCTGCGCGGCGGTAGTCTCAGCCCGCGATGGACCTGAGAAGGCTGCGCGCGGGTGAATGGATCATCTCCCTCTCGGGCATAGCGCTGCTCGTGTCGCTCTTCCTCCCGTGGTACGAGCCCGACCGCACGGCTTGGAAGGCCCTCGCCGTCAACGACGTGATCCTGCTGGCGGTCGCCACGGCCGCGCTCGCGTTATTCGTCGCCACAGCGACCCAAAGTGTGCCGGCCGTGCCCATAGCGCTCGAAGCGATGGTCGCGCTGCTTGGAATCGTCGCCGCGATCGTGGTGGTGGTGAGGGTCATCTGGCTGCCCGACCCGGCAGACGAGCGCGACTGGGGCCTCTGGCTCGGTCTCGTCGGGGCCCTCGGAGTCGCTGCTGGCGGCTGGGTGGGAGTCCGCGACGACCGGCCGCCGAGCTTCGGCGGGCCGCCCCCGCCCGAGGTCGAGCCCCTGGCGGCTCCACGGCCATGACCTTCGCGCGCCTGCGGACCGCCGACTGGCTCGCGATGCTCGCCGCCCTCGCGTTGCTCATGGTCCTGGCCGTCGACTGGTACTCCACGGTGGGGGGCGACGAGGCCCGGCGGGTGGAGCATCTGAGCCGGCAGGCGTCGCCCGGCGAGGCGGGCCAGGTCGAGCGGGAAGTGAACGAGGAGGCGCGCGTCATCGCGGAGGGCCAGGAGCGCAACGCATGGCAGGCCGACGGCGCGATCGATCGGATGATCCTGATCGTGCTGCTCGGCACCGCGGCGCTGGCGCTGGGCGCGGGCTTCCTGCGGGCCGCCGGGAAGCGCTTCAACCCGCCATTCACCCCGAGCGGCCTCGCCGCCATCGCGGCGGCCGTCGGGGCGCTGCTCGTGACCTACCGGACGCTGCAGGAACCCGGGCTCGACGAAGTCTCGACGGTGAAGGCCGGCGCGCCGCTCGCCATCATCGCACTCGGGGCGATCGCTTTCGCGTGCTCGAGGGGGCTAAAGCACGAGGAGCTAGGAGAGCCGTTCCGCGAGTCATCCCAGCCTCCAGAGCCCGCTTCTCAATGAAGCCGGGCATCGAGCGGAGCGACGAGTTCGAGGTCGCGGACCGGCTTTTAACCGACGTCGGCGGCACGCTCGGCGCCCGGGTGCTCTCGACCCCGGCGATGATCGCGATGATCGAGCGGAACGCGTCGAAGCTCGCCTACGAGAACCTCCCGGACGGGAAGGCCACCGTCGGCTTCGAGGTGTGCGTGAAGCACGTCGCTGCCGCCGCCGAAGGGGCGTATTGCACCGTGCATGCGCGGCTGCGGGAGGTGGTCGACGACCGCAAGCTGCGGTTCGACGTCGAGGTACGCGAGGGGGAGCGGACGATCGGCGTCGGGACGCACGAACGCCGGGTCGTAGACCGAGCCGGCTTCGGCTCCTAATACCCCTCCGGAGGGAGCTCTGCGCAGGGGCGATGGGCGCCGCCCCGGCGCCGATCGCCCGCTCTGGCATGCGCGCTGCCGCGCGACGGTTATGCCCGGGCGCCTGCCGGCTCTCCGGTGAGTCCCAGCTGCTGGAACATCCCCAGTGCGTCCCAGCACCCCCAGGCTTCGACGATCTTGCCGTCCTCGAAGCGATCGATCCCGATGCCGATGACCGTGCTCGTCCTGCCGGTGGGAGCCGCTCCCATCAGCTCGCCCTGGTGCGTTCCCTTGCCGGTCCAGCGCGTGACCACCTTGTCGCCCTCGGCTATCTGATCCTCGATCGTGAAGCTCAGATCGGGGAAGGCCTCGCGGTACATCGCGAACGTCTTCTTCATCCCCTCCAAGCCCTCCCCGGCGTGGGGGTTGTAGGGATCATGGTCGACGGCGTCCGCCGCGACCATGTCGTCCAGCCTGTCCAGCTCACCTGTCCCGAAGACCTCGAAGACGGCCCGCGCGACGGCCTTGTTCTGCTCGGACATGTGAATGGTCCCTTCGACGGGTGCGAGTCCGGCTCGACCCTACGCCCGCCCCCCGGGCGGGTCAAGCCGCGACAATGGTGGGCCTTGGCGACGCGCAGCGACATCACGCCGGTGGCGGAGCTCGACCTACCGCGGCTCGACTACCTCGATCCCGAGCTGCGCGGCGAGCGCTTCCACCAGGTGATGCTGGAGCTGGCCGACCGCTCCTGGCTCGCGAAGTGGGACCTCGGCTACTTCGTCCTCGACCGGGAGGCCGCGGGCTTCTTCCTCCGCACCGACAAGGCAGCGTTCCCCGGCGTCCGGATCCTCGAGCTGGTGGGCATCAC
>JBKPHP010000180.1:0-5777 GCA_046729895.1 Actinomycetota bacterium
ACCCCGAAGACCCCGCCGAGCTCGCGCATCATGCTGTTGGCACCGGCGGCCTTGCCGACATCCTCGAGGGCGACGGAACCCACCACCGAGTTCTGCGCTGCCGGAATCGCCATCGAGACCCCGACGCCGGCGACGACCGACGGCAGCACGAACTGCGAGTACGTGAGCCCTGGGTCCGCGATCAGTGCGATCCAGGCCATGCCAACCGCCTGCAGGGTGAGCCCCCCGACCATGAAGGGGCGCTCGCCGAAGCGATCCGCCAGGGCGCCGACGACGGGGGCCACCGTGATGAAGGTGATCGTCCACGGCAGCAGGCGCAGGCCGGCCTCGAGCGGGCCGTAGCCGAGCGCGTTCTGCAGCATCTGCGCGAAGAAGAACACCGCACCGAAGAGCGAGCCGAAGGTCAGGAAGATCGCCGCGTTGCCGGCCGAGAAGGCGCGGGAGCGGAAGAGGCGCATCGGCAGCATCGGCTCCGGCGCTCGCAGCTCCCGGGCGACGAACGCGCCGACCAGCAGCACACCGGCCGCGAGCGCGCCGAGGACCTCGATGCTGTCCCAGCCGGCGGAGTTCCCACGGACGAGGCCCCAGACGACTCCGAAGGCGGCGGCGCTGATCAGCGCCAGCCCGGGGAGGTCGAGGCCGGTGTCGCCGCCGAAGCTCTCCTCGATGCGGCTGAGCACGAGCGGTACCGTGGCCAGGCCGATCGGGACGTTCAGCCAGAAGATCCACTCCCAGTCGATGCCCTCGGCGATAGCGCCGCCGACTAGCGGGCCGCTGGCGACCGCGATCCCGGTGACGGCGCTAAACAGGCCAATCGCCGTCCCCCTGCGCTCAGGCGGGAAGGCCGCGCTCAGGAGCGCCAGGCCCAGCGTCAGTACCAGCGCCGCGCCGGCGCCCTGTAGGGCGCGCGCCGCGATCAGCCAGCCGATGCTGGGAGCCAGTGCGCTCAGGGCCGACGCGCCGGCGAACAGGCTCAGCCCCATGGCGTAGAAGCTGCGGCGTCCGTATCGGTCTCCGAGCGCGGCGGCGGTGATCAGCAACACCGCGAAGCTCAGGTTGTAGGCGTTGACCGTCCACTCGAGCTGCTCGACGGAGGCGCCGAGATCCCGCCGGATCGTGCTCAGAGCAGTTGAGACCACCAGGGTGTCGAGGGCGGCCATCAGCGAGCCGATCGCCGTCAGGGCGACTACCCATCCGATCGCCGCCTTGCCGTTCACGCGACTGGATCCCGAGCTCATTGGCTTCCTCGCTTTCTGTCGTTCGGCGACGGAATTCGCCGCTTTCTAGTAGGGATCCGTCGGGGGCCGGAAATCCATCGCGTCGCGGGGTGATCCCCGTTCCTCTCTCGCCGGGTTCCTGCTTGGGCATTGACGTGTCCCTGCCCGCCCCGCCCTCCGTGGCTTCCGCGGAGCAGTCAGCCGCGAAGCCGGCTTCGTCCACGCTGGGAGTCGGTCTCAGGCCGACGCCGCGCCGGTCTGCTCGGGTATCGATCGCGCTCCTCGTCTGGAGCGTCCCCCGGCACCGGCCCCGCCGCGAGCGCCCTGGCCAGTGCGAGACGCGTCGCGTGCTAGCCGACGTTGTCGGACGCACTCCCGCGGCGCGGCGTAGAGTCGCGTGGATCGCATGGCCGATGGACCTCCGCCCGACGGCGACTACGTGGAGCGCCTTGTCCGCCTCGGTCCGAGGGAGCTCACCTGGCCGGAGGTCTGCGCTCGCGCCGGGGTCGACCACGAGGTTGCCGATGGCCTCTGGCGTGCGCTCGGCTTTCCGGACGTGCCCGCCGACGAGCGCGCGTACACAACCGAGGACGTCAGGGCGCTTGCCATCGCGACGGAGGGAATCGGAACGCTCGAGGACGACCGTCGGGAGGCTGCACTCGAGGCGATCGTGCGCGAGGCCAGGATGGTCAGCGCCCACCTCACGCGGATCTCGGAGATCGAGGCCGACGCGATGGCCGAGATGCGCGCCCTCGGCCTGCGCGGGCGGGTGCTCGATGACGTGCTCCAGCGCGGCCTCGAGCGCTCGGACATGGCGTGGCTCCTGCTCTACGGGCTGCGGCGCCGCCTGGACGAGACGCTGCGTCGGCGCCTGACGCTGGAGGTCGGCGACCATCCAACCCTGGCGGTCGGCTTCGTCGACCTGGTCGGGTTCACTCGCACCAGCGGCTCCCTCCCCAATGACGAGTTCGCGCGTCTGCTGAGTCGATTCGAGTCGCTCGCGTCCGACATCGTGACCGAGGCCGGCGGTCGGGTCGTGAAACTGATCGGCGATGAGGCGATGTTCGTCTCTCCTACCCCGCGGGGAGGGGTCCGCGGTGCGCTGGAGCTGGTCGCGGCCTGTGAGGCGAGCGGACTTCCAGCCGCGCGGGCGGGTCTGGCGCTCGGCCCGGTGCTCGCTCGAGGAGGCGACTATTTCGGCCGAGCCGTCAACCTGGCGAGCCGCCTGGTGGACGGGGCGCCGGCGGGCACCGTGCTCGCCGACGATCAGCTCGTCGATGCGATCTCCCACGACTCGACCGTCGCGGTCCGGCCTCAGGGACGAATACCCCTGAAGGGGTTCGGAGCGGTCGAGGTGTGGAGCGTGGGACCCGTGGTCAGCCCCTGACGGAAGCTGAAACGCCCGGGGGATCCCGCCTACAAAGACGCCTTTTCGGCGCGTACCGGGATCACGCCGCCTACCTGTCTGCTCGCCGGAAGGCCGAGTACCTTCGTGCTTCGGGACCGATTTGCGGATCATCGCGTGACGCTCGCCAGGAGCATTACGTTATGATACGTAGCGAATTTATACCCCCCCTGCCGCCGCCAAGATCGATGGTCGAAGGAACCCCGCTGATGTCTGTCACCCGCACACCGCCACTTCGCGACCGGCTCGGCGGCGACCCGCGGGCCGCGACGCTGGCGCTGTTGGCGTTCGCGATGCTGATCGTCTCGCTCGACCAGTACATCGTGGTGGTGGCGCTACCCGAGATCGGGCGAGAGCTCGACTACTCGGCGCAGACACTTCAGTCGGTGATCAGCGCCTACGCGGTGGCGTCCGCCGGCTTCCTGTTGCTCGGCGGTCGCGCCGCCGACCGGCTCGGACGCCGGCGGGTCTTCGTAGCGGGCCTCTCGCTCTACGCCGCCGCTTCCCTGGCCGGTGGGCTGGCGCCGACACCCGAGGTCCTGCTCGCCGCGCGCGCTGCGCAGGGGCTTGGCGGAGCGCTCGTCTTTCCCGCCACCCTGTCGCTGGTCAACACCACGTTCGCCGAGGGCCGCGAGCGCAACCATGCCCTGGCGGTCTGGGGCGGTGCCGGCGCGGCCGGCCTCGTCGTCGGCGTCCTACTCGGCGGGGTGCTCACCCAGGCGCTCGGTTGGGAGGCGGTGTTCTTCGTCAATGTGCCGCTGGCGGGCCTGGCGCTGCTCCTCGCGTTCGCGCTGATCCCCGCCGACGGCGAGCTCGAGCGGGGACGAAGCCTCGACCTGCCCGGCGCACTCACAGCGACCCTCGGCGTCACCCTGCTCGTGTTCGCGCTCGTGCAAGGCCCCGGGCTCGGCTGGGGCTCGCCCGCCGTCCTCGCCAGCGCGGCAGCAGGCCTGCTCCTGCTCGGGGCCTTTGTGCCCCTCGAGCGACGGAGTCGTGACCCGCTCCTCCCGCCGCGGCTGCTCGCAAACAGCAACCTCGCCACCGCAGTCGCGATCGCCTTCCTGTTCTGGGCGACGTTCGGTTCGGTCCTTTACTTCCTCACGTTGTACCTCCAGGACGTCCACGGCTACGCCGCCTTGGAAACCGGCGTCGGCTTTCTACTCCCAACCGCGGTCGTGGTCACGGGCTCGGCGCTCGCCGGTCAGCTGGTCACGCGCTGCGGCCTCAGGCCCACGCTGGTCGCCGCCCTCGCCATCGGCGCCCTGGGCGCGCTGGCGCTCGGCCTGGCGATGTCGCCGGACGGCTCCTATGCCGCCCTGATCCCAGGCCTCATCCTCGTCAGCATCGGCGACGGCGTCGTCTTCACGACGATCTTCATCGCCGCGGGAACGGGGGTGGCCGACCGCGAGCAGGGCGTCGCCTCGGGGATCACCTCGACCAGCACCTCGGTCGGCGCCGCCGTCGGCCTCGCCCTGCTGGTGCTGGTGGCCAACTCCGGCACCGACGGACTCGTCGGCGAGTCCCTCCGAAGCGCAAAAGCCGACGGCCTAAGCACCGCCGTGCTCGTCGTCGCGGCCGGAATCGCGGCCATCGCGCTTCTCGCCCTGCGGCTTCGTCCCGCCCCGGAAACCTCGGCAGAGCCCCCGTGCCCGCGCCGACTAGTGGCGGTCGGGCGCTTACGACCGGGCCGAGCCTCGTAAACGCGAGCCTCGTCTTTCCCCCCCAAGCTGCCGGATGCGATTGCCGTTAGGCGTGAAGGCGATGCAGCTTGGGGTCGCCGCTCACCTGGCGGCTGTGCTCGAGCAACCTCGGATAGTCCGTGGCGATGCCCTGCAAGAGCGCCTCGACCGCGCGCTCGATCTCGACATTACTCGTGGGCGCGTGACCGAACAAAGCGCGGTAGTGAACCAGCGAGCCGATCAGGTCGAGAATCAGGTCCAGATCGACGTCGTCCCGCAGGTCGCCTCGCGCGTGGGCTCGGTCGAGGGTCTCTCTGACGGCTTTTCTGGGCGGGTCGAACAGAGTGGTCATGAACGCCGCCCGCAGTTCGCGGTCGCCGGCGCAATCGGCGAACAGCGGACCGAGCACATCCGGCGGCAGCCGCCGGAACGCGGCCACGAAAATCTTCAGGCACTCGTCCAGATCACACAGCGTGCACCCGGTGTCGGGCGCCCGTGCCTCCCCAAGGCGCTGGCCCAGCGCGGCGAGCACCAACCGCTGGCGACTGGGCCAGCGACGGTAGATGGCCGGCTTCGTGGTCCCAGCCTGACGGGCGACATCCTCGAGTGTGAGTCCGCCGTACCCCGAGTGGCCGAGCACCGCGATCGTGGCATCCAGCACGGCGGCGTCGATCTGGGGGTCGCGCGGACGCCCCACACGGGGTTCCTCGGCAGAAGGGTCGGGACCAGCCTTCACACATCGAGTCTAGCCACTGTTATGTGTCGACTCGGAACGTAAGTCGAGGAACGGAAGCCGCGCTCAACTCGAAGCCTCCGACATGGGACTACTCATCCTGAGGCCGCCCGCACCGCCTCCTGCTTGTTGGTGAAGCTCTTCCCCGCCAGAGCTTCCCATCCCGCACGGCGATCAGAGCATCGGCATCACCGCGGGTGGCCGCCTCGGCGCCAGCCACAACCAGCTCGATCGGCCGCCCGGGCACCGGTCGAGTGTCGCACGGATTGCGAGGCTCCGGTCTACCACCGCTCAACTAGAACAGCACCGGCCACGACAACCTCGCCGCCGGCTGCCGGCCGCTCCTTGGCAGCGCGACTGGCACCACCTGGGGCTGTGCTGCGCCCAGCTGACGACCGGCTCGAGGTCCCGCGGTCAACCGGCGAGGACGCGCCTACCTGCCGACGGAAGCAGCAGCCGAGGCGGCTGCTTGCGGGTGGATGGATCGTCGCCGTGAGCAGCCGCGGACGCCTCGGGATGGACGATGTCCGGGCGCTCAAGCCGAGCTCGGCGTGACATTGCCACCTGCAACCGTGGTGCCAGAGAATACGACGGTCCACGAACATCAAACCATTCAGGAAGGGCGACCAGCGTGACCAACGAACCCACGCGGGATACAACGACCGACAAGCCAACCCAGCCGAGCGACGCAACCTCGGTGGAACGCAACAAGGCCGTCTCCCGCCGGTGGATCGAGGTCTTCA
>JBKPHP010000181.1:0-12111 GCA_046729895.1 Actinomycetota bacterium
CTTCCGGCGAGCGCCCAGATAGTCCCGCATCCGAACCTAGGAGGTTCAAATGCGCAGGAAGACAGGGAAGGTCGCGCTGTTGGCGTCAGCCATCGCGCTGGCGGCGAGTGGGCCTGCGGCAGCAGCGATCACCGAATCCACCAACAACGGCCACCCGAATACGAACCCGTCGGGCAACTGTCCGGCCGGAAAGAACAAGGACGCCACACAGGGCGCGCTTAACAAGTGCGACTAGTTGGCTAGCTCGCAGCTCGTTCGTCCGAACGAGGCAGCCCCGCCTGGGCTCACGCCTGGGCGGGGCTGATTCGCTAGCGCTGTGTACCAGACGGTTGGGACGAGGAAGCCTCTGCGGCGACGGAGGAGGGCAGCCCTCGAAGCCGTCGGACTGCGGGAGTAGGCGATGTCGCAGGAGAACGTGGCGGTTCGCGGCGGGTGCGGCGGCAGAGGCGGCAGGTTCGGAGCCCGGCGTCCGAGGGGAGACCGGCAGACGTTCTCGGTAATGGGGAGGGCCGGTGGCCCTCCCCGCCCGCCGTCGGAAGGGCCACCTCCTCAACCCTGTGCGCTCAGCCCAAACTTCGGTGGGCTCGGGAGAAGGCCAGACCTACCGCGAGGAAGCGCTCGAAGCCGCCGGCCTGCGTGAGTAGGCGGTCTAGGCGGCGTTCCGCCCGAGCGTGCGCCCCGCGGCCAGCCGCGTAATCATCGACAGGGCGCGATCGCGCTCGACTTTTCGAGGGCGAGGTCGGGCACGCCGCCCTGCCGGGCTAGGGCGTCCCTGGCTCAAATGCTCCCTCCGCTCCAGCCGCGAGCTCGGCGCGGATGCGCTCGAGCTCCTCCTCCCGGTCGGCGGAGCGTTTCTTGGTCCGGCGGAGGTTCAACAGGCGACGGACCCGCTGCTCGCTCTGGAAAGCGATGTCGCCGCGCCAATGCGGCAGATACGGGGACACCTCGCCGCCCGCGGCGAGCAGGTCGCGGATGCTGGTGAGCGCGGAAGAGAACGGGTGCGCCGAAGCTGGGCAGTAGCGGCGGGCTGACCCCGCCCCGGTTGACGACGTGGTCTGTCGCCGGGCGCTCTCGCTGCCATTGCCGGTCTAGGCGGACCACATGCTCGAGCGCCGCTTGGAGTTCCCGCGCGGTCTGCTCGGCCGCCGGCTTCATCTCTGCCAGCAGGTCCCTGGCGCGCTCGGCCTCGAGCGTGCGACCGCCTCGGCCGCGTGCCGCGCCCGGCGAGAGCCGCAGCTCCGCCTCGTGAGCGCACTCGTCGAGCGTCGTCCGCTGCTTGGCCTGCTGCGTGGCTTGGCCGTCGCGCCCGTCGGAAGTAGGCGGCCTCCACCTGGCGGTCGAGCGCCTCGCGGTCCGCCTCGGCAGGGTGGAGCGCCGCCTCAGCCTCACGAAATCCCGCGGCCCCGCGTGCGGCGCCCTGACGTAGCCGGTCCAGCTCGGCGCGGGCCGTGGCCTTAGTGCTCGCCATCGCGCGGCCCCTCGCCCAGCCACGGCGTGCGTGACGTGTTCAGCGCGTCCCGGTAGCTCGTGGCGAACTGCTGCTCGGCTGACGGCGGCTCGGCCGGATCGCCGGAACCGCCTCCGCCCTCGGCCAAGGCGACGGCCCAGGTTTCCCAGGATCATCACGAGGAAGGCGAAAAGGCGGCCCGCTCAATCTAGAGGATGAGCGGCCAGCCCATTGTGTAGGAGGGCAGAGCGTGGGGCGCTCCCTGCACCAGGCTGAGGATGAACGCCACCAGGGCCACGAGGGCGGCGAGAGTGCCCACCCTGGCATTCGGGCGGTGCCAGCCCTGCTCGAGCTTCTTTGTGGCCTTCTTGAACAGGGTGCTGCCCCCAATTCGGCTGGTGAGGCTACAGACAGCCCCCGTCGCTACGAACTCGTGACCGTTTCGTGACCATCCGGGCCGCAATTCCGCTCGCAGAGCGGTAGAAGCTAGAAGAGCTGGTTCTCGCCGGCGAAGATCTCCGATACCGATCCGTCGGTGAAGATCTCGCGGACCGCGCGGGTAAGGATGTCCGCACAGGTGAGCTGCCGGATGAGGTCGGGCGCTCCCTCACGGAGAGGGACGGTGTCCGTGACCACTATGCCCGAGAGCGGCGAGCTTGCGAGCGTCTCGAAGGCGTCGCCGGAGAACAGGCCGTGCGTGGCGACCGCGAACACCTTCTCCGCTCCCTCGTCGAGGACCGTCTGCGCGGCCGCAGCGAGCGTGCCGCCGGTGTCGATGATGTCGTCGACGATCACCGCCACTTTGCCTTTCACGTCGCCGATCACATAGCCGATCTCGGCGACTTGCTGGGCGGGCCGCTCTTTCTCCATCAGGGCGTAGGGCGCCCCCACCTTCTGGGCGAACTTACGCACGAGCTTCACGCGTCCGGCATCCGGCGCGATGATCACGAGGTCGGACTCGTGCCCCAGCTGGTCCGTCACGTACTGCGTCAAGGGATGGATCGCCGTCATGTGGTCGACCGGCCTCGAGAAGAACCCCTGCACCTGGCCGGCGTGAAGATCCATGGTCACCAGTCGGTCGATGCCCGCCGTCTCGAGCATGTCGCTGACCAGTCGCGCCGAGATGGGCTCGCGTGGCGCCGACTTCTTGTCCTGGCGGGAATAGCCGTACCAGGGAGTGACGGCGATGATCCGGTGCGAAGAGGCGAGCTTCGCCGCATGCACCATCTGCAGCAGCTCCATCAGGGCGTCGTTCACCGTCAGGCCCTCGCGCTCCGAGCCGCAGATCGACTGCAGGATGAAGAGATCCGCGCCTCGGACCGAGTGCTCGTAGCGGCAGTACACCTCTCCGTCGGAGAAGGTCTTGAGCCCGGCGCCCGTGAGCTCGACATGCAGCCTGTCGGCAATCTTCCCGCCCAGCTCGAGGCTCGCGCGGCCGGCAGCCAGCATCAGCCGCTTCTCGTAACCCGCAGGAATGCTCGACGGCAGGACCGGTGCCGTGGCCGTGTCGAGCGGCCGACTCATTCCCGCGATTCCTCCTCCGCGCGCTCCGCGTAGCCCTCGATGTTCGTCTGCCTCGGGCGAGCGATTCCGAGAGCACCCTCGGGGATGTCCTCGGTGATCGCAGATCCGGCCCCAGTGTACGCTCGATCCCCGACGTCCAGGGGCGCCACGAGCGACGTGTGAACGCTCGTCTTCACGCGTTTTCCGATCTTCGTGCGGTGCTTGCGGCGGCCGTCGTAGTTGGCGGTGATCGTGCTCGCACCGAGGTTGGACTCCTCACCCACGTCGGCGTCCCCGATGTAGGAGAGGTGGGGCACCTTCGCCCCCCGACCGATCTCGGAGTTCTTCACCTCCACGAACGTGCCGACCTTCGCCTCCTCATGCACGACGGTGCCCGGCCGCAGGTAGGCAAAGGGTCCGATGCTCGCCTCGCTCCGCACCTCACAGCCGAGCAGGTAGGAGTGCGGCACCCTCACCTTGTCCCCGAGCACGACGTCGATCAGAGTGCTGTTGGGGCCGATCTCGCAGCCGCGTCCGATGTGGGTCGACCCGCGGAGCGTGACCCCCGGGCCGATGGTGGTGTCCTCCCCGATCTCGACGCCCGCTTCAACGCTGGCGGTGAGTGCGGAGACGAACGTGACGCCGGCCCGGGCGTGCTCCTCGATCAGCCTTGCCTGGGCCAGCCGCTCCGCCTCCATCAGCTCGGCGCGGCTGTTCACACCGAGCGCGCTGAGCACGTCGTGCGTCTCTCGCGTGACCACTCGCTCTCCATCCCGCGCCAGGATCGGGACGGTGTCGGTCAGATTCAACTCACCGTCCTTCTGCTCCACCCGGTCGAGGGCCGCCACCAGGCGGCTCCCATCGAACACGTAGGTGCCGACGTTGATCTCGCGGATCTCGAGCAGCTCCGGCGACACCCGGTCGGGGTATTTCGTCTCCACGATGCGCTGGATCGAGCCGTCCCCGCCGCGGACGATGCGCCCGTAGCCGGCCGGGTCGAGGTCGCGGGTGGCGAGGAGGGTGGCCACCGCGTTCTCGGCCTCGTGGGCCTCGACCAGATCCTCGATCAGGCGCTCGGAGACCAGGGGGTGGTCGCCGGAGAGGACCACCACGGTCCCGCCCTTCTCGAGCCGGTCCCGTGCGGCCAGCACTGCCGAGCCCGTGCCCTCGCCGTGCTCCTGTCGGGCGACGGCCACGTCGTTTGGCAGACCCTCCTCGACGCCGTCCCCCGGCCGGACGACGCAGACGATCTCATCCGCCCCCGCTCCGCGGGCGGCGTCGATGGCCCACTGGACCATGGGCTTGCCGCACACTGGGTGCAGGACCTTTGGCATCTCCGACCGCATGCGCGTGCCGAGGCCCGCCGCCATGATCAGCACCGAAAAGTGATTGGCCATAGCCGGGTCAGCGTACCGACGCAGGCGTCTGTGCCGCTCGTCGGACGCGTATTCTCAGAGCACCATTGGGGAGTGGTGTAATTGGCAGCACTGGGGCCTTTGGAGCCCTCGGTCGCGGTTCGAGTCCGCGCTCCCCAGTCTCAGCCGCACTCGAGTCAGCGGTCCTTGGGCTGCTTGGGCACTCGCCCCGCCTCGGCGCCGCGCTCGCGGGCCGGCCCGCCCGGCGGGACGATGCCGAGCACCCGCATCGCCTTGAGTCCCAGCGAGAGGCGCTCGCGGCCGTCGGTAGAGCTCACATCGAGCCCGGTCAGCTCCCGGACGCGGTCGAGCCGGTAGCGAACCGTGTGGCGATGCGTGAAGAGCTTCTCGGCGGTCTTCGCGACGTTGCCGTCGGCGTCCAAGAACGACTCGAGCGTGCGGACTAGCTCCGTGTCGTACTGCTCGTCGTAGGCGACCAGCGGCTCGACGGTCTCGTCATGGAAGCGGCGCAACTCGCCGGGGTCCTCGCTCATCGCCGGCAGCAGGAGCCGGTAGGCACCGGTCTCCTCGAAGCTGAGGCGGGAGAGGCCGCGCGCCTCTGCGACGTTCGCCGCCAGCAGCGACTCGGCTCCCGCCCGGTGGAGGTCGACCGGGTCGCCGGCGGGCCTGCTCAGGGCCACCGTGAAGCTGTAGTTGTCGAGTCCGGCTTCGAGCTCGCGGAGGACGGCCTCCGCCGCCCGGCCGCCCTGCTCGCCTGGCACCACGATCACGAGCTCCCGCTCGTACCCGTTGGGGCGCGGCTCTCCGGTCTCGATCAGCGCTGCGAGTGAGCCTCGCTCAACCGCGCGGGCCCCGCGCTCCGCCACGGTGAGCACGTGCGCCCGCCAATCGCCTTCCTCCGGCTGCTGCGGCCGCGCGCGGGTAATCACCACGCTGCCTCCGCCGCGCAGGTCGCAGCCCAGCTCCTCGGCCCGGGCCACGATGTTCTCGCGGTCGGTGACGCGACGCTCGAGCAGGTCGGAGAGGAAGTCGCTGACGGCGGCCTCAGTCGCGCGCTCCGGCGCCCGGGCTCGATCGACCTCGAGTCCGATCAGGTTCGTCACGAGCCGCAGAAGCGACGAGTCGGGAGGCTCTCCGCGCGGCCGGAGCCGCAACTGTCCGACCGGCGCGTCGGCAACGCGCAGCTCAAGCGATGCACTGCCGGACTGCCCCGCCATCACCGCGCGCTCGTCGTCAGGCGACGAGCAGGCGACCGCGAGCACCTTGCTCGAAGAGTCCAGCACGATCACGCTGGCATCGAGCGCGCGCCCCGCGGCCCGTGCCACCGCGGGCAGGCCGGCGCCGGACTCCACGGCCTCCGAGACCTCGTCCAGCGCGTCGAGGAACCCGCGCGCCTCGGGCGTCCGCGCACGCTTCTCCGACGCCGTCATCGTTGGGTGATTGTAGGTACGCGGTGAGCCCGCGCTATGCGTAGCGATCGTAGGACCACACGATCAGCAGGCCGATCGCGGAGCCAATGCCGAGCAGCGTGGCGAGCGTGAACAGCGTCAGGAAGCTCGCTGCGAGCCGTTCCCAGAGCCTGCCGTAGGACTCCCACGCAGGCACGAGGATGAACGCGATGTAGCCGGCGCCCACGACTCCGGCCGCCAGCGCGAGAGTGAGCTCCGTGGTTGTGAGGTTGAGGTCCATCAGCTTTTCGAGGGCGCCCTCGCCCGCTCATTGTGGCGTACATGGGCGACGACCAGCGCAACCACCGCGACCGTCCCGAAGATCCCGTAGCCGAGGCCCCACCCGCCCGCGACGTCGGACCAGAAGTGGGCCCGGAGGTAGATACGCGATACGCCGACGGCGGCGCTGATCACGATTCCCACCAGCAAGAGCGTCGCGCCCCCCGCCGCACGCAGCCGTCGCGTGAACAGCGCCGCGACGGCCACCCAGGCGGCGGAGTAGGCCGCGTGCCCGCTTGGGAAGCTCGACCCCTTCGTTCGGATGAGCGCATCGACGGGACGGGGCCGGTCGACGCCGGCCTTGGCCACGTGGACCGCGAGAACGACCAGCCCGAAGCCGACCAGCAGCCCCACGACCTCGATCGGCCGCCGGTCCACCACGAGCAGCACCGCCGTGACCAGCAGGAGCGCCAGCACGATGGGCAGCGCTCCCAGGGCGGATACCGCCTTGGCCGTGTCAACCAGGACCTTGCTGTGCAGCTTGTCGACTACGTCGAACCACTGCGTGTCCAGCGTGGTCGGCCCGGGATCGCCTGACAACACGACGGTGAAGAGCGTGAAGAAGTAGAGGCCCACCCCGGCGACGGCGAGTGACGTCGTGAGCTCCAATCCCAGCTCGCCCGGCGTGAGGCGCTCCCACAGGAAGCGCAGCTCCGGCCACACGGCCCGACCAAGGGGGAGCAGCAGGCGCCGCCAGACGGGACGGGCAATCGCGAAGAGCGGCCGCAGCGCCGGCTTCTGCCCCTGCCGGTCGAGCCACGCCGACAGCCGCCGGCGCTCCTCGGGCCGGCGCAGTCGCCGGTAGGCCAGCACGACGGCGACGATCACGCCGGCCACGACGCCGAACGCGAACACCGCGTGACCCGCGGCCTTCGCCACCTGGTCGAAGGACTGCCAGAAGATGTACCCGAGCAGGCAGAACGTCGTGGCCCAGAGCCCCGTGCCCACCACGCTGAATGGAATGAAGCGCCGGTAGCGGAGGCCCGACGAGCCGGCGACGAAGGGCGCCAGCGCGCGCACCAACCCGATGAACCGCCCGATCAGGATCGTCTTGCCCCCGTGGCGCTCGAAGTAGGCCTCGACCTGCTCGAGACGGCCCTCGGTGATTCCCACCTTCGGCCCGTGCCGACAGAGGAAGCGCCGCCCCAGCTTGCGACCGATGAAGAAGCTCGTGGTATCCCCCAGCACCGCGCATGCCCAGACCAGGCCGATCAGCGGGAGAAGGTCTATCTCCCCCTGGCCGGCGATCACCCCACCTGCGATGACCACCGTCTCCCCCGGCGCGATCAAGCCCACGAAGGCGGCCGTCTCGAGGTAGGCGAGCACGCCGACGAGCGCATACGTCCAGGGGCCGAGGGCGCGTGCCACGTCGCCGATCACGCTCTTCGGGTCCGGTAGCGCGGATAGCACCCCGCTCGCGAAGACCCCAAGCGCCGCGGCGCCGAGCAGCGCGATGATGAGCCGCTCCCTGCTCAACCGATCGCGACGCCAGACCGCGCCTCCTGCTAGCAAAACGGCCGCCACGGCGGCGGCCACGCGCCCGGGGCTCACGAGGCGTCGGGGACGTGCCGGGTGCGGGTCACGATTGCGGCGGCCAAGCCACCGGCGGCCTCGCGCGCCGCCGCCTCCCTCTCGAAGACACCGAACGCCGTGGGTCCCGAGCCCGTGAGCGCGGCGGCCAGCGCACCCAGTTCCAGCAACTGGACGAGCGTTCGCTCCAGGTGCGGTCGCAGCGACAGCGCCGGCCGTTGCAGGTCGTTCTCGACCGCGCCTGCGAGGCGCGGGAGCGGCCCGGCCGCCAGGTCGAGCAGGCGCTCGCGGTCGAGCGGCTCCCTCCAGGCGTGGAGGCGATCGAGCTCGGCATAGACCTGGCTCGCTTCCAAGCCGTTGGCCACCGGCACGAGCACCAGGGCGGCGTCGGGCAGCCCCACCGGTTGGACCTCGTCACCCACGCCGGTCACCAGCGCGTGCCGGGGCTCTACCTGGCTCGGCACGTCGGAGCCGAGCCGGGCGGCGATCGCGCGGAGGCCGCCAGAATCCAGCGGCCGTCCGGCGAGCTCGTTGGCGGCCCTGAGGACCGCGGCGGCGTCCGCGCTGCCGCCGCCGAGTCCGGCCGCCACCGGCACCCGCTTCTCGATCCGCACGCGGAGCGGGGGGACGCTTCCCGGTGCCGCGTCCCGGATCGCCTTCAGCGCACGCGTGGCCAGGTTCTCCCCGACGACGCCGGGACAGTCCAGCTCGTCGCGATCGCATTCCTCGACGGTCAGCTCGTCGGCGAGCTGGAGCGACGCGAACAGCGAGCAGAGAGGATGAAGGCCATCGTCGCGCGGACGCCCCACCTGCAGCACGAGGTTCGCCTTCGCGTAGGCGTGCTCGACGATCATCGGGGCGCCAGCACCGCCAGGCGGTCGCGGCCGAGCTGATCGGCCAGTCTCGGCCAGTCGTCGGCCGGCAGCCGCTCGGCGCGGGCGTCGCGCGGCTGCCCCAGGCGCCCGAGGGCGTCCCGGACCGCGTCACGCAAGCCTTCGCCCGCGCCCGGGGCAAGCGCGATGGAGCCCGCCAGCGCCTTGCGCCGGTGCGCGAAGCCGGCGTGCACCAGCGCCGTGACCACCGCGTCCGCGGCCGGACCCTGCCGCCGCATCGCGACGAGCGCGGACTCGACGTTCGGCTCCGGGCGGAAGACCGAGCGTGGGACCCGTCGCAGGAGGCGAACCTCGCAAGCGACCTGGGCGAGCACGGAAGTGACCCCGTAGAGCTTGCTGCCCGGCCCCGCGGCCAGCCGGTCTGCCACCTCTCGCTGCAGCATCGCCACCCACAGTGACACCCCGGGAAGCTCCGTGACGGACTTGAGCAGGAGCGTGGCGGCCACACCGTAGGGAAGGTTGGCCACGACCTTGCTGGGCGGTGGCCTGAGGGAGGACAGGTCGAGCTCGACCGCGTCCGCGAGGTGCAGTGAGGCGTTGTCGAAGGGCTCCAGGGCCTCCTCGAGCGGCGGGCGGAGGGCAGGGTCGACCTCCACCACGTGCAGGTGCGCCACGCGCGGCGCCAGGTACTCCGACAGCACGCCGAGCCCGCCTCCCACCTCCAGCACGACGTCCCGCGGGTGGAGCTCCGCGGCCCGCCCGATGACACCGAGCAGGTTGTCGTCGATCAGGAAGTTCTGGCCGAGTTCCCGGTTCGGCCGCACCCCGTAACGGCGCAGGCGGCGCAGGCTCGCTTGCCGCGGCTCCTCACTTACCATTCGAACACCCTGGCCGCGTTGGCCTCCACCGTGTCCTCGAGCTCGCCGTAGCCCACGCCACGCAGGTCTGCCAGGAACGCCGCGGTATGGCGGACGTTGGCGGGCTCGTTGGCCCTGCCCCGGACCGCCTGGGGCGCGAGGAAGGGCGCGTCGGTCTCGACGAGGAGCAGTTCGTCCGGCACATCACGCGCCGCGGCCTGGAGATCGCTCGCCTTGGAATAGGTCACATTGCCTGCAAACGAGCACATGTAGCCGCGCTCGACGCATTCCGCGATCCGATCGGGCGCCGAGAAGCAGTGCAGGACGACCGTCGTCGCGCCCGTTCGCTCCGCGAGGATCGAGAAGGTCTCCTCCTCGGCTGCCCGGCTGTGGATGACCACGGGAAGTCCGCTCTGCTCGGCGAGCCCCAGTTGAGCCTCGAACGCCCGCCGCTGGTCCCCCCGCGGGGCTCGGTCGCGGTAGAAGTCGAGGCCGGTCTCGCCGATCGCCCGGGCGCGCGGGTCCGCCGCGGCGCGCTCGATCTGTTCCAGGTCGGCGTCGCCGAATCCCTCGGCCTCGTGCGGGTGGCGGCCCACGATGGCGACTACCTGCTCATGCTCCCCCGCGGCCGCCAGGGCCTCGTGCGTGGAGCCGGCGTTCGTGCCGACTGTGGCGATCCGCCTCACCCCCGCCTCCACGGCCCGCTCGACGAGCTCCGCCACCGGAGGCTCGCAGGCGTCCAGGTGGCAGTGGGTGTCGACCACGGTCCCCGGGGGTTACGCGGCCGGCGCTTCGGCCTCGACCTTCGGGAAGAGCTGAGCGAGCTCGCCGCAGCGCGCGCCCCCGGGGACCCCGCCGAAGTGCGCCTGCTCGAGCGAGAGGTCTCCCCGCCCGAGGGCCTCGAGCAGCCGCTCCGCGGAATCGGGCATGAACGGATGGAGGAGCACGGACACCACACGCAATCCCTCAGCAAGCGAGTACAGAACCGTGTCGAGCCGCCCCGCCTGCGCGTCGTCCTTGGCGAGCTGCCAGGGCTGCTCCTCCTGCACGTAGCGGTTCAGGAGCTTGATGCGTTGCCAGATCTGCTCGAGGGCCTCGGTCAGGTCGACCTCGTCCAGCCGCGCCGTGACGGCATCCGAGAGGCCCTCGAACTCGGCCGCGAGCCCCGCGGGCGGCTCCGCCTCGGGCACCACCCCGTCCCGGTAGCGGTCGATCATCGCCAGCGTTCGGCTCGAGAGGTTGCCGTACTCGTTCGCCAGCTCGGTGGTGTAGCGCCTCTCGAAACCCTCGGGAGAGACCTCGCCGTCCTGCCCGAATCGCACCTCCCGCAGCACGTAGAAGCGAAGGGCGTCGGCGCCGTACAGGTCGACGACCCGGAAGGGGTCGATCACGTTGCCCAGTGACTTGGACATCTTGTGCTCCCCCAGCAGCAGGAAGCCGTGAATGCTCACCTGGCGCGGCACCTCGATACCGGCCGCCATCAGCAGCGCGGGCCAGATCACGGCGTGGAACTTGAGAATGTCCTTCCCGATCAGATGCACGTCAGCCGGCCAGAACCGGTCGGTGAGGTCCTCGCCCTCACGCGCGTAGGAGAGCGCCGAGTAGTAGTTGAGCAGGGCGTCGATCCAGACGTAGATCACCTGGTCGGGATCCCAGGGCACAGGCACGCCCCACTTGAGCCGCGCGCGCGATAGAGAGATGTCCTGAAGCCCCTGCTTGATGAAGGAGAGCGCCTCGTTGTAGCGGTTCTGCGGGATGACGAAGCTAGGCCGCTCGGCGTACAGCCGCTCGAGTGGCTCCTGGAACGCGCACAGACGGAAGAACCAGTTGTCCTCCTTCTCCCGTTCGAGCACGATCTTGTGAATCGGGCAGCGGTTGCCCTCCTCGAGCTCGGCGTCCGTCTTGAAGTCGGCACAGCGCGGGCAGTACCAGCCCTCGTACGTGCCCTCGTAGACGTGGCCGTTGTCGTGAATGCGCTGGACGACGTCCGCCACCACCGCCTCGTGCTCGACGTCGGTCGTACGGATGAAGAAGTCGTTGGTCGCTCCGAGCCGCGCGACCAGCTCCTTGAAGTGGACGACATTGCGGTCACCCAGCTCGCGCGGCGTGATGCCGAGCTTCTCCGCCGCCAACGTGACCGGCTCTCCGTGCTCGTCGGTACCCGTGAGGAAGAAGACCTCCTCGCCCCGCTGCCGCATGTGCCGCGCGAGCACGTCGGCGGCGATCGTCGTGTAAGCGTGGCCGAGATGGGGCTCGGCGTTCACGTAGTAGATGGGCGTGGTGAGGTAGTACGGCATCGCTTCGATGCTACTGGGGCTCGGTTTGCTCAGCCGCGGCCGGCAAGCGGCCTCAGCAGGCCGCCGAGCCGCGCCGGGAGGCCGCGGGCATCGCCCCGGCGATCGCCCTGCGGATTGCCGCGCGGATCGCCGTGCCCCTTGCCGGGCCGTTCGCCGTGCGGACGCATCAGCGCCACCGCGATCAGCATGCCCAGGCAGGCCAGGGCCCAGCCGAGCCCCGGCCCCGAGGCGGCCTCCCCCTGCGGTACGCGATGCGAAGGATGCGGCGCGGGAGCCGGCTGCGCTGCCGGCCCGGAACCCGGGTGTGCTGCGGGCCCCGCACCCGAGTGTGCTGCGGGCGCCGGAGCACCAGCCGGACCCGCCTTCGGGGCGCCGCGCCAGTCCGGAACCCGCCGTGGAGCCGCGGTTGGCACGCCCTGCAGCGCGGGAACCGGCCGGAGCGCCGGCACGGGCCTCGGCGACCTTCCCGGCAGGGATCGCCGCGCGCGGCCAGGCGCAGTGCGAGGCTCGGGCACGGGTACGCGCCGCGGTTCCGGGTGGG